>NZ_BAABWE010000005.1:0-234027 GCF_040371755.1 Oceaniserpentilla sp. 4NH20-0058
CCACTTGGTGGATTCGTCAAACTATCGAACGAGCCATCATGAATCAAACTCGTACAATCCGTTTACCGATTCATGTGGTGAAAGAATTAAACGTTTATTTACGTGCTGCCCGTGAATTAACCCAAAAACTGGACCACGAACCTTCAGCAGAGGAAATAGCTGAGCTTTTAGAGAAGCCAGTAAACGATGTTAAGCGCATGTTGGGTTTAAACGAACGTGTGACTTCTGTGGACTCACCGTTAGGTTATAACTCAGAAAAATCGGTATTGGATACCATTGCAGATGAAACCTTAACGGACCCTTGTCAGGTACTTCAAGATGATGATATCAGTACCAGCCTAGACCAGTGGCTAGACGATTTAACTGAAAAGCAGCGTGAGGTCATCGCTCGTCGATTCGGCTTGCGTGGCTATGAAACCAGTACCCTAGAAGAAGTGGGTCATGAAATTGGCTTAACCCGTGAACGAGTTCGCCAAATTCAAGTAGAAGCATTGAAACGCATGCGTGAAATTATGGAAAAACAAGGCTTAAATGCAAGTGCTATCTTTGGCGTGCAAGAAGCCTAAACCGAATATACTCCCTTCGATTCGAGTATTTTAAACCCGCCTTTGGCGGGTTTTTTTATATCTGTGGTGTTTAGCTTTAAACAAAACATTACATTTTGAAACAAGCAGTTGGCGGATTCTTACCTATACTTAGATTAATGGGGATCATTAAGCAGTAGGTGGACCATGGTGAAATCGTTAATGAGGCGGTTGCTTCTTGTAGTATTGAGTCTTACCTTAGTACAACCTTCTTTAAGCCTTGCTAAAACGTCAATAAAAGTGGGTATTGACCTTTGGCCTGGTTATTACCCCATCATCATTGCTAAACATCAGGGCTTCTTTTCTGAGGCCGATCTAGATGTAAGCTATGTTCTACCTGAAGAAACCAATAATTTGCTTAACATGTTTAGCGAGCATCGTATTGATCTATTATGTGTTGCCATGGGTGATGCCTTTGCTTTATATGAGAAGGATAGCGATTTTCGGGTGGTGATGATTACAGATCAATCTAATGGCGGTGATGCTCTTTTGAGAAAAGGGCCACTTCCAAAGCCTGGCCACAAAGTGAAAATTGGCACGAATTTACAGGGCTTTGGTGAGCTGTTTGTTCGTGAGTTTCTAAAAAGAAGCGGTTACTTTCCTCAAGATGTGGTTTTAGTTCAGCAAGAGGCGTCACAAGCCATGGAATATTTGAGAAGCGGAAAAGCCGATATTGTTCATACGTGGGAGCCATATGTGTCTGATATTACCAAATACTATGGGGCTCAGGTGGTGTTTGATAGTGGCGAAACACCAAATTTAATTCCAGATGCGTTACTGGCAAATGGCCAATTTATAAAGCATCACCCCGAGGCTTTAAAAAAGTTTGTTTCTGCATGGTTTAAAGGGGTTCAGTGGTGGCAGGATAACCGAGCATTAGGGGATCAGATCATTGAGCAAAATTTGTTGCTTATTCCTGGCTCCTTAAGTCTAAAAGGCATAAAACTGTACTCCTTAAAAGATAATCAAATCGCTTTTTCAAGCCAGTCTGGAATGAAATCTATCAACTTTGTGGCGGATAAATACTTAGATTTTTTTAAGGCTAAGCAAACATTTAGTCAATTGCCTAACGAGGCATCAGACATCATTACAGGGCGTTTTTTACCTAGGGCACCTATGGAGTTCACCTTGTCTAAGTGGTTTATAACGCATTAATTAGAAGCTGACTTAATCGTATTAACTAAACCTGATATCATGCCAGCGCATGAATATCTAGGTAGGTTTAAGTATGTCTAAAAGTTTTGAGGCCCAAGGGGTTATCCACTCTATTGGTGCCACAACGGAATACGGTTCAAACGGATTCACTAAGCGTGAGTTTGTCATTAAGTTAACAGGTGATGGCGAAAATCCTGAATATCCTAATTATATTGCACTTGAGCTGATTAAAGATAAATGTGCTTTGATGGATCACTTTCAAATGGGTGATGAGATAAACGTGCATTTTAATCTGTCTGGCCGTCTTTGGAATCCACCGGGTAAGCCAGAGAAGTGCTTTAATAGCTTACAGGCTTGGCGTGTTGAGGGTCTAGGAGCTTCTGAGCCGCAATTCAGCCCACAAGATGATCCATTCCCTGAGCAAGGGTTTGATGACGATGTGCCGTTTTAAGGTTGCTTATGTAAAAGAAACCAGCTTATAGCTGGTTTTTTTGATTTTACAGTGCTGACTTTTCTAATACGGTAAAGGTTAGGTTGTGCTTTGGCTCTTTTAAGCGTACTCCTTGTTTAAGTAGTAGCGTTTGTAAGCGTTTTTGATAGCGTTTTTGTGATGATATGGCTTTATCTAAGTCATCATGGGTTTCAAACATGAATGTCACTAATAAACTGCCCGGAAATAAATCAAATTGGATTGTATGAGTGACATCATGCAGGCCATTGAATTCTTCTTTAGCTTGGGTTGCTATTGATTTCACCGCTAAGTTGAGCCGGTCGTTTAGTTTTTTGATGGTTTTAGAGATTTTCATAGAATAGCTACAAGCAAGAGTAAAGGAATTGTAGCGATAAATTGTTAGGGTATAAACAACAACCCTTTTATTTTATTAAAACAAGGGGTTTTCTATACGCTTAACTGGTTATAATTTAAAGATTATCAGTTCGGTTTATCTACCAGTTAGCAGGAGTTCCGTGGTGAACTTGGCTGTATTAGTGTAGCAGTAGAACGTTTCATCTAGTAAATAGTTGATATTCATTGTACAAGCGGTGTTTAGTTTATTTGTTATCAATGAGCACTACTGAGCTTTTGTTTAAGCAGTCTTACAGTACAATGATGTGGGAATTGTGCCTTACGCTCTATTGTTATCTGACAATAAAAATCTTGTAAGTCAGGAACAACAAGTGTCAGAATACTGAATGTATCCTCACCATATAATGATACCTCAACACAGCAGCGAGCCTTTAGATAACAGCGTTCTAGATATCTATTGAGTGGCTTAGGGTTAATTCTATTTCGTTTTTTTGTATCAATCAGTAAGGCTTATGCTTCAATGCAGATTCATTAAATGTAGTCTATATAATATTAGTGTATGAATTTCAGTCATTTCTAGTGAGCTTGATTGTGGTATAATACGACACTTAAATGCTGGTGGCTTATTTTGTCGGATTTGAGTTCTAGCTAAATATATTCTAAATGCGTTATGCCTAATATGAATCAACCATTAAGTTATAAATACTTCCTACAGTTTTATAAATTAACTCATGACGATGTGCTTAATCACATTGTTGAAGTGTATTTCCCTACCAATACCATTAAACAAAAGACCCTTGCTAAGCATAATTTAACCCTTATCTTTGATGCTACTGCAAAACTGTCAAAGTCTATGGGCTATAACAAGGTAACCGTACGAGAGCTACAAAAGGAAACAGGGCTTAGTATGGGCAGCCTTTATAAGTACTTTACAGCGAAGTCAGTATTAGAAAGCATGCTTCTTGAGGCAATTGAGTATATTTCGGATTACTCTAACAGGTTGCTAAATAAAGATAGGCAATCAGGTAAGCTTAATTTAGAACTAGCGGTTAAAGGACACTTATACGTTAGTCAGTATTTTGATCAGTGGTATAAATTAGTCTTCAAAGAAGCAGGTAGTTTTCTCCCTGAAAACATTGAAAGATTGCAAAATATTCAAAAGAATTATTTTAAGGATTTTTCCCATTATATGAATGGTAGCCATATTTTAGCCTCTGATATCAGTTTACTGGTACATGATTATTATTTGCGAGGCTGGAAATACCAAAATGTGAGCGTTGATCAGTTTGCCGAGCATTGCTTTAAAATGGCGAAGATTATAAAAGAGAAGTCGGATTATTTGGATGATTTAGTGATCAAATTTGCTTAGAATGTCAGCTATGGTTCTGACACTAGGAAGAAGCTTGGCGTGCCAAGTTCATAATAATAAAAATACAATGATATCTGACTTAAATTACTCAAATTATGCTAAGAGATTTCCTCTTTCCCAAGAGGACATTATTGATCACCTTATTGCTAAGTACCACTCTGGAATATCCGTCAAACAGGCTTCGTTTATTAAGCATAATTTGACACTAATTCTAGAGGCCACATTTAAGCTATCAAGAAAAATGAGTTTTTCGAAAATGACGGTTCGAGACCTGCAAAAAGAAACCGGAATTAGTATGGGGAGCTTATATAATTGTTTTGGTAGTAAAGAGCGATTAGAAAGTATGATTATCGAGGGCGTCAGTTTCATTGCGCATTCCTCATCTCAGCGTGGTATTACACTTGATTTGGACCACGAGCAACGTTTGATCTTAACTATTCGGATTTATATATATTTAGGCCGCATCTTTAAACCTTGGTATTATTTTATAGCTATGGAATTTAGAACCATGACTGAAGAAAATTTTGAGCGTGTGGTCGATGTTCGGTTATCATTTTTAAATGATTTAGCCGTTTATATGAAAGGGAATTTAGCCATATCCTCCCATGTGAGTACTATCATCCAAGATTTTAATATCCGAGATTGGAAATATGCACATGTGGATATTGATGATTTTGCAGATCACTGCGTACGGCTTGCAAAAATACTGAATACCAATTCAGTTGAGTTAGGTGATTTGTCTATCGATAATAGCGGCTTTTAAATTTTCTTTAATAATACTTGGCCCATAGATCAGTCAAGTATTCTAAAACATTTTATTTTTCTAGCTTCTTTTTATTAAATCGACCCACTATTCGTTAATTTGGTATATGCGTAACAAAATTTATCCATATTATTCAGAATACTTTCATCAATTGGCTTCTATTTATGATGCCTGTAAGTTGGATGAGCTGATATACGAAGGCGCACAGTTTCAATTGGTGCCTCTGGTCTCAGATGAGGTGAGAAAAAAGGCGCTTTTAGACTCATCTATTTACTTTTCCGGTGATTCCAACCCTTTAGGATACGTTGCTTTTAATGAGCAAGAGATTGTTGGACTGAACGTATTAAGTGAAGCGAGAGGAACAGGACTAGGGAGATCACTACTACTATTTGCTTTAAACAAGATGAAAAGACCTGTTTATTTACAGGTTGTGACGTCTAATCAAGCGGCTATGAGTCTATATTATTCGCTGGGTTTTTGTTTTGATCATGAAACTAAGGTTCTTTATAACGGGGTTTCAGTAAAAATAAGTCGTTTAGTCTTAATTTAGGACGCTAATTGATCAAAATAGGTTGCATAATCTTTAATCACCCGCTATTTTTAAATCTGTGAATGTGAAAAAGGGACACTCATGATTTCGCAGATGGAACAATACGTAAAAAGGGGGCAATATGCACAAGCATTAGAGCTCCTACCTTTAATGGAACAAGCTTTCGCAGATGATTATGAGTTAAGAGGGGTTGTTCATATTTTACAAAGCAATTTAACCTCCCACAGTGAAGAGTCATTATTAACCCTACAAAACTTGAAAGAAGTATTGATTCGCTAGGCATCTTCTGAACCTTTCTTTACTATCTTGTTCTTAGCTATGTATTTAAGAGCGAGATCCACTATGTTGTTTCAAAAATTTCCTTATTTTTTTCTCCTTTTCTTCAGTACCTCTGTTTATTCGGATGATTTAATCATTGCCGACTTTTCTCATGAGCCTCTTAATAAATGGCAAAATAAATCGTTTGTGGGTGAAACCAAATATAGCCTCGTGGATTTAGATCAGAAAACGGTTTTGAAGGCGGTCGCGGACCAATCCGCCTCTGGAATTGCAAAAGAACTTAGGATCGACTTAAAAAAGACACCATTTATTAATTGGTCGTGGCGTATAGAGAATTATCTAAGTGGTTTAGATGAAACAAAGAAAAAGGGTGATGACTATGTTGCCAGATTATACCTTGTGAAAAGCGGTGGATTTTTTATATGGAAAACAAAAGCGCTTAATTATGTATGGTCAAGTAATCAAGCCACAGGTGCAAAATGGGATAATGCCTATGCTGGAAGCAACGCTCGAATGTTAGCTGTGCGTTCAGCTAATGATCCTTTGAATCAATGGGTAAGTGAAAAACGCAATGTATTTGAAGATATGATAGCCCTATATGGTGATAAAGGCTCTCAGAAGGAGAATGAAGACGCATATCGTTATATTGATGTAGTTGCCATCATGACAGATACTGACGACAGTAAAGGTAAGGCAATAGCTTATTATGGCGATATATATTTTAGTGAAAAATAAGATATAAGGAGCACAGGTTATTACACGTGCTCATTATTTAAGTAGGGTATATTTGATGATTCAGCCCTGTGAGTTTACCATTTGAATTGAGTAAGACTATTAGTTATGGCGTTTTTAGATTCTTCGAGAGACAAACTAAACGCTTGAGTTGTATTTAAAAGAGCTGTTTGTTGGTTGGCTTGTTCTTTTAGGGCTTGAAGTTTGCCTTTAATTGAATCAAATAGGGGTGTTTGCTCATCTAAATTTTGCTTCACTTTTATAACGGCTTCAAGCTCTTTAAAAATATCTGCAATTTGTTCGGATAACCCTTCACTATTTTGAATTAATGCATTCGCTTCATTCATGGCTAACACTGAACTTTTTGAATCTTTGTTTAGTTGATCGATTACAGTTTTTATTTCATTGGTACTTTCGTGGGTTCGATTGGCAAGTGCTCGTACTTCATCTGCAACTACGGCAAATCCGCGCCCCATTTCGCCAGCTCTAGCGGCTTCAATTGCTGCGTTAAGCGCCAGTAAATTAGTTTGATCAGCAATACTAGCAATGGTGTCAAGAGCACTAACAATGTTGCTACTGCTATTTGCAAGGTTATTAACTTCCTGACTTGCGTTCTGTAGTACTTCACTTAATTGTTTAACTTGTTGCTGGCTATTATCTAAAAGAGTGTGACTTTTTTGTGAAAGGGAATCGAATGTTTTAATGGACTCATTATTCTGACTTTCTTCAATATTGGTAGAATAGGCTTGTTTTAAGTCATCAATTGTTTGGTTAATTTCAACAAAAGTCGTATCTGAGGGAGTATCTTCTTGGGTGTATGACGATAGAAAATGATCTAAATCGTCTTTTTTCTGATTTAGCGTTTGGATCTTTTCTTCTATAACATCTATCGGTTTTTTTATAGATGAAATGATAGGGTGTAGTGTTCCGATCGACAATTCTCGATTGACACTCTTAATAGAATCTAACTTTTTAAAATCAAGAGAATTAAATTCATCGACTATGTTTTTGTTTTTAATATGATCTGAAATTTTAAACCCTTTGTTTCGGTATAAAAAGTTAAATATTCCAAGTCCAAACCCAACACAAATTACGAAGGCGATAGCATAGCTGGTAAATATACCTATCCAAAGGTTTTTAAATGCATTAGCCGGCGGAGATATTGTGTCACTGCTTTCTGATTTTGAAGGGCGCGTCAATGATTTGTTGATATTTAGGAGTTCACCATAAATATACCAGTCTAATCCAAATAGTTTAATTGGTTGATAGTTTGTGTAGTTAATATTGCTTTGATTTTCTTCGCTATTATCTGCTTTTGACTGGCTGCTCTCACTTGTTAATAGACTTAATTTAGTTTGTTTTTCGTTTGTTACAGGTGAGCTTGAAACCCAAATGGACTGGCTTTTATTACTCATATAAATTTGAGTATTATCTGAACCTTTAACATTTAAAATTGATGAGAATGCTGTTGCAGGTAAACGCATGATTAATACGGCTTCAATTGCTTTCTTAGCAGGATCTTGACTGGTAATTGGTGTGGCTAAAAAGGCACTAGAACTTTTATTTGAAGTGGGGTAATTGACGAATTCACTAAATAAACTTTGCCCTGGTTTTAATTCTAATGCATGTTTAAAGCTGATTGCCAAGCTTGATTTAGATGCGGATTCTAACCATAAATTATTAGCAAACTCGGTGTCTTTTTTAACACTGTAAATGACATCACCCGATACGGCATTTATGATGTATAGATCATCAAATGGAAATTGCTCGATATAGTTTCGGTATATTGGGTGATATAAACCATGGACTCGATTATAGCTTGCGCCACCTTTAGACTCGTTTAGTACTTCTTTATTTAAATTGTCATTATTGATAATAAAATCATATTGTAAAACTTGTCCTAATTCATTGAGATATGCAGACTCATTTGTGTTTTTATAATGTTGTTCAAGTGTTTTATTTATATCGATATCAAGGGGGGCTCTTTCATTTAAATAACTATGATAAGTCACATTAAATGCTTGTGATGCCACTTGGCTCATGGATGAATTAGCTAGTGTTAATAGTTGTTTATTAAGTTGAGTTAGGAATTGTTGAATATGTTGTTCTTTTTGCGCCGTTATTGTCTTAAGTTGTTCAACATATACAGCATCAATCGCTTTCTTTAATTCCCTTTTTTCTTTTTGGGCTTGTGACAGGCTTTCTGTTTTGTTCTCGGAATGAGAAGAGACCTGTTGAACAGCAAGTGAGCTAATGAGTAATAAACAGATACATAGTACGACCATGGGCCAAATGATGTCATGGCGTAACGTTTGATTGTCGAGTGTAATAGTCTGTGACATTAGAATTTCCCTATCTATCTTTTAGTTATAGGTGAAAACCTTAATTTTTACAGTCGTTCTTGGATATAGTGCGCCATTTTGCGGTAAAATCTTATGTTTTTTTTAAATATAGGCCCATCGGCTAATCAGCTCTATTAAAAGGGCCGGTATTTTTAACATAGAGTTTCAATCGATATTTGGGCATAGTGAGCCTTTACAAAAATGATGAGTGATTTAATGGCACAAGATTTAGGTTGGGGAATACATCTGCTTGATACCGCACACCAAAGAGCAGAAATGGCGGCATGTTATATTCTGGTTGATAACGGTGAGGTTGGAATTATCGAAACTGGTACAAAAGATACTGTACCATTTATTCTTGATTTTTTGCTTAGCCAAGGCTTAGACACAACAGCGGTAAAATATGTGATGCCAACACATGTTCATTTAGATCATGCTGGTGGCGTGGGTAAACTTATGCAGGTATTACCTCATGCTCAGTTGGTGGTACACCCGCAGGGGGCGCGACACATGATAGACCCTTCTAAATTGCAAGCAGGGGCTACAGCTGTTTATGGTAAGGAGGTTTTTCAAAAGGTCTATGGTGATTTAATTCCGGTGGACCCTGCTCAAGTGATTATGATTGAAGATGAGCAAACACTAAAGTTGGGTGTTCGTACTTTGACGTTTTTAGATACCCCAGGGCATGCCAGACATCATGTTTGTATCCATGATGATAAAAGCACGGGTTTTTTTACAGGGGATACATTTGGCATTGCTTATCAAGAATTAACCACGGAAAAAGGCCCGTTTATTTTCCCTACCACTACACCAGTGCAGTTTGATCCAGATGCCATGAAAGCATCTATTAAACGCTTAATGAGCTACCGACCGGAGCGTATGTTTTTAACCCATTACGGGATGATTGAAAACCTGCTTCCTTTAGCGGATCGACTTATAAATATGGTCGATAAATATGTAGAGATGGCGCTGAAAATTAAACAAGAGCACGCTGAAGATACATGGTTCGAGTATCTAGAAGCAGGCTTATATCAACTATTGTTAAGTGATTTGGCCAATCATGGAACTGACCTAACTCCAATTGAATATCGTGGCATCATCGGAACAGACGTTAAACTTAATGCTCAAGGGTTAGAGGTCTGGCTTGCTAAATAATTAATGTTTCTCATTTGCTGTTACAATAAGTCAAATGGCTGGTGTTCCAAGTTAAGCTTGGGGCGCTAAAAGTCCGTACAGTGCCGCCACTTTCAATTTATATTAAGGCGTGGTGTATGACCCAGTCTTCTAATCAGGCAGAACCTATGACCATGGATGTTATTGAAGACATGCCTATTCAGGCATTACTTGATCACTATGCCGCTCAAGGTATCGAAATTAAATTACCTGTAGATGAGCTAAGCATTGTTCAGCACATTCGTCATTTAGATGTAAATGGTGGTAAGCACGGTAAAGGAAGTGTAGTAACAGAATTGCCTATTGATGAGAACGCTTGGTTTTTCCGTTGTCATTTCCCTGGTGATCCAATTATGCCCGGTTGTCTTGGTATTGAAGGTATGTGGCAAAGTATTGGAGCAATTTTAGCGGCAAAAGGCTATCACGGTAAATTACGTGCGCTGGGTATTGGCGAAGTAAAATTCTTTGGAGAGGTTCGCCCAACTGCTGAAAAAGTAACTTTTAAGGTCAGTATTGATCGTAGTCTTAAAAACAAGCAGATGGTGATTGCGGTTGCGTCTGGTATTGTTGAAGTTGATGGTGAAGAAATTTACCGTGCAGAAAAATTAAAAGTTGGCGTGTTGTTCGACGACGAATAATACGCAAATGACACCAAACCCTTTGGTGTCATTCCCTCTTAAGGTAAACTGACTTTAATCATTTTGATATTAAGGTCAGTTATGCCTCCGTTATTTCTTCTTGCTGTTGCTTGTGTTGTTTTCTTTTTTACTTGGCGTCATTTTAAAAATAAACGTGCCGCAGGGGGAAATATTGAACAGGGTAGGCAATTTTTAGCAGAAAACGCCAATAAACAGGGTGTTATCACCACGGATTCCGGCCTGCAGTATGAAGTGTTACAAGCTGGTAGTGGCGATGAACACCCAAGTGCAAGCAGCACGGTGACGGTTCATTATCATGGAACGTTATTAGATGGGACTGTGTTTGATAGTTCTGTAAATCGTGGTGATAAAATCTCTTTTCCGTTAAATCAAGTTATACCGGGTTGGACTGAAGGGGTGCAGTTGATGGTGGTTGGTGAAAAAATGCGGTTTTATATTCCCAGTAATCTCGCTTACGGGAACCGTAGTGCGGGGGCGATTAAACCCGGTTCGACGCTTATTTTTGATGTGGAATTATTTGCAATCAACTAATAATAAAAAAGGCCATGGTGTTAGCATGGCCTTTTATTTGTCTTAGCTTGCCTTAGCTAAGCTAGGCTCTATTTCAATCTTACTGGTGCCATCGGCAATGTTTTGCAAATAGGCAATAATGTCTTTGGATTCGTACATCCATTGGCTTGAACCATCTAGCTGAGTGATTTTTAGACAAGGAACTTTTAACTTTCCACCTTGGCTTTCTAACTCATGGGCAAATTCTGGATTACGTTTCGCATCACGCAATTCTATAGACATATTGTTACGGCGCATGGACCAGCGAGTTTTTACACAAAATGGGCATGCTTTGTATTGGTATAGGGCCAGTTGCTTACACTGTTCATTCAATACGGTTTGTTTCTCTTGGCTGCGTTTCACTTTTTTCGGTCGATAAAGTAAATCCGCCAACAGAATGAATTGAGCGAGAATAAAACGAATGGCCATCCAAAAATATTTCATTATCTACTTACCTATAAAATTGAGCATTATTATGAGCTGCGTTTAGGTTTAAATGGTGCACTACCATCCCCAAGCCTTGGTGTGGCGGGTTTTTTAGGTGCTGGTTTAGTTGATTTTTTCGGCGACTTTTTTGCCGATACTTTTTTAGCATCTTTTTTCTTAGGTGGCTTCTTCCCTACTGGCTTACCATTAGATTTCATTTTTTTGGGGCCTTTATAAGTGCCTTCTAATCCTTTGGCTTTTTTGGGTGTCATTTCGATACGTAAATAACGCTCAATGGCGCATTTAAGATTCCATTCGGTATGTTCCACTAGAGAAACAGCTAAGCCTTGCTCACCAGCACGCCCTGTTCGACCAATACGGTGAACGTAATCGTCACCGCTTCTAGGCATATCAAAGTTGATAACTAAATCAATTTGTTTAACGTCCAGCCCGCGAGCGGCAACATCTGTAGCCACCAATACATCAACGCTACCTTGTTTCATACGTTGCATAACGTAATTGCGTTCGTCTTGTGTCATGTCACCTTGGAGTACCGCTGCGTTGATGGAGTGATAATCTAAAAAATGGTATAGGCTTTCTGCTTTTATTTTTGTATTTACAAAAACAATGGCTTGGCGGTGGCTTTTATTGGCAAGTAGCCAAGTCAGTAACCGTTGTTTGTGTTTATCATTGTCAGCCAACATGACTTCTTGACTGATGTTTTCATGCTCGCCTTTAAAATCATCTACTAATATATTTTGTGGATTATTCAGTACGGTTGCGATGATGTCCCTCATGCCTCGTTGTTTAAGCGTGGCTGAAAACATCATGGTTTGCCTGTTTGCAAGGGAGCATTGTCCGGCAATTTTTAATACATCTTCAGAAAACCCCATGTCGAGCATGCGATCGGCTTCATCCAGCACAAGTATCTCAACGTCTTCCATTAAACCTTCAGACTTGCCTATGTGTTCAAGCAGACGCCCAGGTGTGGCAATGATGATTTCTGGGTTTTTACGCAATAAGGCGGCTTGGAATTTAAATTCTTGCCCACCAGTGATCATGGCGGCTTGGATGCGTGAAAATTTAGCCAATGTTTCTGTTTGTTTTAATAATTGGCGTGCTAATTCACGAGTGGGCACCAACACTAACGCTCGGGTTTTTGAGTTGGGCGCGGCTTGAGTGATCAAGTGATTTAGCATGGGCAGCAAGAATGCGGCACTCTTACCGCTGCCGGTTTGGGCGCATACCATGATGTCCTTAGCTTCTAAAGCTGGAGGAATCGCTTGCTCTTGCACGGAAGTCGCGTGCTCAAAGCCAAGCCGCTCGACGGCTTTTAATAATGGTGCTTGAAGGTCAAACTTTGTAAACAAGATGAGTTACCTGCATGTATTTTGTGCGGATTCTACCAGAAAACACACTAGGTCGTGAGCATAAGAATGTATCTGTTTGAAAGAGCTGTTTTTGAGCAGGGATGAGCTTATATGACAGATTTTGTTGTATTCATTAGGTACAATGAATGAAACAAGCCGTTCTGAGGCTGATTTGTAGTAATTCGTAGTAGCAAGGGTTTAAATAGGGCCCGTCATAAAATAATAAGGATTGATCATGATCAACGCATTTGCAGCTCTACAAGCTAAAGCCCCTGTAGAGCCGTTTCAGTATGAACCTGGTGAACTTGCTGGCCATGAAGTGGAAATCGACGTTCATTTTTGCGGTGTGTGCCATAGTGATGTGAGTATGCTGGATAACGAATGGGGGTTTAGCCGTTATCCATTAGTAGCCGGTCACGAAGTGGCGGGTGTGGTTAGTGCAGTAGGTGATCAGGTTAATCACCTAAAAGCTGGCGATCGTGTTGGTCTTGGCTGGCACAGTGCGTACTGCAATCATTGTGGTTGCTGTATGGAGGGGGATCATAACCTTTGTGCTACTTCAGAAAAAACCATTGTTGGACGTCACGGCGGTTTTGCCGATAAGGTACGTGCTCAAAGTACTGCGGTTGTTAAATTACCAGAAGGCTTAGATATGAGTCATGCTGGGCCGTTATTTTGTGGTGGTGTGACCGTTTATAACCCAATGGTGCAGTATGACCTTAAACCAACGGCTAAAGTGGCGGTTATCGGTATTGGTGGTTTAGGCCATATGGCGCTTCAATTCTTAAATGCTTGGGGATGTGAGGTGACAGCGTTTACTTCTAGTTCAGATAAAGAAGCGGAAGCAAAAGCATTAGGTGCCCATAAAACCCTTAATTCTAAAGATCCTGCGCAACTTGAAGCTGCTGCTGGTAGCTTTGATATGATTATTTCCACAGTGAATGTGTCATTAAACTGGAACGCTTACATGGGGACATTGCGTGCTAAAGGGCGTCTACACTTTGTTGGCGCGGTACTTGAGCCACTGAACATCAGCGTGTTCCCAATGATGTTAGCGCAACGTAGCGTATCATCTAGCCCTGTAGGCAGCCCAGCTATCATTGCTCAAATGTTAGAGTTTGCCGTGCGTCATGGTATTCAGCCTCAGGTTGAAATATTTGATAAAGAGAACATTAACCAAGCGTTAGATCACGTTCGTGAAGGTAAAGCCCGTTATCGAGCTGTGGTTAAATTTAAATAATTACTCAACATGCTAAAAGGCGCGATTTCGCAAGAAATCGCGCCTTTTATGTTTCTGGGTTATTGGTTTTCGAAACTAAGAACAGCGAGCCTTGGCTTTCGTATTTCATTGTAAGAAGTATGACGGAGTGTATGGCGCATTAAGCGGGATATTTACTAAGAAACGGCAAGGTTGGTGGCCATGACCAGTACTCCTTGACCCTTACGGTTATAACGTTCAAATAGCGTAGCGATGTTATCAGGTAATAGGTTTTCATCAACGTGTTGATAATGGGCTTGGCTATAAAAATGGTCGAGGTGAGGGTAAGGGAAACAGTAAATAGGTAGGCTTATTTGTGCAGCGACACAATCCAGTAATTGACTGCCAAGGCGTTTACCTTGCAGTGCATTTTTAATGTATAAACCTCTTAACCAGTAATAACCGCTATATGGTACTAATCTTACGGCGCCTACAATGACGCTTTCTTGCTGGATGATAAACACTTTGTCGTCACCACTGGCGCTGCCTTTGTGTTTTTGAGTTCGATAAAACTGATTTACAGGGCGAAAGTTTTCTCCCTGCCATAAAGAAAATTGGAAATCAGTTGATTGTTCAACCAGTGTCATAGCTTGGCCGTCGTTTAGGTATCGAGGCCATTGTAAGTAAATTTAGTACACTCTGGAATTAAAAGTTCATTTCAAGATATCTAAGGTCTTCATGTTTTTCTTCTTGAATTCCGCGCAGGTCTTGAATCATCTTTTTAATTTCTTTGTTTCGTTCAAATAGCAATTTATATTGATTACTGTAATCCTCTTGCCATACTCGGCTGCCCTTAATCATACGGGATAAACTAACGAGGCCGTTGCGTGTGACGGCTAATTGTTTGTCGATGGCTTGGCTTTGGGTGTCGAGAATTTGTAGTGCTTGGCTTAACTCCCCTTTGGCACTGTCAAGGTCAAGGGTGGTTACTTGTGATGTTAAACGGTTGTGCCGTTGCGTGAGTGTTTTCACGTTTTCTATAATCACAGCTTGCTGCTCTGAAATTTCAGAGGTTTTGATTAATGTGTCTTTAAATAGGGTTTCCACTGCGCTTAGGCGAGAGTTGGTGATCAGAAGCCCAGTAACCAGTGTGCTAATCAGGCCCAATGTTAGACTAACCTTTAAAACCATTAAAAATGTGGAGCTTTTATAAAAAGGCCCAGTACTTACAGCATCCTCGTCATCTTCGGCGTTTGGATCGCGATCAATCAGTCGTTCATTTTTTTCAGCCATGATGATTCCCTGTCAGTGTGACTGATTAAAGTATAGACGAAAAAAACGACTTGATGGGGGCGTTATTCTAGCAGGCTACTTATGTCTTCGCTCAGGTCAATGGCCTCTGCAATATCCATATCTGGGGATAATCCTACACGATCAAAAGCATGAATCGTGCTCCAATCGAGTTTGGCGTAGGGGTGATCGGTATTGGCGTGGCATTGTAAAACGGCCACGGTGACTAGGTCAGCATAATCCGCTTGTTCTATTTCACGGTCAAATTTAAGATATTGACTGGGAACATTCAAAATATCCTTAGGAAAGTGCCACGCTTTAAGGATGTGTGTGCCAATGACAGGGTGCAGTTTCTCCACGAGCTTATCTAATGCAAAGCCATCATTGAGCAAGGCGCTATTGTCTTCAGCGTATTTTAATACGGGTAGCGCCCCTATCTTATGAATTAAGCCTGCTAATAAGGCTTCTTCTGCATGAAGCTTGGTGTAATGGCTGGCTAATACGTGGCAAATGGAGGCTACCTCCGTACTTTGCTGCCAGATACTGCGCATACGTTTGTCGACCACATCGCTGGTGGCTTGGAATAGCTGTTCCATAGCTAACCCCATGGCGAGGTTGGATGTGAAGTTGATGCCTAGACGGCTAACGGCCGTCACAAGGTCAGTGACTTCGGATGGGGTTCTGATCAACGAACTGTTGGAGACTTTGATAATTCTAGCGGTCAGTGCGGCGTCTTTTATAATGAGATCAGCTAGCTGTGGAATGTTTGACTCTATGTCTTCTGCTAAGTCTCGCACTTTTAAACACACTTCCGGCAAGCTAGGCAGTACCAATGTGTCGTCTTTGATTTGTTGAATTAAGTCTTTAGCGACTGTTTCAAGTAAGCTTGCCATGGGCTGTCCTTGTTTAGGTGCCAGCCTAGTTTATAAGGCCTATTCGGGCTGGGCATCGATTACATCATAAGGTAAGGATAGCAGCTCTTGAGCAATGCCTTGGTTGTCCCCTAGGTAAAGTTTGGAAGATGATATTTCAGGTAATACTTTATCTTCTAGCACCACAAGTGCGTATTGCTGTTCGCTAGTTATAGTGGCATTTACCACCATTCCCACAGGGCTGTTTTTACCTTCAATAAATGCGTGGTCGCCGGCAGTTACGGTTGAACTTGGGTCAATGGAAAGTCGATACATGTGGCGCTTTAGCTTCCCAAGGTATTGCATACGAGCCACAATTTCTTGGCCTGTATAGCAGCCCTTATTAAAGCTGATGCCGTTATTTTGGTTAAGATTGATCATTTGAGGAATGAATTCGTCACTGGTTTTATCTGTAATATAACCAATACCATGATGAATTAAGTTCTGATTCCATAGTTTATTATTTGATAGTGTGCACTTACTTAAAAGGGGCTCTATGGTCTGCTTAGCCTGTTCTGCCTTCAAAAATAATTGAAAGCCTGCACCGTGGGGCAGTTTAACTAAAAAACCGCCATCTATCTGGGATTGTTCAAAATCTGAATGAGGGCAAGCCCCAAGCACGCTGCTTAATAACTGTTCAGATTGAGGGCCACTTAGACCTGCTAAAACATAATCTGTCGTCATCATTTTGCATTTAAAAAAGACCATGTACTTTTTCAAATGCTCTTGGGTTATTTGGGCTAGGCTGGCATGTAAAGCCATAAGGTATTGGTCTTGTCCTTGTTGATGTAGCTGAAAGCTACTGACCATACGCCCCTTGGCGTTACAACAGGCTCCGTTACGATATTGGCTGGAGGTGATATCGGTTAAATTACAGGTAAACTGACCTTGCATGAATTTGTGGCTATCTGGGCCCGATACCGACAATACGGTTTGATCTTCAATAGGGTGCAACATGCATTCTAGGGGAGAACTAGCACTGGGAAACGATGCAATATCAGACCAAAAAGATGACATGGGAAACTCCTAACCAATAGTCCGACTATTTTACTCGGGTTTACGGAATAGGGAAATCCCTGATTAAGAGAGTTTATCCCATTCTGAGTGGGTCAGTGGTATACTGCGCGGCAAATTTTATCCAGATTGATGTAGAGGTGCGTGTGTCTGAAGATCGCTCACAAATGACAGCTGAAGATTTAGCCATAGAAAAGAAACGCCTATGGTGGCATAGCCGTCGTGGCATGTTAGAGCTGGATGTTTTGCTATTACCATTCCTTGAAGAAGTCTACAGTGACTTAAGCGAAGAAGATCAAGCCAAATATCGCAGGTTACTTGATTGCGAAGACCCAGATCTATTTAAGTGGTTTATGCAGAATGGTCGCCCAGAAGATGAAGATCATGGCTACATGGTTGATATGATTATTAACCGTGTACGCGCCAAATAAATTTTCAATACGCAGATCTGCACTTTTAGTGCAGGTTCACTATGTTGTGCATATTTTGCTGTTATCAGCGAGTGCGCACAGTATGTTTGTGGTGGGCATTAAAGCAATAATATGGATTGCGCCTGTATTGCTTATACAGTGGTACTTCTTGATTCATTTGCGTCTAGGCCAATTTTTATTTTGTAAGTCTCGCCAGTGGCGTTTTGAACACAAGCAAACCTCGTTGCTTGTGGATGATGAATGGCATGATGTCAAACTGATCAACGCTCAAGTGTATCAACATTGTGTGATACTCACATTCCAATATTTAATGGACAACAATCAAAGATGGCTGCCACTTATCCATTGGGATGTGATTGCTTTTGATGCGTGTGAAGGTGAGTCATTTAGACAATTAAGAGCAATGTTACGTACAACATTAGGGCGAGAAGAAAGGCAAAAAAATGGAAACTGAATTCTGGTTAAGCAAATGGCAAAAAAATGAGATTGGCTTTCACCTAGCTAAGCCTCATCCTTGGTTAGTTGAGTTCTGGCCAAGGTTTACCCAAGATTCAACGGCTAAAAATGTATTTATTCCATTATGCGGTAAAACCCTTGATATTGATTACTTGCTGCAAAAAGGTCATAACATAACAGCGAATGAATTAAGCGAAGATGCTATCAAAGCAATGTTTGAACGGATTCAGCTTTCGCCTAGTATTACCAAGTGGGCTGGCGGTTTATGTTATCAAGCCGAAAATATTACCGTGTATGTGGGTGATTTTTTCAAGTTAGATGAACGTCACATCCATGATATTGATGTGGTTTATGATCGCGCTGCGATTATTGCTCTGCCGCCTCTTATGCGCAAAGATTATAGTCAACATATTATGGCGTTAACACTGGGTGCCCAGCAGTGCGTGATCACATTGGATTATGATCAAGCACTTATGAGTGGCCCACCATTTTCGGTCACACAAATAGAGCTGGAACAACATTACGCCAATAACTATGACATTGAGCCAATTAAGCACAATGACATTATCGAGCACGAACCCAAATTTAAACAGAATGGCTTGCCTTATTTAATGCAAGGTCTGTATCGCTTAACGGCGAAATCACACCCTTAGTGAGTGAATGTATTATGTTAAATATCGGCCGTTTCAACCAATTAAACGTGTTACGCCAATTGCCTCGTGGCTTACAATTAGACGGTGGAAAGTACGGTGAAATCTTACTACCTAAGCAATACCTAACCGACGAAATGGAGGTGGGTAGCTCGGTGAATGTATTTATTTATCGTGATAGCGAAGACCGCTTAATTGCCACCACACAAACACCACTTGCCATGGTCGGCGATTTTGCTTACTTAAATGTTGTAGACGAAAGCCCTGTAGGGGCCTTCTTAGATATTGGATTGCAACGTGATATTTTAGTGCCATTTTCTGAACAAAATAATCGCTTAGAAAAAGGCCGCAAAGTATTGGTGCGCATTTATTTAGATGACTCTGAGCGTTTAACCGCATCAACCAAACTGGATACCTTTTTATACGATACTGATGAAACAAATGCCTATAAAACAGCAGAAGAAGTCAGCATAGTTGTTGGCCCTAAAACTGATTTGGGTATTAAAGTAATTGTAGATGGAACTTACTGGGGATTGATTTATCACTCGGATGTATTTCAGCCACTTAACCGTGGAGATAAACTGCAAGCTCATATTAAGCGTGTGCGCGAAGATCAAAAAATTGAAATTATTATTCAAAAGCCAGGTTTTGCCCGCGTAGAAGGCTTAGCTGGTGAGGTGTTGGAAGCATTGCAAGCAAAAGAAGGTTTTATTCCGTTAAGCGATAAAAGCGCACCTGACGACATTAAAAAAATGTTCAAGTGCAGTAAAAACAGTTTCAAGCAGGCCATAGGGACGCTATATAAACAAAGGCTGATTCGAATCGAAAAAGATGGCATTTACTTAGCTGAGTAAATTAACCATATAAAAAAACGCAAACCAAGGTTTGTGTTTTTTTATGTCTGAATAATTTGATTGCTTATAAACACTGCAGCTCAAACGTGGCTTGAAATTGGAAATTAGACTGGACTAAATGCCGTACGGCAAAAAATAAATCGAATGAATAACTGTTACCTAGCTCAATACATAGTTCATCGGCAATATCATCTAAATAGACTACTTTTTATTCGACACAGTGAATGCCGCCGAGATCAATGGCGAGTTTTCCGTTAATGAAAACCTATAAATCATCATTGCCAGGGAAATTAAAGCGGCCTCCAGCTTCATAAAAAAGCGAAAGATGATTGCAAAGTGGCTAGATATGGGGTCACCTAGATAACATCGCCTATTAATGACTTGAATAACAGCCCCATGAGTATCCTTATTCATGGGGCTTTTTAAGTGGCTTTAAAGCTAATTGAGGTTGGTACTGGCAATAAAATTGGTACATATTACTGAAGGTTTCTGGGTGTGATTTCTCGTAATCTTCCCATTGATCTAAATCGCAAAAGTTATAATTTTCACCAATAAAATCTTTAAAAGCTTGTTTAAGCATATTGTCTAAACTTGAAAATCCTAAAAATGTTAATTGATGATGGGAACATAGAGTTTTAATGGTTTTAGGCGTAAAGCCAACTTCAAATTCATGAAGCAATAAATCTACCACCCCACTCATACTATAAAAGTCATTTGACTCAGTGATTAAGTGTTTATTTTTGATTTTATTCTCTGAGAAAATGACATGACGTAAGATACGAATATCTTGCTCATTATTTTCAATGCCGCCATGTTTGTATTGATCCCTAATATCATAAACGGATTGACGCGCCCGCTGACTATATAAAGATAGCTTCATAAAGCCATTGGGTTTTAAATTCATTAGTAAGTTTTCAAGAGCACAATGATATTGTGGGATATGGTGTAATACCCCGGAACATTCAATAATATCAAATGCATTTTGTTGTTTTCCTAGTCGAGTTAAATCAGCTAAATAGAAATCGATATTATCGATACCAAACTCTGCGGATTTTTTATAAGCATAATCTAAACTAGTTTGACTAATATCGATAGCCGTAACATTGGCTTGATAAAAGTATTTGGCTACATTCAGTGCATGTCTTCCCGTGCCACAGCCTGCCACCAATATATCTAATGGTTGAGTTAATAATTTTTCAGGAATATTAATCCACGGAAATTCATGCTGAAGAGCACGTCCGTAATTGGTCATGTTTCTGTTGTCTAAACTTTGCCACCTAGGGTAGGGGAAGCGTTCATACTGCCCTTTTACTTTGTGGTGATCGACTGATGGCATTTTAGTCAATGATTTAAATTCATGTTGTTTTTCATAGAGTAAGCTGTCATGAGCAAGCTTAATTTCAAAACTAATAGCAGGCCAACTATCATCAGAAAAAGAAAATAAGGTTTTATATTGCCCTAATGAGTACCAAGATTCATACATAGAAAACAACATCAGTGCACCAGAAATATCAGTTGGCGTGCATCCTGATAATTCTAATGATTGGTCCACCATGTTTTTCAAAGCCAAAATCATAGAGCGTTCTGCTTCAGAATAAGGCAACAGGAACTCATTCTTAATCTGATATTGGCAGATGGCTTCACATAACGGAATGTATTGATTAATTAATCGACCTTTTTTACTTGCATGAGTCAAAAGTTCTTGTCGAATGGCAATGATTAATTTTTCAAGTAACTCATTTTTTATGATGGTTTTTCTGAGTGTATCTAATAATAAGGTGCAGCTTGCCATATCATTAAACGAGGCTGCGCTACCCTGATGATTCAGCTGAAATTTAAATATTAGTACGCTGCAACAAAGATGTGACAAATTATCTAAGTTGACGTCATCCCATGACAAGTAGGTAATGAGGTCTTGCTCAAGCTCTTTATCATAATAATCAGCCACTAAGCCTTTAGCGCTTTCTAATAATCGACTTTTTACCTGTATATCTTGAGTTTGCGTTTTTACAAGCTGGCGATAAAGCTGAAAAGCCTCAATCTGACGACCTTGTTCGGCAATGGTATAGGCTAAACTGACATCTGCTCGTGTTTGTTTAGGTGCAAGCTCAATCGCTTTTCTGAACGCCTTTTCAGCATATTCAAGGTCGTGCAATGCAAGGGCTACATGCCCTGCGCTATACCAATAGCCAGCATTTTCTGGCTCTAACACTAAAGCTTGTTTGATATATGCTTGTGCTAGCTCAAACTGACCTGATTCAAGCTCAATTCGGGTTAATAGGTTTAAGCACTCCGTCTCAGCGGAATAAAGTTCCAGTGCCTGTTTAATGATTGATCTGGCTTGTTGTAATGACTCTGAGCGAACAGGGTCCTCATGAGAAGACACAGAGTCATTAAATAAAACAAATGCTTGTTTTTTTAATTCAGATAATTGCTTAAGTGCGTGTTTGCTAATCTTCTGTAATGGTTTGTCAGAAGTCTGATTACTTAAAGCCATAGCTCAATCCTTTCGCTCCTAATTTAAAGCGATGAAAATGATGCTTAGCTACAAGCACAGCTTGTGCCATATATAAAATCACAATAAAATCAATAGCTTACGTTAATTTTAGGTTTTTTTTAGGCAAGTGATTGCCGCTTGATTTAAGGATGTCATCCGCTTTTTTAGTGGGGAGGAGGTAAAAACACACACAAACTAAATTTATTATTAAAGAAATTGAATGAGTAGCCGTTTACATAATAGAAGTAACCGGAGGCAATGAGTATGTATACAAAAGGCGCAAAGGAATACAGTCAAGTCAGTTTGCAAACGGAGGTCATGGAAGCAGACCCCCATAAATTGATTCAACTACTACTAGAAGGTGCTTTAACTCGATTATCCATGGCTAAAAACTATATCGAGAAAAAAGACTTTGCCGCAAAAAATGAAAAGATAGGTCGGGCCATAGATATCATCTGTGCGTTACAAGAATCCCTTGATCATGAGCGTGGTGGTGAAATCAGTGCAAACCTAGAAAGGTTATATGATTATATGTCTAGGCGCCTTTTTGAGGCTAATAGCAATAATGATGCAGAGATAATCAATGAAGTAATGGGGCTGTTGTCAGAAATAAAATCAGGCTGGGAAGGTATACGAGCCAGCTATGAAGATATTAAAGGTCAGGGGAAAATCGATACAAGCGTGCAAAGTAGTCATTTATCGGTTTAATTTTGTTTAGATGAATACAGCCAACTTAAAGGGTCTAATTAAGGCCCTTTTTTGATTTTATATAGATTCCCTCTAAGATTTTTTTTAAAAACTAATCGTTACACTTATATGACAGTTGAGTTTCTAGAAAAAAATTAATAAAAAGGGGTTTACAGGTGATAGAAATTTTGTCACAAATGAACTATGTCAATAAAGCAAAGAACATTTTGCTTTAATTGATTCAATAAAAAAAATAATAAGACTATTTTTCGTCATTTATTTGACCTAATCAAGCACATCGACTTTACTAGTACTAACTAGTCAAATTATCGACGATAAATCGGCTTTAAAATGATGAAAAAACTCAAGGAAAAGGTGCACCATGTGGCGAGAAATTAAAGTCCTGTTGGTGGATGATAACGAGCAACGTCAACATGACATGCGCGTTTTATTAGATTTTTTGGGCGAAGAATCATTTAGTAGTGCTACTGCAAATTGGCGAGAAGTCGTCGAGGGGAATGATGATCCTAGTCGTATAGTTGCCTTTTTAGTTGGTGACTCAAATAAAAAAACATTATCCAGTTTATTTAATGAAATAAATGAATGGGATAAGGGAATGCCAATCATTTACATCGGGGATCAAGATCTACCTTCAGAGCTTTCCGATGATGTTCGCAGAAGTATTATTTCGCAAGTTAAAACCCCACCAAGTTATAATAAATTATTAGATAGTTTGCATCGGGCGCAAATATACCGTGAACACTTTTCGCAAAACAGAGTGCGAGGAGAACGTCGCCCTGTTCAGCTATTTCGTTCACTTGTTGGAACAAGCCGCCAAATTCAATATGTCCGAGAACTCATGCATCAAGTGGCGGACAAAAGCGTCACCGTTTTAATTACAGGGGAAAGTGGAACAGGTAAAGAAGTTGTTGCGCGTAACCTTCATTATCACAGTACTCGTAGAGATGCGCCCTTTGTCCCTGTAAATTGTGGGGCTATTCCAAATGAATTAATTGAAAGTGAATTATTTGGTCATGAAAAAGGTGCATTTACAGGGGCCATTACATCACGAAGCGGTCGCTTTGAAATGGCGGAAGGTGGAACACTATTTTTAGATGAAATAGGCGACCTTCCTTTAAATATGCAGGTGAAATTATTACGTGTATTGCAAGAACGCACTTACGAAAGAGTGGGTGGAACAAAAACGTTGCATACCGATGTGCGAATCATAGCCGCCACCCATAAAGACTTAGATGCCATGGTGGCAGATGAGACTTTTCGCGAAGACTTGTATTATCGTTTAAATGTATTTCCAGTAGAAATGCCAGCATTGCGTGATCGCAGAGAAGATATTCCTCTATTACTTAATGAATTAATTTCGCGGATGGAAAATGAAAAACGCGGCTCTATTCGTTTTAATAGTGCTGCAATCATGTCCCTATGTCGACATGATTGGCATGGTAATGTTCGTGAGTTAGCGAACCTTGTTGAGCGGTTAGCTATCTTACATCCTTATGGTGTAATAGGGATTCCGGAATTACCGAAAAAATTCTGCCATGTAGATGACGGAGATGAAGATGAAAGCCGTATGCAAGAGCCTGTTATCTTACCAAGTGAGCCGGGCCTTGTTGGTTTAGATACACCTGCATTGCTACCGGTTAACGGAATAGATTTAAAAGATTACTTAACCAACCTAGAACGCTCCTTAATTCAGCAAGCATTAGATGATGCGTGCGGTGTAGTGGCGCGAGCAGCTGAAAAATTACGCATACGAAGAACGACTTTAGTCGAAAAGATGCGTAAATATGGCTTACAACGAAAAGAAAAAGAACACGCCGAAGAACTTGATGAATAATTTATAAAGCCCGAAAGGGCTTTTTTTTTGCCTCTAATCCCCCCTTATAATCTCATTACTTCTAACGTGATATGTCATTTATATACTATCTAATTATAAAAAAATAAGACGGCACACTATTTGCCATTAACCCTATAGTTATTCCTATTAGCCATTAATTTGGCTCAATGATCGACTTTAGGTGTGAAGTATATGACGGCTTATATTGAGATCCCCCAAGAAGTCCAGCCCAAAGAGGGTTTGCGTCAAGCATTTGAATTATTCAATCAAATGTCAAAAGAACTAACCGATAGTTATAGCAAACTTGAAAATCAAGTGCATACATTATCCGGTGAACTGGCTGAGGTCAGTGCTGCACGTATTAAAGAACTCAAAGAAAAAGAACGCCTAGCGGACCGATTACATAGTTTGCTTCAGTTATTACCAGGTGGCGTTGTTGTGTTAGATGGAAATGGGCGAGTGCAAGAAAGTAATCGTGCTGCACACTCAATGTTAAATCATGATGGTTTGCAAGGTCAGTTATGGCGTAGTGTTATTAGTCAGTATTTTCGACCAAGAGAAGACGATGGACACGAAGTATCATTAATAAATGGTCGACGTTTAAGTATCCAAACTTCCAGTTTAGAAAATGAGCCAGGTCAAATTGTTTTAATGACAGACCAAACAGAAACACGGGAATTACAGGCAAAACTGGCTCGTCACCAAAGGCTCATGGCCATGGGAAAAATGGTGGCTAGCCTTGCCCATCAAGTGAGAACACCATTAGCGGGAGCTATGTTGTATAGCCAACATTTAGCTAACGATAACTTGGAAAGTGAAACTCGCATTAAGTTTTCTAAAAAATTGGGTCGCCAGTTAAAAAATATAGAGGCACAAGTACGCGATATGCTCATATTTGCTCGTGGCAGTGCGCCTTTAAACCAACGAATTAATCAACAAGATTTAATTCAGCTGGTTATGGAGGCAAAAAATATCTTGCATAAGCAATATCAGGCAGAAATTGATATATCAAGTGAATACTCGGATAGCCAAATTCAGTGCCATGAAGAAAGTTTAATCGGAGCAATTCAAAATCTGATTTCAAATGGGATAGAAGCAGCTGAAGAGTTTTGTGATTCAGCCAAAATTCAAGTGCATATTTGTGTTAAAGAAAATTATTTGTACATATCGGTTTGCGATAACGGCCCAGGATTAAATGCCAATGTTAGTGAAAAAATTACCGAGCCATTTTATACAACAAAAAGTAATGGAACGGGTTTGGGCTTACCTGTTGTTAATGCCGTTGTTCGTGCCCATTACGGTAAATTAACTTTCTTTAATCGTGAACAAGGGGGGGCTTGTTTTGTTATGGCATTGCCTATTAGCCATCAAGAAGTTAATAAGGAGGTGGATAATGAAACTATTTAAGATGCTAGTGGTAGAAGATGATTCTCAATTAAGAGAAGCCATCGTCGATACCTTGCAATTAGAAGGTATTAAAACGCTGGAAGCCAATAGTGCAGAATCGGCTATAGAGTTGTTAAAAAACCAGTCAGTTGACATGGTGCTATCAGATATCAGCATGGGAGCATTGTCGGGTTTTGATTTACTTAATCACGTAAAAAGCCAATATCCTACTACCCCTATGGTACTTATGACTGCTTTCGGAGAGGTAGAAAAAGCAGTACAGGCTATTCAGCAAGGGGCAATGGATTATCTTGTTAAG
This sequence comes from Oceaniserpentilla sp. 4NH20-0058, assembly GCF_040371755.1. Lineage (NCBI taxonomy): Bacteria > Pseudomonadati > Pseudomonadota > Gammaproteobacteria > Oceanospirillales > Oceanospirillaceae > Oceaniserpentilla > Oceaniserpentilla sp. 4NH20-0058. The sequence continues at coordinate 26,305 of NZ_BAABWE010000005.1, forward strand.
CCATTTGAAGTTAATGTGTTAGTGGAAACCGTCAATCAATTCCGTAATCAAAATGGTGACGCTGGAAGTAGCAATGACCCAGTAGCCCAAGACCCATCAAGTAAAGCACTTTTAAAATTAGCAAAACAAGTGGCAGATAGCGAAGCAACTGTATTAATTAGTGGTGAAAGTGGAACAGGTAAAGAAGTATTAGCACGTTATATTCATCAAAATAGTCCAAGGAAGTCAGGGCCATTTATTGCAATAAACTGTGCAGCTATTCCAGAAAATATGTTGGAATCCACATTGTTTGGTTATGAGAAAGGTGCTTTTACTGGTGCTTATAACAGCATGCCGGGCAAGTTTGAGCAAGCTCAAGGTGGCACCTTATTACTTGATGAAATTAGTGAGATGGAAATTGGCTTGCAAGCAAAAATATTAAGAGTCCTGCAAGAGCGTGAAGTTGAGCGTCTCGGTGGGCGAAAAACCATTCCATTGGACGTGAGAATTTTAGCTACTACCAACCGTAATTTATTAGAATATGTCAGTGAGAAAAAATTTCGTGAAGACCTATATTACAGACTAAGCGTTTTCCCATTACAGTGGAAGTCGCTGCGTCAACGCCCTCAAGATCTATTGCCAATCGCTGAACGCCTGCTAACTAAGCATTGCAAAAAGCAAAATAAGCCCACGTTAATATTTGATGAAAGTGCCCAGTATAAATTACAACAACATAATTGGCCCGGTAATGTGCGTGAACTTGATAATGTTATCCAGCGAGCGCTGATTATTCAAACTGGCCATAGTATTACGGCAAGTGACATTGTTTTGAATATGGAGCCCATGAGCAACACTCATGTGCCTAGCCATTTTTCAGGTTTGGATATGGAAGTGCCCAGTGAATCATTGGTTGAATCAGTACCACAAGATGCCTTAGGAGATAATTTAAAGCAAACCGAATACACATTGATTTTGGATGCTTTGAAACATGAAAAAAATAAAAAACGAGCCGCTGAAAAGTTAGGCATCAGCCCCAGAACCCTAAGATACAAAATGGCCAAAATGCGCGAACAAGGAATTGATATACAAAGGCAATTACTAACTTAGGCGAAATATGGAATTGGCCTATGTTATGCAAATAATACGAACAGTAATTAAAAAATGTCAGGAAGACGTCTTTTAAGTAAGTAGGGCACAGAAGCCACCTCCCAGTGGCATTTAATTGGCTTACGATTGGGTTTATCGAGGTATATATGGTTGATCGTGCAGATATTAATAGCGTACTTTCACAATTACGAGAGGTGCGCTCTCAAATAAAATCCCCCAATGAAGTGCCTACTTCAGCAGCGGATCGTTTAGCGCAAGAAGTAGATAAACTGCAAAATCAAAGCGCTAATTACCCAAATATCGAAGCTGATCCCAATGTCCCTGACTTTCAAACCATGTTTGGCAACGCCATTAATAATGTTAATGAGCAGCAAATGCAAAGCTCTGAATTACGCACACGGTTTGAAAAAGGTGACCCTATGGTGGACTTACCAGAGGTAATGATTGCCGCGCAAAAAGCCAGTGTTTCCTTTGACGCAATGAAGGAAGTGCGAAACAAACTGGTCGAAGCATATAAAGACATCATGAATATGCCTGTTTAATAATATGTTGAATAATTCATTCGTCTACGCAGTTAAGGTTATCTAACATGGCCACAGAGAACGTACCGGCAGAAGCAGGACGAAGCCTGCCAATGGAATCGGACCCTAATGCCGAGGGAACTGCCGATTCTTTCAATGAGACTCTGCCAGATGCAATGGATGCCAGTGAAATAAACCCTATTATGATGGGCTTTAATAAGCTCACAATCGTACGTCAAATTGCACTACTGATGGGGTTTGCGGGATTACTGGCGTTAGGAATAGGGGTTGTAATTTGGTCACAAGAAACACTATACCGTCCCTTAATCAGCAATCTAGAAGATTTTAACGCTAAAGAAATACTTCACATATTAGATGAATCAGGGCTCGATTATCGCATTAATCCCACCACAGGTATTGTTACCGTTCCGGAAGAAGATATTCATGAAGCACGTCTTGCATTGGCACCGGTATTAGCCGAAGTTGAAGATACCATAGGCTTAGAGTTACTTGATAAAGAACAGGGCTTGGGCACCAGTCAATTTATAGAAAGTGCGCGCTATCGCCGTGGCTTAGAAGGGGAACTTGCTAGAACCATCTCTAGTTTACAAAGTGTTAGAAATGCACGTGTTCACTTAGCCTTACCTAAACAATCTGTCTTTGTTAGGGATGATCGAGAACCTAGGGCTTCTGTATTTCTAGAAATATATGGCGGGAAAGGATTAAAAGAAGCACAAGCCGAGGCCATCATCAATTTGGTGGCCAGCAGTATTCCACAATTACCTGTTGAAAACGTCACATTAGTTGATCAAAAAGGGAATTTACTCAGCAAGGATGACAAAACAAACGAAGATATCCTAGCGGCTAAACAATACCAATTTACCCGCAAACTTGAAGACAACCTATCATCACGTGTGCAACGCATTTTAGAACCTGTCTTGGGCGTTGAGAATTTTCAAGCAGAAGTCACAGCCGACTTAGATTTTACCGCAGTCGAACAAACACAAGAACTATATAACCCAGACTTAATCGCATTACGAAGCGAGCAGACATTAGACGAAGAAAGCATAAACAAACCAGATGGTGGAGTGCCTGGAGCATTGTCAAATCAGCCACCAGGGGCCGCTGAGGCTCCAGAGGTGGCTGGAGCTGGTGCTGACGGAACAGGTCAGCCGCTTGAGCGTCGAAGTGAAGCCACAAGAAACTATGAAGTTGATCGAACTTTGAGCCATACTCAGCATCAGGTAGGCAAAGTACGCCGCGTTACCGTCTCGGTTGCGGTGAATGATCGTAGTCGTGTTAACCCACAAACGGGGGTAAATGAAGCAGTGCCGTGGTCTGTTGAAGAGCTAGCTCGGCTCGAATTACTAGTGAAGGATGCAGTAGGTTTTAGTGCGGCCCGTGGCGATAGCGTCAGTGTTGTGAACAGTGCCTTCCTAGGAGGCCCACAAGAACTAGGTGAGCCTGAATTCTGGCGTCAGCCATGGTTCTGGGAAATCGTTAAACAAGTTTTAGCCGGTCTATTTCTACTTATAGTGATATTCGGTGTCATTCGCCCAATCGTTCGAAATCTTATTGAGCGCGGCAAAATGGATGAAAATGCTGAAATCGAAGGTGAGCTGGACGAACTCGGAAGCAGTGATGATTTATTTGGAGATGACAAAGTGACCTTGGCTGGGGCTGATGAATTTCTTTTACCGGGTGCCTCTGAAGGCTTTGAGCGTCAACTGGATGCTCTACGTGGATTAATTGCAGAAGACCCAGCTAGGGTAGCGCAAGCATTTAAGAAATGGGTGAACAATGCCGAATGATGATGCAAAACAAGCAGTAGATCAGGGTCAAGCACCTGCGCCAAAAGGTGAACTTTCTACCTTAGACCACAAAGAGCGCGCTGCTATTTTGTTGATGAGTTTAGGGGAGAAAGATGCCGCAGAGCTGTTAAAACATCTTGGACCAAAAGAAGTACAAGCAGTGGGTGCTACTATGGCCCAATTAAAAGACATTACTCAGTCCCAAGTGGAAGGGGTTGTGGCGGAATTTCTAGACAGTCTTTCAGGGCAAACAGGTTTGGGTTTAGGAGCAGATGAATACATCCGAAGCATGCTTACCCAAGCTTTAGGCGCAGATAAAGCCGGCGGCTTAATAGATCGAATATTACTAGGGGGCAATACTACCGGTCTTGATACCCTTAAATGGATGGAGAGCCGTGCGGTTGCCGATGTTATTCGACATGAACATCCACAAATTCAAGCCATTGTAATTGCTTATTTGGAGTCGGATCAAGCCGCTGAAATCTTATGCAACTTCGATGAAAAAGTGCGATTAGATATCATGATGCGAGTTGCATCGTTACAAGCTGTGCAGCCAGCTGCCTTACAAGAACTCAATGATATTCTTGAAAAACAATTCTCTGGTAATCAAGGTCAGCAAACCACACAAATGGGTGGTGTCAAAGTTTCTGCTGGCATCATTAATAATTTAGACAGTACATTAAGCGCCGAACTTCTTGATCAAATTAAAGAAGTGGACGAAGAAATGGGCGTACAAATTCAAGATCTAATGTTTGTGTTTGAGAACCTCATTGAAGTAGACGATAGAGGCATACAAGTACTTCTTCGAGAAGTATCGGGTGACTTGCTTACTATTGCGCTTAAAGGTGCAGATGAAGATCTTAAAGAAAAAATATTCAAAAATATGTCTAAACGAGCAGCAGAACTTCTACGTGATGACTTAGAAGCGAAAGGCCCTGTGAAGGTCAGTGAAGTAGAGAATGCACAAAAAGAAGTATTGACTATTGCAAGACGAATGGCCGATGCAGGAGAAATCGTATTAGGCGGCGCTGGCGGCGAACAAATGCTGTAGCAACTAGTGTCGAGCCTATAAAAAGAGTGTTGTAAGTATGACAGAGCGTCGTCAAAGAATACCTGCTGATGAAGTGAAAGACTCTAAGCGATGGAACTTACCATTTTGGACAGAACCCAAAAATGTGGTTCATAGTGAAGAGCCTGAAAATGAAGAAGTAGTTATTGAAGAAGAGGAAATTGAAGTTGAACCGCTTACTGCTGAGCAACTCGAATGCATTCGTCAAGAAGCCTATAACGAAGGGTTAGAACAAGGCTTAATAGAAGGTCGGCAAAAAGGGGAAAAGTTAGGATACGATGAAGCATACGAAGAAGGAAAAAAATCGGGTGAAACACAAGGTCAAAAGTTAGGCTTTGACGCCGGATTTGAGCAGGGTGAGAAACAAGCCTTAACAAATACGACAAAAGAACAAGAAGCCATTTCAAAACGCTATGAAGCCGTTTTAGAACAATTAACACAAGAGTTAACTGAGCAGAAAACGATATTATCAAACACGGTACCTGATATTATTTTGGCGATTGCAAAGGCGGTCATTACCGAAGAACTTACACAAGGTAGTGAGCACATTGTTTCGTTGGTTGATCAAGCATTGCAATCATTACCTTTGGATTGTGGTGAAATCAAAATAGAAGTAAACCCGCAAGACCTACCTTTTGTTGAAGCGGCCATAGAGCAAGGTAAATTTGAAGGGCAAGTCATTTCAAAAGAAGCCATAGAGGCGGGAGGATGCCGCGTTCATACTCGCTACAGTACTGTCAATTTCACGTTAAGTGAGCGCTGGAAAACCATTGAAAAACAATACCACCATCAAGTTCAATTATCGCTAAACCATGATGAAGATACTCTAATTGATGAAAAATCCGAACAACCTGAGGTTATGAAAAAAGTCACACAAGTATCTGAGAACGAAGACTCGCCTAAAGAAGAAATAGAACATACCCAAAACAGTAAAATCGAAACACAAAATGCTGATGATTCAACACCGGACGACATTGCAAGTCCCTCCAACTTAGACAATAACACTTCTGATCAAGCATTGGATGTAAATAGTGAAGACCATGAGCCTAAAGACACTTAACTGGTTAAAAGAGAAGGGTGAATACCAATGCCAACCTGTGGTGTCTGGTCAATTAACACGCATGGTAGGCCTTGCCATGGAAGCGGTTGGCTGCAAAGTAAAAGTTGGAGATCGTTGCTGGGTCGAGCAAGGCCGAGAACAAATTGAAGCTGAAGTGGTTGGCTTTGATCGTGATAAATGTTTTTTGATGCCAATAGAGCCTGTGCAAGGGTTGTCTACAGGGGCAAGAGTCACCCCTATTTTAGATGGTGACCAAATTCCTGCGGGAGATGGATTGTTAGGGCGGGTATTGAATGGCGCAGGCACACCACTAGATGGCTTAGGCGAAATCGTTAGCGATCAACATTTAACTTTAGAAGGCAAAATAATCAACCCAATGCAGCGTGCACCTATCCGCGAAATAATGGATGTGGGCATTCGAGCCATTAACGCGTTATTAACAGTGGGAAGAGGCCAGCGCATGGGGTTATTTGCAGGTTCTGGTGTTGGTAAAAGTATGTTGCTGGGCATGATGACTCGTTTCACCACAGCCGATGTCGTGGTTGTTGGGTTGGTAGGTGAGCGTGGACGAGAAGTACAAGAATTTATTCAAGATATTCTAGGTGAAGAGGGACTGAAACGCGCGGTTGTGATTGCAAGTCCAGCCGATGATAGCCCTATTATGCGAATGCGAGCAGCCTCACTCAGTACAGCTATTGCAGAATCGTTTCGTGATGAAGGTAAGGATGTATTATTGCTAATGGATAGTCTGACTCGCTACGGTCAAGCGCAGCGTGAAATTGCGCTTGCTGTTGGTGAGCCTCCTGCAACAAAAGGTTATCCGCCCTCAGTGTTTGCTAAAATTCCAAAGTTAGTTGAACGTACAGGTAATGGCCCTGTTGGTGGAGGCTCCATAACAGCCTTTTATACGGTACTAACAGAAGGAGATGACCTGCAAGACCCTATTGCAGATTCAGCACGAGCTATTTTAGACGGACATGTGGTTCTTAGTCGTCGAATCGCAGAAGAAGGGCAATATCCAGCAATTGATATAGAAGCTTCCATTAGTCGGGCAATGCCACAAATAGTGGCCCCTAATACGCTCAAGGACGCGCAGCGATTCAAATATTTGTACAGTTTATACCAACAAAATAAAGATTTGCTGAGTGTGGGTGCTTATAACCCGGGTAGTAATCCTGAATTGGATATGGCGGTGCGACTAAACCCTGTTATGAAGGCATACCTTGCTCAAGATCTGGATCAATCCATATCATTACAAGAAAGTTTAGACGGACTCAACATGATATTAAATGAAGCCCTTGGCAGAAAACCAGAGGTGGCCCAGTGAGTCGTGAACGGGCCAAGCGTCTACAGCCTCTTATACAAATAGCTAAAAATGCTGTCAATGAAGCACTGAGTTACATGGGAGCATTACAACAAAAGCTCAATAGTGAAGAACAAAAAAGCGACACCCTCAAACAATACCAGCAGGAATATCAAGAAAACTTCAAGACTCAGGCAAGCATCAAGGTCTCAGGGCTGCAAATTCAACAATTTGAATCCTTTATGGTACAAATTGATGATGCTATTTCTCAGCAAAACAATCATATCTTTCAAGTTAAAGAGCAACTAAAAAAAGCTCAGTCAATTTATCAAACATTAAATCAAAAGCTTAAGAGTTATGAAAAGTTGGAAAACCGACTCAACGCCCAAGCGATAGCGTCAGAAAACCAACAGTTACAAAAGTTTTTAGATGAAATTAGCGCACATCAGCATCGGCTTCATAGCTCATAGATATTTAGTTAAATATTTTCATTACTCTCTTATCAAACCTTAAATTTTGGGTCTAACATTAATTTAAATGACTCTTTGGCAGTTAAAATAATGGACTTGGAAAAAATAGACTTAGGTACCCGCTGTACCATAGTCAAAGCAGAGGAGCTGCATGTACAAATGGAAAGTCTAATCCAATCAGGTGTTGATGTTGAAATTCAATCCTCTAACGTTGAACAAATCGATACTTCCGCTTTGCAGCTTCTCTATAGTTTTCATCAGGCTTTAGAACAAGACCACCGTAAGGTGACTTGGCCAGATCCGTCTGAGCAAGTAGTGGCGACGGCAAAATTATTGGGTATAGACGCTCATATTGGCATTAGCGGAAACTAAATCAGGAGACCTACTTATGGCAAAAATATTAGCAGTGGATGATTCAGCTTCAATGCGTCAAATGGTGAGTTTTACACTAAAAGGTGCCGGACATGACGTTGTAGAGGCCAGTGACGGAAGCGAAGCCTTAAGAATTGCACAAGGACAAGGGGTCGACTTAGTGTTAAGCGACGTCAATATGCCAAACATGAATGGTATAGAGCTTTGCAAAAATCTGCGTCAATTACCTAATTATAAATTTACACCTATTTTAATGCTGACCACTGAATCAGCGGGTGATAAAAAAATGGAAGGTAAAAGTGCGGGGGCAACAGGCTGGATTGTAAAACCATTTAACCCAGACCAGTTACTGACTACCATTAAAAAAGTATTAGGTTAAGCCAATGAGTATTGATCTCAGCCAGTTTCATCAAGTTTTCTATGAGGAAAGCTACGAAGGTTTAGATGCCATGGAGCAAGGCTTGCTAGATCTTGATCTAGTGGACCCAGATGCTGAAGTTATCAATACAATATTTCGTGCGGCTCACTCAATGAAAGGCGGAGCGGGTACGTTTGGTTTTACGCATGTCGCTGAATTTACTCACGTATTAGAAACCCTATTGGATCAAATTCGCTCAGGACAGCGAGCAATGAGCCAAGGTATTCAAAATTTACTCCTCACTAGTGTGGATTGTATTCGTGGCTTAATGCAAGGATTACAATCAGGTGCAGAGGCAGATCTAACAGATGCTCACGACTTAAAGCAACAATTTGAAGCCATATTAAGTAATGAAACACCAGCCGATGTTAGTGATGAGACTATTGATACCAATCAAACCTCCGTGGAAGAAGAGACAGGTGGCAGTGGTTGGCATATACGATTTATTCCTGAATTAACCTTATTACAAACGGGTAATGAACCTGTACGCATGTTTCGCCAATTAGCCGACGCATGTGATGGCCAAATGAAAATATCAGTGGACACTACAAGATTGCCAGTGTTTACCAGTATGGACCCAGAAATGTGTTATTTAGTCTGGGAAGTGCAAGTTGATAAAGCAATTGATAGGTCTGTCATTGATGAAATATTTGAATGGGTGATTGATGATGCTGAAATTATTATTACTCCTTTAGGTGAATCCAGTGTAATTAAAGAGGTTGTCGAGCCTGTACCGCAAGCAATACAACCTAAAGAAGAAAAAACGCTTAGTAAACCAGTAGAAAAAGAAAAACCGTCGACGAAACAACCCGCTAAAACACAAGAAAGTTCATCCATTCGCGTGAGTATAGATAAAGTAGATAGCTTGATAAATATGGTGGGCGAACTGGTAATTACTCAATCCATGCTTGGTCAACTAGGCCAAAATTTTGATATTACCCGTGTACAAAGATTACAAGAAGGTCTTGCCCAGTTAGAGCATAACACCCGCGAATTACAGGAAAGCGTCATGAAGATTCGCATGATGCCCATTAGCTTTGTATTCAGCCGATTCCCTCGTTTAGTTCGGGATGTCAGCATCTCATTAGATAAAAAAATCAATCTTGAAATGTCTGGTGAAAATACAGAACTAGATAAAACAGTAATGGAAAAAATAGGTGATCCAATGGTTCATCTAATACGCAATTCCATAGACCATGGAATAGAGATGCCTGCAGATCGAATTGCTGCAGGAAAAGCAGAAACAGGCACTGTAAAGTTAGATGCTTATCATCAAAGTGGTAACATTGTTATAGAAATTAAAGATGATGGTGCCGGCCTAAATACTGATCGTATATTACAAAAAGCCATTGAAAATGGATTGGTCGCAGAAGGGGCTAATTTATCCCAAGAGCAAATATTTGATCTGATATTCCAACCAGGATTTTCAACCGCAGATGTCGTTAGCGATTTATCAGGCCGTGGTGTAGGTATGGATGTTGTCCGTAGAAATATTGCAGCACTAAATGGTTCCATAGAAGTAAGTTCAGAGCGAGGAAAGGGCTCACGTTTTGTGATTCGACTTCCTTTAACACTGGCCATATTAGATGGTCAGCTCGTACAAGTAGGGAAAGAAATATATATTTTCCCTCTGGTCAGTATTGTTGAATCTATTCAACTCGATGATCTGTCAATTAATAATGTCGGTGGCCATAGCGATGTATTGCAATTACGCGATGAGTATGTGCCCATCGTACACCTTGACGATATTTTTAATATTGCAAATGAAAAACGACCAATTGAAGAATCCATTATCGTTGTAGTTGAAACAGACGGGGAAAAAATTGGCGTAGTGGTGGATGAACTTCTTGGCCAACAGCAAGTGGTTATTAAAAGTTTGGAAGAAAACTACAAACGAGTGGATGGAATATCAGGTGCCACCATTTTAGGTGATGGCACAGTAGCATTAATTGTGGATATTAGCAGTTTAACTAAAATGAGTGGCGCTTCATCAAAAATTATAGATGGCAGCCATAAAGCCGCATAACGGAATATCGAGCGTATGAGTGAAGTAAGCGAAATAATCGATACAGAAGTATCTTCCGCACAAGATGATGGCATATTAACTGAGCAGTATCTGACTTTTATTATGTCGGGTGAAGAATATGGTGTCGATATTTTAGCGGTTCAAGAAATTCGTGGATGGGAGTCGGCTACTCCTATTCCCAATAGCCCGAAATTTATTAAAGGTGTTATAAATCTACGGGGGACGATTGTTCCAATAATAGATCTTCGCCAACGCTTTGATTTGGCAGAAATTGAATATGGTGATGAGACCGTCGTTGTTGTATTAAGAATATATACACAAAATGGAACTCGAACCATGGGGATCATTGTCGATGCAATCAGTGATGTATATGACGTACCTATTGGCGATGCACGGAATACTGGGATGGGTGACAACCAAAATTCAAATTTTATTAAAGGACTCGTAACAGTAAATAAACACATGGTGATTTTGTTAGAACTTGAAAACCTTTTGACGATTGAAGATTAGGCGGAACTGAAATGGATAGTATAAAGCGGATGAGTATACAGTATAAATTTATCGCACCATGGTTATTTCCTGTTGTAGGGCTGATTTATGCCTTTATAAGCATACCATCAGAGTATTCAGGAAATGCTTTATTAGTATTAAGTTTATTATGTGCAATGGGGATAATTTCCAGTTGGGTTTATGCTCATCGGTTTTTAATGGTATTAGCCTTTGCAACACGCAGTGCTAATGCGACGGCAAATGGAGATTATTCCTATGAGCCAGAAATGAAAGGAAAAGATGAATTAGCAAAATTAATATATACCATGGTTAATTTGCGCAATACAGTAAAAGGTTTGTTTTTAGATAAAAAAGAAGAGAACGTAACTGATACTGATACAGCCTTAATAAAAGAAAATTCAGCAAAGGTTGATGCGATTGATAAGGTTCAAGCCGTTATTGAATTTAATATGGATGGGACAATTTTACATGCAAATGAAAACTTCCTGAAAACAGTTGGCTATTCAATAGATGAAATAAAGGGTAAGCATCATAGTATTTTTGTTGATTCTGAATATAAGGAAAGTCATGACTATAAGATGTTTTGGCAGAAATTAAATAATGGCGAATTTGAATCTTCAGAATATAAACGATTTGGTAAGAATGGAGCAGAGGTTTGGATACAAGCATCTTACAATCCAATTTTTGATGAAGCAGGAAAACCATATAAAGTAGTTAAATATGCAACTAATATCACACAACAAAAAATAGATAACATGAGTAATGCTAGGATTAGACGTGCTCTTGATTCGTGCGCAGAATCCTGTTTGATGGTAGCTGATGAAGATTACAACCTTGTTTACACAAATAAGGGTGTACAAGACATGTTTATCGATGCTGAATCAGATATTAAACAATCAATACCGAGTTTTTCCTCAGATAGAGTGCTGGGTCAGAATATTGATATTTTCCATAAAAATCCAAGCTATCAAAGAGGAATGCTAGATAACTTACATTCCAGTCATAGCGCCCAGCTTGAATTAGGCGCACGTACGTTTAAATTAATTGTTAATCCAATTTTTGATCAAAATCAAAAAAGAATAGGAACCGTAGTTGAGTGGACAGATAAAACGGAACAACTGTCATTTGAAAAAGAGCAAAAACGTATGGCAGATGAAAACGCCCGTGTTCGTTTAGCACTAGATGCGTGTTCATCTAATACAATGATTGCGGATAATAACCAAGACGTGATTTATACCAATGAGGCTGTTTCAAGAATGTTACAGATAGCCGAGTCAGATGTGAAAAAAGACCTGCCTAATTTCTCAGCTACAAAAGTCTTGGGTAGTAATATAGATATATTTCATAAAAACCCAGCCCATCAGCGTTCAATGTTGAATGCATTAAAAGATACTTATCGTACTCAAATTGTTGTAGGTGGACGGACTTTCTCGCTAATTGCCAACCCAATTATAAGCGCAGAAGGTGAGCGACTTGGAACGGTTGTCGAATGGAATGATCGTACAGAAGAGGTAGCAGTTGAAAAAGAAGTGGATGCAATCATTGAAGGCGCAGGGAAAGGTGACCTGAGCCGACGTGCAGCCATGGATGATAAATCTGGCTTCTTTAAAAACCTATGCATGGGTTTGAATCAATTGATGAGTATCTCAGAGAATGTCATTAATGACACGGCACGTGTATTAGATGCCATGGCTCACGGCAAGTTAGATGAGAGAATTGAAGCTGATTATGATGGTATCTTTGGCAAGCTTAAACAGGATGCAAATGCCACGGGAGAACGTTTAACCGATGTTATTGGTCGTATTCGCGAATCCGCAAGCACAGTCAGCACAGGTTCTAATGAAATAGAGCAAGGTAATATAGATTTAAGTCAACGTACTGAGGAGCAAGCTTCAAGCCTAGAAGAAACGGCATCAAGTATGGAGCAAATGACCAGTTCAGTTCGTCAAACCTCTGAAAATGCATCTCATGCGAATGACCTTGCTGCCAATGCGCAAGATAAGGCTCAAAAAGGTGGTGAAGTGGTTAGTAAAGCGGTTGGGGCCATGGAAGAAATTAATTCTTCCAGTAAAAAAATAGCGGATATCATCGGAGTGATTGATGAAATTGCTTTCCAAACAAACTTATTAGCACTCAACGCAGCAGTAGAAGCAGCAAGAGCAGGTGAGCAGGGTAAAGGTTTTGCAGTAGTAGCAGGAGAAGTAAGAAACTTGGCCCAACGCTCTGCGGGTGCTGCAAAAGAAATCAAGGACTTGATTCGCGATAGTGTTGAAAAAGTTGATAACGGTACTGATCTTGTCAATAAGTCAGGCCAAACACTTGCTGAAATTGTGGGGGCAGTTGAAAAAGTTACCACTATGATAAAAGAAATCAGTGCCGCTTCAGAAGAGCAAGCCAGTGGTATTGAGCAAGTGAACAAAGCCATTAGTCAAATGGATGAAATGACACAGCAAAATGCGGCGTTAGTAGAAGAAGCATCTGCTGCCAGTGAGACGATGACAGAGCAAGCGAAAAGTATGCTTGATTTGGTTGGGTTCTTTAAAATGGCCAATGGTTCTGATATTGGACATATGCCAACACAATCTAGGATGACAACGGATTCAACTTCTGTATCTTCAGGAAATGTAAGTTCTATTTCGAAAACCGCGCACCCCTCTAAACCACCTGCGGTAAGTCGCCCTACGGTAACTGATGATGATGATGATTGGCAGGAATTTTAGAAGATAACACTATGGCAATGGATTTTTCGGAGAAGGAATTCCCCATGGCAGAAGAGGACTTTAAACGTCTCACTGCCATGGCCTACGATATAAGTGGTATCGTATTAGGCGATCATAAAAAAGAACTGGTATACAGCCGGATTTCTAGACGCATACGTAAGCTCGGTTTAGAGAACTTCTCTCAATACTGTCAATACCTAGAGACTAATCAAGCAACGGAAGTGAATGAGTTTGTAAACTCGATAACCACTAACTTAACCTCATTTTTTCGCGAATCACATCACTTTGAATACCTAGCGAAAGAAATCATTCCTCAGTGGAAAAAGCAAGGTCGTTCAAAACCCATTCGAATATGGTCATCTGCTTGCTCAACGGGCCCAGAACCTTACAGCATCGCTATTACAATTAAAAAAAACATGTCTGTTAGTGACTACGATTTAAAAATTCTAGCCACAGATTTAGACAGTGATGTGCTAAAAAAAGGGCGTGAAGGGATTTATCCGCTGTCAGACATAGAGCAATTACCTAGGGACTATTTGTCTTGCTTCCAACGTAAAGAAGCGACAGGTGTAGGAATGGTGAAGCCAGATATTAAATCGTTAATTCAATTCAATCGCTTGAACTTATTAGGTTCTTGGCCAATGAAGGCAAAATTTGATGTGATTTTTTGTCGTAATGTCGTTATTTATTTTAACAAAGACACTCAGAAAGAGCTTTTTGAGCGTTTAGCAGATCAACTGGTTGATGGTGGTTACCTTTTCATTGGGCACAGTGAAACGTTACATGGAATGTCCACCAGATTTGAATCAAAAGGGCGTACTATTTATCAAAAGGTACGGTGATGGAACATAACCCGACGAATCAACCAGAGCCGGAAAAGTGCTTTGAGCATGTAAATCGATATTATGACTCAAAGTTAGGAGTTTGGTGTGCAAAGATATTGCCCGGTGAGTTTTATGTGACGGCGCATGGGGAGATGATCAGCACGGTATTGGGGTCTTGTATTAGCGCCTGTGTTCGAGATGTAAAACTTGGTATAGGAGGCATGAATCATTTCATGTTGCCTTTACAAAATGAGCATAGCTCAGCCCAATGGGGAAGCAATGCAAATACATCTGAAACCCGATATGGAAACTGGGCAATGGAATACTTGTTAAATACCTTATACAAGCTGGGTTGTACTAAGAAGAATCTAGAAGTGAAATTATTTGGTGGTGGTCAGGTTTTAGCCAGTATGACGGATATTGGGCAAAGAAATATCTTATTTGTATATGACTTTCTAAGGAAAGAGGGCCTCAATGTTAAAGCTGCAGATGTAGGTGATATATATTCTCGTAAGATTTTATATTTTCCTGATACGGGTTCAGTCAAAGTCAGGCGGATAATCACTACTAAAAATGAAACTATTATCCAGCGTGAAAAAGGTTATCTGGATAGTATTCGTAAACAAAAAGACGATTCAGATATTGAGTTGTTTGATTAATTCGGGTGATGAATGATTAAAGTACTCATAGTGGATGATTCCATTTTAATTCGAAAAGTACTAACTGAGGTTTTCTCAAAGCAATCGGATATTGAAGTTGTCGGTACTGCAGCAGATCCTTTGATAGCAAGAGAAAAAATCAAAACTTTGAATCCTGATGTCATTACATTAGACATTGAAATGCCTAAAATGGATGGAATTACATTTTTACGTAATTTAATGCGATTAAGGCCAATGCCAGTGGTGATGATTTCAACACTGACACAAAAAGGTGCGCCATCAACTTTAGAGGCGTTAGAGTTAGGAGCCGTGGATTATATCGGTAAGCCAAGTGCTGATAAACCTGAGCTATTGGCTGAATACGCGGAAGAAATTGTTGAAAAAGTACGCATGGCATCTGTCGCCAATATTAATCGCTTAGAATTGCAAGCCAATCGACCCCCCGTCAAATCACTAAAACCTGTACCTAAGCAAGGTTTAAAGAGAGATGGATTCATTATTATTGGAGCATCAACAGGTGGAACAGAGGCCATAAGAGAGCTACTTTGCATGATGCCCGTAGATACTCCGCCGATTGTGATTACTCAGCATATCCCTCCTGTGTTTAGTGCCTCATTTGCCAAACGCATTGATAACCTGATTCCTCAAACGGTTAGTGAAGCTCAAGATGGCGATAAAATACTAGCAGGTCATATTTATATAGCACCCGGAGACCGACATTTTGAAGTGGTGCAAAAGGGTGCTCATTACTACTGTAGTGTATATGATGGTGAGCGAGTGAATCTTCATAAACCATCTGTAGAAGTGCTTTTTGACTCTATCGTTAAATTGCCGCAATTAGCTAAAAGCTCCATAGGAATCATGTTAACTGGAATGGGAGCTGATGGAGCTGACGCAATGCTTAGACTTAAACAAACAGGTTGTTATAATATCATCCAAGATAAAGACAGCTCTGTGGTTTGGGGAATGCCAGGTGCGGCTGCCGAACTTGGTGCAGGTGACAGTATTTTACCACTTCATACCATTGCTGGGCATATAGTGAATCGTTTAAAGAAATAAGCGATAGGGTTGCTTTACTAAACACTTTTTTATGAACTATGCTGATTTAAGAGCAGTAATAAATATGACAGGGATACAAAGAGGTATGACATGTCGATAAATACTTCAGTTAACGGTGAAGAGCTTACAGTGGTCGTTGAAGGTCGTTTTGACTTTAGTGCACACCAAGAGTTTCGCGATGCCTATGAAGAAGCAGGAGCCAGTGTTTGCAAATACGTAATAGATATGGCGAAAGCAACCTACTTAGATAGTTCTGCATTAGGTATGCTTCTATTATTACGGGACCATGCAGGTGGTGACAGCGCCAATGTTCGCATTGTTCGCTGTAATGCAGATGTGAAGAAAATACTAACGATTTCAAATTTTGAACAATTGTTCACTATAGAATAAGTCATTTAGATTTGGGGTCGGCTATGGATGAGGGACAGCTTAACATCCTAATAGCAGATGATAATCAGTCTGATCGTATGATTCTATCTGCCATTGTAAAAAAAATGGGGCACCAAGTTTGTGAAGCTGCCGATGGTCTTGAAGCCATTGAACAGTATACCAACCAATCGCCAGATATTATCCTGCTTGATGTACTTATGCCCAATATGAACGGGCAGCAAGCTGCAATTGAAATTAAGCAGTTGGCAGGTGAAGATATGGTTCCTATTATCTTCTTAACGTCTCTTCAGGATGCTAGTGACCTTGCGGCTTGCCTTGAAAGTGGTGGAGATGACTTTCTATCTAAGCCATATAACAAGGTTATACTCCAAGCAAAAATTAACGCCTTTAGTCGCATGCTTAAAATGCACAATACGCTGCAAGAGCAGCGTGATGTCATTCGTGAAAATAATGAGCATATGCGACATGAGCAGCAGGTCGCACGAGCAGTTTACGACAATGTGGCGCATAGTGGCTGCTTAGATCTACCTAATATCAAATACCTATTATCACCGTTTTCAATTTTTAACGGTGATGTTCTATTGGCTGCTAGAAGGCCGTCTGGCAGTGTGCATATCTTATTAGGTGACTTTACCGGACATGGTTTACCAGCCGCAATTGGTGCGATGCCCTTAGCTGAGATATTTTATGGGATGACCGCTAAAGGCTTTTTAATGAGCGACATCCTGCGTGAAATTAATGCCAAACTAAAAAACATTCTTCCTGTGGGCTATTTTTGTTGCACTTGTATGGTAAATCTAAGTTTTAGGCGTCAACAAATTGAGGTATGGATGGGAGGCCTACCTGATTTTGCTTTATATCGAGAAGCAAGTGGCATAGTTGAACATATTAAATCCAAGCATTTACCTTTAGGTGTATTATCAAGTAGCGCGTTTAATCCAGAAACCCAAGAGTTTTCATTTAAACCTGGTGATAAATTCTATATGTGGTCTGACGGTATTATTGAATCTAGAGATGAAAGCGGTGAGTTATTTGGAGAAGAGCGATTATTCTCGATTTTTAACGGGAAAAATCCAGATTTATTCTTTGATAATATCTTAGATTCAATGGATACGTTTGCCGGAGAAAGCGGGCGGGATGATGATACTACTTTATTAGAGCTATCCATGGTAAATGAATCGGTTGTAGGAACAGTGGATATAGATTTATCAAGTGGCGCCATTACTGGCCCTACAGATTGGCACCTATCTTATACATTAAGAGATGATACATTAAAAACTTTTAATCCACTGCCTATGATGTTGAATATATTAAATGATGTCCCATCGCTTAGAAGCATTAGCGGACAGCTTTATACATTAATGGCTGAGCTTTTTTCAAATGCTTTCGAGCATGGTGTATTGGGGTTAGATTCAAGTTTAAAAAGCAGTGCAGATGGCTTTGCTGAGTATTATAAACAGCGTGAAACAGCCATGAAAATGATGAAAGATGATTTTGTTAAATTTGAATTTGATCTGGCACCTAGTCAGGATGGAGGCACCCTTACCATTGTAGTTGAAGACAGTGGAGACGGGTTTGATCATAAAAGAATCAATGGCCAAAAAGAGATTAATTTAGCTTACTGTGGAAGGGGGATTCCACTTATTTACAGTTTATGCGATAGTCTTACTTATCATGGAAATGGTAATAAAGTAGAAGTGCGCCTTTCTTGGGACGCACAGATTGAGGAATAAAAAGCATGCCCTGTCTAGATATGGCACAAATACAAGAATTAAAAGACATAATGGAAGATGCATTTGATGATTTAGTGATCACTTATCTTCATGATTGTGAGCAAAAATTATCCTCTTTAGATCTAGCTATAAAAGATAGTGAAAGTAATAAAATTGCAGAATTGGCTCACAGTATTAAAGGGGCCAGTTCAAATATTTGTGCAACTGACTTAGCTGAACTTTGTAAAAAAGTAGAAGATTCAGGTCGTGCTGATGAATTAGCTAAAGTGCCTGAGTACTATCATCAAATTTTGGAAGAATTCCAACAAGTTAAACTCCAACTCTCCGAAGCGCGAACCTAATACAAAACTTGGCCCGTCGATTGCAATTTCCCAATATCCACAACGAATTGGGTTACTTTCATGCCAGCACTACCTTTTTTTACGTTTGTTGCGCCTACACCATCAGGGCAATCAGCCAATCCCTTGCAGTCATCAGAATTCAATAATGGCGCGGCTTTAACGGGCAATATCACGACTCAAGCTGCTTCAGATCCGGCTGTTATCAATCAATCTGGGTTAAAATTTTGGCAACAACTACAAACTGAAAGTGAAAATAGTTTATTGCCAGTCGGGCAAGAGCTTGCCGCTTTTGTTGGTCCCATGTTGCCGAAGGAGTTATCAACTAATCAAGACCAGTTAGATGCTGAATCAATCGAATTCGATATTGATTTTGAATTATCCAATATTAATTTAAGTGGATTAGATCTAGCAGAAGGTAATACAGAACAGCAAGCAGATGTATTTGCTCAATCTCCTCAAGGGTTGCAGTATCTTGAAAGTTTACGTAATGCTCAACCTCATATGCAACATTATGACGGCTTTGACAAAATAGATATTGATCCAACGTTGGTACAAACTGCCTCACAATCAAATGGCCTCGTTCAAGCTGGGGCTTTACCTGTAAATGAATCACTTGAAGAAAGTAAATCCCCTCTAACGGGTTATCAAACATTAACATCACAACAGGCTTCAACGTCTCAATTTATGCATCGTGATATAGGGAACAAAATCCCGTCACAAACTTCCAGTTTATTAGCGCAAAATAACGACATGGTATCTGAAGGTTCAGAAGGGTTAATGGATTTAGACACCATTGATTCAAAACTATCTCAAGCACAGTCTATACATGAAAAACCGATAACCTTGACCGCAGCAAAAGAATCTACACAAATGACGAATCTACAGGCTATTAGCTCTGAAGGTTCAGTGATCGAAGATACAAAACAGATTAGTGGTGATTTAATTCAAGGCTCAATGAAGGACTCCCAATTAGGTAATAAATCGTTAGCCTTAAACGGTAGTTTGCCTGCAGCGAATCAAAATGTTGATAAGCCCCAATCTTCATTTAGTAAGCTTGAAGTACCGCCTAATCATCCTCAATGGAATGATCAAGTGGCTAAGCGAGTGATGATAATGGCAAATGAAAGCATGCAAAGTGCTCGCATACAGCTAGACCCTCCAGAGCTTGGTGCGTTGGAAATAAAAATAAAAGTACAGCACGATCAGGTTAGTGTGTCGTTTGGTAGTAATCATCAAGTGGTACGGGATGCTTTAGAAGCACAGGCCCCAAGACTACGAGAGATGTTAGATCAACAGGGTATTAATCTTGCCGATGTAGATGTGTCTGAGCACTCTAATCAACAAGGTGAAAATAGTGAGCAAGGAAACTCACAAGAGGGTGAGTCTAATGATGTACTTAGTAACGAAGAAATCAATCGACAAGAGTCTATGATATCAATGGAAAGTGATTCTTTAGTGGATTACTTTGCATAAATTGATAGTGCCTCATGAGATCAATCATGGGGCTTCTTTAATTCTTATTTTTACTATACTTATCATATACCCAAATATTGGCATGGTTTGCCTAGTCGAATTAAAAAACCGTGGCATAAGGTTTGCAGAATTCCTAATAGCATCAAAAAGGTGACGTAATGGCAAATGAAAAAGAACTGCAATTAGATGCAGCTGAAGATGAACCAAAAAGTAATAAGAAATTATTGATCATAATAATTGCCGCTATTGTGGTCGTTGCAATCGGTGTAGCTGCTGCATTATTACTATTAGGATCAGACGACGCAGAACCGGAAGAAGTAGCTGAAGAAGTCACAGAAGAAATGGGCGACCCTGAATTAGGGCCTGCAATTTACATTAAATTAAAACCTGAATTCATAATTAATTATCAAGTGGGACCGCGTCAACGTTACTTACAAGTTTATATGGAAGCCATGACTCGTGATGCAGGTATTGCTGAAGCACTTGAAATGCACAGTCCAATGTTAAGAAGTGCCATTATTTCGTTGTTATCCCAACAGTCCTACGAGCATTTAAGAAGTGCAGAGGGCCGTAATGACATTCGTATGAAAGTAAAAGAAGAACTACAAACATTATTGACTCAAGAAACTGGAATAGAAGGTGGCTTAGAGCAAATACTATTTACAAATTATGTCATGCAATAACGCGATTTTGCGGGTGTATTGGGATTTAAAAGGGGCGCTGTAACGTGCAAGATCTATTAAGTCAAGACGAAATCGATGCGCTGCTGCATGGTGTTGATGACGGGGACATAGAGCCGGAAGATCCAGCTGATAGCGAAGGCGTAAAAGCCTATGACCTTTCTAGTCAGGATCGAATAGTTCGTGGGCGTATGCCCACACTTGAAATGATCAACGAGCGTTTTGCACGTTATACCCGCATTAGTATGTTTAACTTTCTGCGAAGAAGCGCAGATGTTGCTAGTGGCGGCATCCAAATCATGAAGTTTGGTGAATACATTCACACACTTTATGTTCCTACATCTTTAAATATGGTTAAGGCAAGGCCTCTTCGCGGAACCGCACTTTTTATACTCGATGCAAAACTGGTATTCAAATTAGTAGATAATTTTTTTGGTGGTGACGGACGGCATGCAAAAATAGAAGGTCGTGAATTTACGCCAACGGAACTAAGAGTTGTTCAGTTAATACTGGCTCAAGTATTTAAAGATATGAAAGAAGCATGGCATGCCGTTTTGCCATTAGATTTTGAATATTATGGCAGTGAAGTTAACCCTGCTATGGCTAATATCGTCAGCCCCAGTGAAGTGGTTGTGGTGAGCTCTTTTCACATCGAGCTAGATGGCGGCGGCGGCGACCTACATGTAGCGTTACCATATTCTATGATCGAACCCATCCGTGAAGTTCTTGATGCCGGTGTACAATCTGATGTGGATGAAGTTGATGAAAGATGGGTGCATTCTTTGCAAGAAGATATACAGGGCGCCAAAGTTCCGGTACATGGAACCATTGTCGAACGAGAGATATCACTTCGGGAAGTGGCTGCATTTAAAACAGGTGACGTTATTCCAGTTGAGTTGCCTGAACATTTTATTTTGCAAGCTAATGGTACGCCAATTTTCCGTGGTCAATTAGGTGTCTCAAATGAAGCCTTGGCTATTAAAATTGTCGAGCCTATAAAACGCAAAGCGAGTAACAATCACAAAGACGGATTACCAGTATGAGTGATGACGAAGAAAATACCACAGACGAAACCACAGAGCCAAGTGAAGGTGAATCATCTTCAGAGTCGGCATTAGACGCTGATGCGTTGGCCAATGAAGTGGCAGATGGCGTTGAAGAGGCCGATTCAGAGGATGAAGCTCTAGCTGATGAATGGGCTGCTGCCATGGAGGAAGCAGGTGAAACCGAAGAGGATGATCCTGTACAACCGGCTCCTATGGAAGAATTTGAAAATGACGTTGAACCTAAAGAAATTGATAAAAATGCACCAGAATTAGACGTTATTCTAGATATACCGGTAATGATTTCAATGGAAGTTGGTAATACGCAAATTCCAATTCGGAATCTTTTACAGCTCAACCAAGGTTCTGTTATTGAATTAGATCGCCTAGCTGGCGAGCCGTTAGATGTATTGGTGAATGGAACATTAATCGCGCATGGTGAAGTGGTAATGGTTAACGACAAATTTGGTATTCGACTTACGGATGTCATAAGCCAAAGCGAACGAATCCAACGGTTGCGCTAATTTAAATATAAAAAATAATAATAAGAGTAACGCTATGATTTCTGTTTCTGCACAAGCCTTGGCGGCGGCGCAAACGGCCCCTGTCATAGCTAATCCGGTTATACCAAATAGCCAAGACCAAATTATTGAAGTAAGTATTGCATTAGCGTTAGTGCTTGCAATGATTTATGCCATTGCTTGGTTCGTAAAGCGCAAGCAAGTGGTTCAAGGTTTTACTAATATCCCCATGAAAACCATTGGTGTCATACCCATGGGTGTAAAAGAAAAAATCATCCTAATTGAGGTGGGTGGCAAACAAATTCTTTTAGGGGTAACCGCCAATAATATTAATACCCTTGCTACATTTGATGAACCAATCATTGATATTAGCCTTAAAGAAGAGCGATCATTTTCACAAAAGCTAAAGGATATAATTGCTCAACAATCAGTAGAAAAAAACGATAAAAACGTTAAGGCTCCTCATGATGAAAACTAGAGCCATTATATGTTTTTTAGGTCTCATGGCGCTTTCCGGTCTTGCGATAGCAGAAGATAAATTTGGCATACCAGCGGTTACTATGGTGACGCAACCTGATGGCAGTGGTCGTTATACCGTGACGATTCAAATTCTTGCCATTATGTCCATGCTGACGATCCTTCCTACGCTTATTATTATGATGACTTCATTTACTCGTATTATTGTGGTGTTTGCAATTTTAAGGCAAGCGCTGGGTTTGCAACAAACACCATCTAATCAAATATTACTTGGATTAGCGTTATTTCTTTCTATGTTTATCATGATGCCAGTGTTTAAAGTCATGAATGAAACTGCGATACAACCTTACATAAATGAGCAAATTAAACCCTTAGAGGCACTAGATAAAGCAGTTATACCTCTTCGAGAATTCATGCTTGCTCAAATTAGAGAAGATGATTTAGCGTTATTTGTAAGACTTTCCGGCGAGAAAGATATCCAAAGTGCGCAAGAAACTCCTCTGCATATACTTATTCCCGCGTTTGTTACCAGTGAACTAAAAACAGCCTTTCAAATGGGGTTTATGCTCTTTATTCCGTTTTTAATTATTGATTTGGTCGTAGCAAGCGTATTAATGGCAATGGGGATGATGATGCTATCGCCGATTATTATTTCTTTACCATTTAAAATAATGCTATTTGTATTGGTTGATGGTTGGGCAATGGTGATTGGTACTTTAGCTGCCAGTTATGGCTTTTAATAAGGAATGACGTCATGGGAATAGAGCATCTAGGTGATTTTTTACGTGAAGGGCTTTTTGTTGTTATCTCCATTGTTGCAGTAATCTTGGTTCCGGGGTTAATTGTGGGTTTAATCGTAGCGACATTTCAGGCCGCCACACAAATCAATGAACAAACCTTAAGTTTCTTACCTCGTTTAGTTATCACACTTATGTGTATATTGATTTTTGGACCATGGATTATCAATAAACTGGTCACATATGCAAAAAATCTATACATGAACATTCCATATTTAATTAATTAAAATTATGGATCCAACTCTTGGCTTTATTCTCGATTTAGATGGCGCTGAAATATCCAGTTGGGTAAGTCGCTATCTGTGGCCTTTCACAAGAATCGCTGGATTTTTCATGGTCATGCCTTTATTTGGTACACGGTTGGTGACAGCTAGAGTGCGTCTTTATTTGGCAATATTTACAACCGTGGTTATTACGCCAGTGTTACCGCCCATGCCAGTTATAGAGGGTATTGGCTTGGAAACCATGATTATTATTGGGCAACAGTTGTTAATTGGAGTGGCTTTGGCATTTGCTTTAGAAATATTGATGAATATTTTTATTATGTCGGGTCAATTGGTTGCAATGCAGACTGGCCTTGGTATGGCTATGATGGTAGATCCTTCAAATGGGGTTAACGTCGCAGTTGTTGCACAGTGGTTTTTAATATTTGTTAATTTACTGTTCATTACATTGAATGGCCACCTTGTAGCAATTGAAGTTATTGCGGATAGTTTTTTTACTATGCCTGTAGGAGCGGGAAGTCTTTCAGGTAATACATTGTTCGAAATTGCACGTTTAGCTCAATGGATGTTCAGTGCAGCAATTGTTTTAGCTCTACCAGCAATCTCTGCCATGTTAGTTGTGAATATAGCGTTTGGTGTGATGGCGAGATTGGCTCCACAGCTTAATATTTTTGCGGTGGGCTTTCCGGTTACCATGATGTTGGGTTTAATTATTTTATGGATAACCTTTTCAGGTTATGGGGATAAATTTTCAGGATTGTTATCACAAGCCTTTCAATTTATGCGGTCTTATCAAATTTAATACGTTGGACTAAGTCGTGGCAGAAGGCGATAACAGTCAAGAAAAAACGGAAGAACCCACCCCCAAGCGCTTACAAAAAGCGCGTGAAGATGGACAAATTCCCCGATCAAAAGAACTTAGTACCAGTTTAGTACTTATTGTGGGTGCGCTATCTTTGTGGGTTTTTGGCGGTATTATTTTTAATGGCGCAAAAAAAATATTCACCTCAAATTTTACTATTGAGCGTGAATTACTTTTTGACGATAAACAAATGGTCATTCATTTAACTTCCGCTGCATTGGAAGCTATCCTAGCAATTTCTCCTGTTATGTTTGCGCTTGTATTAGCCGCTATTTTAGGCCCTTTGGCTTTAGGTGGTTGGATGTTTAGTGGAAAATCACTTTTACCTAAGTTAAGTCGTATTAGTCCGCTTTCAGGTTTTAAAAGAATGTTCGGTTTAAAAAGTCTGGTGGAGTTATTAAAAAGTTGGGCAAAAGTACTGGTAATTGCAGCATGTACGATACTCCTATTTTTTTCGTTAGAAAATTCAATTTTATACCTTAATCAAGAACCAGATCGACAAGCAATTGTGCATGCCGTGGATTTAGTCATGCTTGGTGCAATTGTTTTGGCGATTAGCACGTTATTAATTAGCATCATAGATGTGCCTTTTCAAATATATGACTTCACTAAAAAAATGAAAATGAGCCTGCAAGAAATCAAGGACGAACATAAAGAAACAGAAGGTAAACCGGAAGTTAAACAACGAATTCGTCGCTTACAATATGAAATGAGCCAGCGCCGTATGATGGAGGATGTACAAGGTGCGGATGTGGTAATTACAAACCCAACCCACTATGCAGTGGCGCTTAAATATCACGGTGAAGGTATGGAAGCACCTGTTTTGGTTGCCAAGGGCGTAGATGAAGTGGCGTTAAAAATTCGTGAAATAGCCAAGGCTCATCAAGTCCCTATTATTGAATCCCCTGCGTTGGCTCGTTCTGTGTACACTTACACCCGTATTGGTAAAGAAATACCAGAGGGTTTATATGTGGCGATAGCTCAAGTACTTGCTTATGTGTATCAATTAAACCAGTACTTTAAGGGCGAAGGGCCTAGGCCTAAGCAGCCGGTATTCCCTGTTCCTCCAAATCTACGAGCGTGATGATATTCATTTTAGTTATGTAGCTCACAAGCTTCTGTGTTTTCTGATTTAAAGGCTTAATCATTTAAAATCGAACTGGCCATGTTCTTGCAATAATCCAACAAGTGTCAAAAAATTAAAGCTAGTTGGGATGTAAATGGCCGTAAATCGAGCACGCTTACCGCAAATTAATTATGCGCAGTTTTTTCAACAAGGGCGCTCCTTGTTATCAGGTAATTTAGGTGTGCCTTTCATGTTGATGGTGTTACTCGGCATGATGACCTTGCCAGTTCCGACCATTCTACTTGATGTATTTTTCACTTTTAATATTGCTTTAGCCATCGTAGTGCTCATGGTCAGTATCTATGCTGGTCGTCCTTTAGATTTCGCGATATTCCCTAGTGTTTTATTAGTTGCAACCCTTCTTCGTCTTGCTTTAAACGTAGCCTCTACACGGGTTGTGCTATTAGAAGGTCATGAAGGTGGGGCTGCGGCTGGTAAGGTTATTGAAGCCTTTGGTGAAGTATTGGTTGGTGGTAACTATGCCGTGGGTTTAGTTGTTTTCCTTATTCTCATGATTATTAATTTTGTGGTGGTAACAAAAGGTGCAGGTCGCGTATCTGAAGTTAGTGCACGTTTTACATTAGACGCTATGCCCGGCAAACAAATGGCAATAGATGCAGATTTAAATGCAGGGTTAATTGATGCAGATACTGCTAAAACACGCCGAAAAGATATCGCAAATGAAGCCGACTTCTACGGTTCCATGGACGGTGCCAGTAAGTTTGTAAAAGGGGATGCCATTGCTGGTATGCTTATTTTATTAATCAATATTATCGGTGGTTTGGCCATCGGTATGGCTCAACATGATTTGGATTTCTCTCGTGCAACAGAGGTATATGCATTATTGACGATTGGTGATGGTCTGGTTGCACAAATTCCTTCACTCCTACTTTCAACGGCGACAGCCATTATCGTGACGCGTAACAATGATGAGCGGGATATGGGTGGTCAAGTATTTGATCAGATGTTTGGCTCATCACGCGCATTGGCAGTGGCATCGGGTATTTTGATTTTAATGGGGCTTATTCCGGGTATGCCCCACTTAGCCTTTTTAGGGTTAGGCATTGGTTCAGCCATATTAGCTTACTATATTTATAAACGAGAGCACGGCGTTGATGTTATTGATGAGGGAATGGGGGCAGGAACCGCACGTCAAGCAGCTGAAAAATCAGCGACTGCTCAGGGGCAAAAAGGGCAAGCGCCCGGGGTGGGTTCTCAGCCGCTACAAGCATTACCGGGTTCAGATAGCAAAGAAGTGGATTGGGATGATGTTGAAGCTGTAGATATCATTGGTTTAGAAGTGGGTTATCGATTAATTCCTTTGGTAGATAAAAATCAAGGAGGGCAATTACTTTCTCGAATTAAAGGGATTCGTCGAAAACTCTCTCAGGATTTAGGCTTTTTGGTTCCTAGTGTACATATCCGCGATAATTTAGATTTAATGCCAAATGCATACCGTATTTTACTCATGGGTGTTGCGGTAGCAGAAGCGATCATTGAGCCTGATAAAGATATGGCAATTAATCCGGGACAAGTTTTTGGCACTTTAGATGGAACAGTAACAACCGACCCTGCATTTGGATTAGAAGCTATCTGGATTGACGAATATAAAAAAGATCAAGCACAAACTTTAGGCTATACCGTTGTTGATGCCAGTACCGTCGTAGCTACACATTTAAATCAGCTTTTGCAACGTTACTCTCATGAGTTATTAGGGCATGAGGAAGTGCAGCAGATGTTAGATCGCCTAGCAAAAGTCTCACCTAAATTGGCAGAAGAATTAGTCCCCAACACATTAAACCTCTCTCAATTATTATCCGTACTTCAGAACTTACTGACAGAAGGTGTACCAGTCAAAGACATGCGCTCTATTGCAGAGGCCATCGCGAATACAAAAATTGATAGTCAAGATACCGCAGGGTTAACCGTTCAAGTGAGGAAAGCACTGAAGCGATTAATTATTCAAAGTATTTATGGCAATGCTGATGATTTATCTGTCATTACATTAGAACCATCTTTGGAACAGTTATTGCTCAAAACAGTACAGCAAAGTAAACAGCAAAATGATGGCGCAGAAAACATGATCTTAGAGCCGAGTATGTCAGAGAAACTACAGAATTCATTTGTTGAGGCTGCTAGAAATCAAGAAATGGCAGGTAATCCAGCGGTGTTATTAGTAAGTGGATTATTACGACCAGTACTATCAAATTTCGCGCGATCAGTGACGGACAGCTTACATGTCGTATCGTATCAAGAAGTGCCTGATAACAAACAAATTACCATTGCTGCCACGATTGGGGCTTAAAGCCTTGCTGGAAATGGCAAGTATATAAAGGATTATCACTAAGCTTGCTTAGAAAAAGAGAAGACTATTATGAAGGTACGTCGTTTTACTGCCAGTAGCATGCAAAAAGCACTTAAAACCGTGCGTGATGAAATGGGTCCAGATGCCGTTATTTTGTCTAATCATCGAGTAAATGGTGGTGTGGAAATTATAGTAGCGCAAAACTATGAGCCGATTAGTGCAAAAAAATCAGCGCCAGTATTTGAAAACGATGAATTTGAAGATCAAGTAGCAGCTAAAGCACAGCCGAATCAAGGGGCGAATAAAAATGAAAACCCATGGCCTTTTCTAAATGCAACCGAGCGCCATCAAGTTGAAGAGCAGTTAAAACTACAAGATCAGTTAGAAACATTAAAGCGTCAACGGGAGGGAGAAAACCACACAGCCTCCAAACCACAAATAAATGTCAGTTCGCAATCAGATTTACAAAATAGCCTACAGAAGATTAAGCAACAGCGCCAAGATCCAAGCCAAGGATATGAACCAGTCAAGCAGCAATCTAATATGACGGATTCTCAATCCGCTTCTGTGGATTTAAAAGAACAACAGAACCAGAAAATCCTTCATGAAGTTCGTAATGAGTTAAATGATCTAAAAGACCTATTAGTAAGTGGCGCAGGCTCTGCGGTTTCTGCTCAATCACAGAATTTTGTATGGAAGAAATTTGGCCCAGCAAACAGCTTACAAGCAAAACTGTGGCAGCGACTTGAACAAATGGGTTTTGAAGAGTGGCTGATATACCAATTAACTCATCAAATTAAATCCCATGCGGATGAGCAACAAGCTTGGCAAACGTGCCTACATGACTTGGCATTACACATACAAATTAACCCAAGTGATCGCTTAAAACGTGGTGGAATATTTGCACTGGTTGGGCCAACCGGAGCAGGCAAAACAACAACTATTGCTAAAATGGCCGTTCGATACACTTTAGATAACGATGGGGCAAAAGTGGGGCTGATTACCATGGATAACTATCGCTTAGCCGCACATGATCAATTGCGTACATTGGGCCAAATTTTAGGGGTTCCAGTACAAGTGGCCGACCAAGATCATCCTTTGTCTCAATGCATTAAACAGCTTGAAGAGTGTGATTTAATCTTAATCGACACTGCTGGTCTGACCCCTGAACACCCAATGCTGAAATATCAGCTGGATCAAATTTCACAATTGAATAACAAGGTTAATACGCTACTCACCTTACCCGCTACAAGTAGCAGCCGAGTATTGCGTAAGGTTTATCATAATTATAAAAGTGCAAAATTGAATGGCTGTATTCTGACGAAAGTGGATGAAGCCAGCAGTTTAGGTGATGCATTGTCTATGCTTCTAGAGTGCAAATTAAGCTTAGCTTACAGCACAGACGGACAGCGTATCCCAGACGACTTTGACCCTGCCAATGCCAAGTACTTGGTCAAACAGGCCGTGAAAATAGCGCAACATGAACAACAATATACCCCGAATCAAGACGTGGCGGCAGGTGCTTGGTAGCGACATTACTAAGCTTTATTTGTTATATCAGGAGACTTCCTACATGGAAAAATGTCGGTTTTTAACCATATCAAACGGGGCTATTTTCGCTAATTGCACTAAGCTTTTAGATAAGGGGAGTATCTGATGCATCCAGTTCAAGTAATTGCCGTCACCGGTGGTAAAGGTGGGGTAGGTAAAAGTAATGTTTCGGTTAATCTTAGTATCGCACTGGCTGAGTTAGGTCGACGGGTGGTGTTACTGGATGCGGACTTAGGTTTAGCCAATATTGATGTGCTACTAGGCATCACCTCGAAGAATAATATAAGCAATGTACTAAGTGGCGAGGTCAGCTTACGTGATGTATTGGTTAATGGCCCAGGTGGCATTCGTATTATTCCCGCGGCTTCCGGTACACAAGAAATGGCTCAATTGGATGCAAGAGAGCATGCAGGCCTAATCAGAGCCTTTAGCTCCATATCTGATCAATTAGATGTACTGGTTATTGATACCGCGGCTGGTATCAGTGATGGCGTTGTCAGTTTCGTAAAAGCCGCGCAAGAAGCCCTGTTTGTTGTGACGGATGAGCCTACCAGTATTACCGATGCTTATGCACTCATTAAGCTATTGAATCGTGATCACGGGGTGTTTCGTTTTAGGATTTTAGCCAACATGGTGAAAACAAGCCAAGACGGCCACAACCTATTTGCCAAATTGACAAAAGTAACAGACCGATTCTTAGATGTTGCATTGCAATATGTTGGCAGTATTCCATTTGATGAAAGTGTTAAACGCTCGGTGCAAAGACAGCGAGCAGTAATAGAAGCGTACCCAAGAGCAAAGGCCTCGTTGGCCTATAAATCCTTAGCAAAAAAAGTGGACTCATGGCCATTGCCGACAACAGCAAGAGGCAACCTAGAGTTTTTTGTGGAGAGTTTAGTATCAACAGCTCGTGGATAAATAATGGCCGTAGCAAGTGGTTTAGCCATGTACACAGGTGAGCAAAATCCTAATTTTAATCATCTAATCGAAGAATATGCGCCTTTAGTTAAGCGCATAGGTCATCATCTAAAAGGGCGATTACCAGCTTCGGTACAACTGGATGATCTTGTACAGTCAGGCATGATTGGCTTGATTGAAGCTGCACGCAAATACGAACCGAGTAAAGGTGCGAGTTTTGAAACCTATGCTGGTATTCGTATTCGTGGCGCTATGCTTGATGAAATTCGTAAAGGAGATTGGGCGCCTCGGTCCGTACATCGAAACAGCCGGAAAATAGCGGATGCCATTCGATTTGTAGAATCTCAAACTGGGCGTGATGCACAAGATCATGAAGTTGCTTCTGCATTAGATATGAGCTTGGAAGAGTATCACACCCACCTCCAAGATGGCCTTGGTTCTCGGCTATTCAGCTTTGAAGACCTTTTGACCCAACCCGGTGAGCGGGAAGGGGAGCTAATCAATCACGATGATTCAGGGCCGTTTGAAGGCCTACAATCGGAGCATTTCCAAAAACAGCTTGCACAAGCCATTGGGACCCTTCCAGAAAGAGAGCAATTGGTGTTAGCCCTATATTACGATGAAGAATTAAATTTAAAAGAAATAGGAGCTGTCTTAGAAGTAAGTGAGTCACGAGTAAGCCAAATTCATAGCCAAGCGGCCCATAGATTAAGGGCTCGCTTATCTGAATGGGTAGAACAAAAGGCCTAAAGGTAGTGAATAAAGGCTGGTTAAATTACGCCTAGTCTTATATTTCACATGAACCTGCTGGATAACTTCATAACACTGGCTAGACTAAAAATAGGCAATAGAGTCATTGGCCAGGGCGCTGGGAGGTAGCTTTGGATAAAAATATGAAAATACTTGTTGTGGACGATTTCTCCACCATGAGGCGCATCATTAAAAACCTGCTCAGAGATTTGGGGTTTACCAATACTCAAGAGGCAGACGACGGCAATACCGCCTTACCCATGTTACAAAGTGGTGACTTTGATTTTTTAGTCACCGACTGGAACATGCCAGGTATGACAGGTATAGAGCTGTTGAAGCATGTACGTGAAGATGAGCGGTTGAAGTCTTTACCTGTGTTAATGGTGACAGCCGAAGCAAAACGAGACCAAATTGTGGCGGCAGCACAAGCAGGTGTAAATGGCTATGTTGTAAAACCGTTTACGGCTGCGGTACTCAAAGAAAAGATTGAAAAAATCTTTGAGCGTGTTGATGGCTGACTAGGAAGGTGTCATGGCAGAAGCAGAGCTAAAAAACTCAACATCAGAGTTTGCAAAACTGTTTTCTGAAAAAGCTAATGAGCTAATGGGTCGATTAGAACAAAATGACCTTGCAGGCGCAGTTGGCTTAATTCAGGATTTACAAAAAGTTAGGGATGAAAATCTTTATCAAGAAATCGGGCAGCTCACGCGTGCACTGCATGAGTCAATCAAGAACTTTAAATTAGATAGTAAAGTTCAAGGTGCCGGATCAGATATAGATGAAGCCCATGAAGGTTTGCAGTACGTTGTCGAAATGACAGCGAAAGCGGCAAATAAAACCATGGATAAAGTGGATGATAGTATGCCGCTATCAGAGGCGATTGCTTCTGAGGCATTTGAAATCAGACAGGAATGGACTCGTTTTTTAAATAAAGAAATGAGCGCCAAAGAATTTAGAGAATTAACTAAACGAGTTGCTCAGTTTTTAGAAAATACTGACAAGAACACCAAAAAACTCAATGCCAACTTAAGTGACATTTTGTTGGCTCAAGATTTTCAGGATTTAACCGGTCAAGTTATACAGCGCATTACCACCATGGTTACCGATGTGGAAGCAAGGCTAGTTAATTTAGTTGCAATGGCAGGCCATGTGGATCAGATGACGGGAATACAACATAAAGAAATTGTAATCCAAGATAAAGAACATGATCCTAATAAAGGGGTTGGCCCTCAATTAAATGCTGAAGAAAATGAAGATGTTGCATCAAATCAAGATGATGTGGATGATTTATTATCCAGTCTTGGTTTTTAAAGGAGCAAAGGGATGAGTTTGGACGCTGATGAAGAGATCCTCCAGGACTTCCTTGTAGAAGCAGGCGAAATATTAGAACTATTGTCAGAACAACTGGTGGATCTAGAAAATCGCCCAGATGATCATGACTTACTAAACTCTATATTCCGAGGCTTCCACACGGTAAAAGGTGGCGCAGGATTTTTGCAACTCACCCCTTTAGTTGAATGCTGCCACGTTGCAGAAAACGTATTTGATATTTTAAGAAATGGCCAACGTACAGTCACATCAGATTTAATGGATGTGGTATTGAAAGCCTTAGATACTGTTAACGAAATGTTTGACAGTGTACGAAATGGTGAAATGCCAGCAGACGCTGACCCGCAGCTCATAGAAGATTTATCTCGCTACTCAAAACCAGAAACTGCCAATGAAGCGGCTCCTGCCCCTGCGGCGGATACGCCAGCAGAAACAACTACCGAAGCCACCCCTTCAGCAACAGAAGATAATGGGGATATCACGGACGAAGAATTCGAAAACCTATTAGACTCTTTAGAAGAACCAGACGGGAAAAAAGAAGCGCCACCTGCAGCAGCTGAATCAGCCCCTGCTGCGAGTGATGACAATGACTTATTTGGTGAAGCCCCTGCAGATAATGGATCGGATGATGAAATAACCGCAGATGAATTTGAAGCATTATTAGATCAATTACACGGATCTGGGAATGGACCAACCATCAAAGCAGATGAAGATGTTAGTGCGCCTAGCTCTGAAACTGCAAGTAGTGCTGAGAACACAGATGCGAACGGAGAAACGATTTCTGAGTCGGAATTTGAAGAGCTATTAGATAAACTCCATGGCAAAGGTAAAGGGCCCACTGAATTAGAAGAGGAAGCGGCGCAAAAAGCAGCAGCCGCAGAACCAGAGAGCCCAACACCACCACCGCCACCAGCAACCCCAGAACCCGCTGCGGCTCCTGTGGCACAAACAAAACCAACAGAGCCTGCTAAACCAGCCGCTCCGGCAAAAGCACCTGCGGCGAAAAAGGCAGAAGCTCCTGCGGCTGAGACCACCGTTCGAGTGGATACTAAGCGATTAGATGACATCATGAATATGGTGGGTGAGCTAGTATTGGTTCGAAATCGACTCGTGCGTTTAGGATTAAAAAGCACAGACGAATCCATGGCCAAGGCCGTTGCAAATTTAGATGTAGTGACAGGGGATTTGCAAACCTCTGTTATGAAAACCCGTATGCAACCAATCAAAAAAGTGTTTGGTCGATTCCCTCGCGTCGTACGGGACCTTGCACGTAACTTGAAGAAAGAAGTTACTTTAGAATTAAAAGGTGAAGAAACCGACTTAGACAAAAACCTTGTGGAAGCGTTAGCGGATCCGTTGGTTCATTTAGTACGAAACGCGGTCGACCACGGTATTGAACAACCTGAGGAGCGAGAAGCTTCTGATAAACCTCGTAACGGCACCGTTATATTATCTGCTGAACAAGAGGGTGATCACATACTGTTATCAATTCAAGATGATGGTAAAGGCATGGATCCTAAAAAGCTACAGCAAATAGCCGTAGATAAAGGGGTTATGGATCAAGATGCGGCGGATCGCTTAAGCGATTCAGAATCGTTTAATTTAATATTTGCACCTGGTTTTTCCACAAAAACAGAGATCAGTGATATATCTGGTCGTGGTGTTGGTATGGACGTGGTGAAAACTAAAATCACGCAATTAAACGGCACCATTAATATTGATTCGGTACAAGGTCGTGGTTCTAAAATCATGATTAAAGTGCCGTTAACACTCGCCATCATGCCTACGTTGATGGTTATGCTGCAAGATCAAGCCTTCGCATTTCCATTGGTTAGTGTGAATGAAATTTTTCATCTAGATTTAACTAAAACCAATGTAGTTGATGGTCAAGAAGTGGTCGTAGTTAGAGATAAAGCTATTCCACTATTCTACTTGAAGAATTGGTTGGTTCATGAGTTACAAGAGAAAGAAGCAGTCAAAGAAGGGCATGTAGTTGTCGTATCCGTTGGAACACAGCGCGTTGGATTTGTTGTTGATCAATTAATTGGACAAGAAGAAGTAGTTATTAAGCCCCTTGGGAAAATGCTCCAAGGTACACCAGGAATGGCTGGTGCCACTATCACTGGGGACGGCCGAATAGCGCTCATTTTAGATGTACCAAGCATGCTGCATCATTATGCCAAAAAGAGCAGTTTAATTGCGGCATAGTTTGTGGATAAATGCGGAATACTTTTGTAATTGAGTTAGCGTCATAAATTTGATGTTGGAGTCGTAATGGCAATTCGGTTATTAGTAGTAGATGATTCCGGTTTTTTTCAAAAGCGTATCGCAGAAATATTAAAGCCTTCTACTGATATTAAAATTATTGGGTTTGCAAGCAATGGTCGTGAAGCCATTGAAAAAACTGAAAAATTAAAACCTGATGTGATTACCATGGATTATGAAATGCCAGTCATGGATGGTTTGACTGCTTTACGTAATATCATGAAGACCTCCCCCACACCTGTACTAATGTTTTCATCATTAAGTTATGACGGTGCACGAGTCACATTAGATGCATTGGATGCAGGTGCCATAGATTTTTTACCCAAGAATTTTGAGGACTTACAACGCGGTGGCGCTAAAATACGCGAAATACTTACAGAAAAAATAAAAAGTGTCTCTGAGCAATATAATCGCTCTTTAACTGGGGGGACCTCTAGCCCTGAGCCTAAACCGAAAGCAGTCGTTCGCGATACCACTACGCTAAATAAGCAAGCGCCTCCGCAGAATATACCTAGCGTAAAACCATCTTCACAAAATATACCAAGCGTAAAACCTTCGGCTAGTTTAAAACCGGTTGATTTGGTATTGATAGGCACCAGTACAGGGGGGCCTGTTGCGTTACAGAAAGTGCTTACTGGCTTACCTGCCACGTTTCCTAAGCCAATTATTTTAATTCAGCACATGCCAGCTTCATTTACAGAGGCCTTTGCCGAGCGTTTGGATAAGTTATGCAATATTTCGGTTCATTTGGCGAAAGAAGGGGATGCATTAAAACCTGGAGTCGCCTTACTGGCACCAGGTGGGCAACAATTACTTTTAGATAAAGGCCGCATCAAAATAATAGATGGCGATGATCGCGTTAATTATAAGCCTTGCATTGATATTACATTTGCTAGTGCGGCAAAACATTTCCCGGGAAAAACATTAGGTATAATTTTGACTGGTATGGGTAGTGACGGAAAAGACGGTGCCAGTTTAATGAAGCAAACGGGTTCAACGATCTGGGCGCAAGATAAAGATAGCTGTGTTATTTATGGCATGCCAATGGCAGCAGTAAATGCGAAAGTTGTGGATAGTATTGTTCCTCTTCATGAAATAGCAGGGAAACTAGTCAAAGAGGTTCGTTAATGGATGTACTTAGCCTTGCAGGGATAGTGCTGGGTATTGCGGCGATTTTACTTGGTAATATGCTTGATGGTGGCCTCAATTCCGCCTTGTTAAATGGTTCTGCTGCCATTGTGGTGTTTGGCGGGACATTTGCTGCGGTTATGGTGCAAACCCCTTTAGTTGTTATGTTAAGTGCTTTTAAACGCTGTTTTTGGTTTGTTTTCCCTCCCAAGTTTCATCTAGACGATCTATTAACTAAGTTATGTAAGTGGGCCCACGTTGCCCGGCAAGAGGGGTTAATAGGCCTAGAGGGCATGGTTAAAAATGCGGAACCTCTGGCGCAAAAGGGTTTGAGTTTACTGGCGGATGGTCAACCACCTAGTGCGATACGTGCTAGCTTGGAGTTAGACTTATATCGTCAAGAGGATAAAGGGCTGCAAGGTGCCCATGTCTACGAAAGTTTAGGAGGGTATGCACCTACCATAGGCATAATGGGCGCTATTCTCGGTTTGATGCAAGTGCTGAGTAACCTTTCTAGTCCTGATGATATGGGGCCGGGTATAGCCTCTGCGTTTGTGGCCACCTTATATGGCGTAGGAAGTGCTAACTTGATCTTTTTACCTTTAGCCGAACGTTTAAAATTTTTAGTGCGAAAAGAGTATATTTACAATGAGCTCATGATAGAAGGGCTTGTTGCCATATCAGAAGGGGAACATCCCAAGTCTATTCGTTATCGATATGAAAGCTTAAAGAAAGCGGGGCAATGATGGAATGCTACTATTTGGCGTCAATAGGTGAATGCACTCATGGCTAGACGTCATGTATCACCAGAATCTACCCATCTTAATCGTTGGGTTGTCTCATATGCAGATTTAATGACCTTATTATTTGCACTTTTTGTTGTTCTATATGCGGCTTCTACGGTTAACCAAGAAAAATTTAAACAGATGAGCCAAGTATTCATAGGGGTTTTTGAGAAACCTTCAGCCGTACAATTACCGCAAGATTTACAAACATTGATGAGCGATTTTAGCCAAAGTTTTGAAAGTAAAGAGACACAAGAAAACGTAAAGTCTGAACCGTCTTCAGAATTAATGAAGCGTATTAAAATAATGTTAAAGGATGATTTCGCCAATCATTCCATTAGGCTTAAAACCGGTGAAGGGAATATACAATTATCCCTACCAAGCGATCTAATATTTTCAGGTTCGAATACCAGTATTTCAATTGATGGAGAATATTTTCTATCGCGATTTGCAAAAGAAATAAATCAAAATGAAATGTTTTTATTAATTGAAGTGTTGACGGATAATCAAGTTAGTAAAGAGAAGCCTTGGCAATTAGGTGCAGAACAAGCCATGGCGATTCAGCAACTTTTAATGTTGGACTCGGTGTCTCCATTGCATATGGCAAGTGTCAATTATGGCCCATTTCAGCCCATTGCTACAAATGATGATGAAGATGGACAAGCCATGAATCGGAGAATTAATTTTGTGATTTATCGCAACCTTGATCAATTTAATCGATTGAAAATTATGACGAACTAAAGGTTTTCTGCTATGCCTAATAAACAGGTGTAGGAACAAAACCTGCATGTATGGAAGCAGGTCACAATAATTGCCAGCAAAATGGCATAGCTACTTTGGCCAAGGAGTGAGTCGTGCACGTATGGGCCGTTGCTAATCAAAAAGGTGGAGTCGGTAAAACCACCACAACCGTTTGTCTTGCCGGTTTACTGCGTGAGCAGGGTCATCGTGTGCTCATGGTAGACCTAGATCCCCATGGGTCGTTAACCAGTTATTTTAAATACGACCCAGACGAAATTGAATTCAGCACGTATGACCTTTTCATGCATGAAGGCAAGGTGCCAGATGCTTTACCCAAACAGATCATTCGAAATACAAGTTCAGAGGGCATAGACCTTTTCCCCGCGAGTACTGCCCTGGCTACTTTAGAGCGTAAAGTGGCCGGTCAAGGGGGAATGGGCTTGGTCATTTCAAAAGCATTAGCCACTTTATGGGACGATTACGAATTTGTGATAATTGATACCCCTCCTATATTGGGGGTTTTGATGATCAATGCACTGGCGGCTGCTCAGCGTTTATTGATTCCTGTACAAACGGAATATCTAGCAGTGAAGGGGTTAGAGCGGATGACTCACACATTGGGAATGGTCATGCAGAGTACTAAGAAACAATTACCATTTACCATAATTCCTACGTTATTTGATCGCAGGACTCATGCATCGATACATGCACTTAAAAAGATTCGTGAATTATATGGAGATCAAGTGTATTCAGAGTCGATCCCTGTTGATACTAAATTTCGAGATGCCAGTGAAATCGGCAAGGTTCCCTCAGAGTTAGATGTGGATGGAAGGGGTGTCAGGGTATATCGGCATCTACTTAATACATTACTCAATACGGCAAATGCGGCATAATATTATGGCTGGAACTTCAGATAAAGCGGTCATTGATTACCTAGATACTTTATTTCTAGACGTTACTTTGCCGCCAGTTCAATCTGTATCATCTTGGGTTGAGTCTGACAGTATTGATCAAGGTAATCGACTTCAACCCTGTAGTGACATCTTTTCTTTGATGTCTATTAACAATCCAACCACCCATGAGCTCTGGCAAGGTTTCTTGCAATTATTGGTATTAGGTTCCCAGTTACCCCGTGGTCAGGTGCAGTCTTATGTTTTTTTACAAAGCCAGGTGTTGTTCCAAAAAGCACGGGAAAAAATGGCAGGGTAGAAAATGAATAACCCAAGCCCAAGAAAAACTCAATTAAAAGAAGCAGCCAATGTTGAAACCGTTGTACAAGAGTACATGGATTCTTTGCTGGTGGATCTATTTCCTGATGTAACTGAAGATGAAGTTACTGAAGTTAAACAGAGCATCACAGAACAACCAACCCTAGACATTACTGAAACTGCTACAGAACCTCAAACGGTTATAGAAACACAGGCTAAAGTAGATATTCCTGATGTTGTTGTGACTGAACCACAAGTCGTAACCGATTTTGAAACAACAACCCACGATGCTACTGCTGAGCCGATAACACAAACTGTGGCCGAGCCACAAACAGAACCCTCCTCGCCAGTTGAAGCATCGGTTACAACACCTGCTGAAGTAGATACAAAGCTTGAAATACAAGCAGAAGATATTGAGCCTCAGGTAGAAGAAGTTGCAGCGGTACAAATAACTGCAAAACCAGAAGAACTACGTTTTCCACAAGCGCCAGAATGGGCCCAGCAATCTTTTGACGTTTTATTGTTTGATGTGTGCGGTTTAAAACTGGCGGTGCCAATGGAGTCGTTAGGTAAAATCATTAAAGTGGAGCATGAAACCAATCATTTGATCGGTCGGCCAAGTTGGTTTATTGGGGCTTATAACGAAAATGACCAAAACCTATACGTAGTCGATACCGCTCAATATATCATGCCTGAAAAAGGCTTTAATTTAGCCCGAGATGGTTTCGAGTATGTGATTCAACTTCAGCGCAGTCAGTGGACGTTAGCTTGTAAAAAAGTCCACAGTACGGTGCGCCTTGAACCTGATCAAGTAAAGTGGCGCTCTCAAGAAGGTAAGCGTCAATGGCTATCAGGAACGGTTATTGATCATATGTGTGCGTTAATACATGTGGATACTTTAATTGATCTTTTACATGCAGAAGCCAGTTAATAGTTTTCCATTCTTGACTGGCACACAACCTGCTCTAGTCTAAACTAATAACAAGGAATGTTATGAATTTGACGTATAGCCAAGCTTTCTTGGCTGCTGGCGGAATTAGCTCGCTTAGGTTGGCTACGCTATATATAGGAGAGAGTGAATGAGTACCTATGAAGCAAAAGGGGTAGCTGAAGATCCCGTGTTGCAGTGGGTTACCTTTCGTTTAGATAACGAAACCTATGGCATCAATGTAATGCAAGTACAAGAGGTACTGCGTTATACCGAAATTGCCCCTGTTCCGGGTGCGCCACCATATGTATTGGGTATCATTAATCTACGCGGTAATGTGGTGACGGTAATCGATACACGTTTGAGGTTTGGTCTGAGTGAAACTCAAACTAATGATCAAACACGTATAGTGATCATTGAAACAGAGAATCAAGTGGTGGGTATTTTAGTGGACGCAGTGGCCGAAGTGGTTTACTTGCGTCAATCTGAAATAGAAACAACCCCCAATGTTGGCAATGAAGAAACCGCTAAGTTTATACAAGGTGTATGTCATAAAAATGAAGAGCTGCTTATTTTGGTTGATCTTGAGAAGATGATGTCCGATGAAGAATGGGCTGAACTTAACGACTTTTAAACAATATTATAAGCACTCTTAAATGCAGTTGGCACCAAACTCAAATTGGGTTTGGTGTCCATAATAAAATTAAAATTTGCCTTTACGGCAACTGCGAGTGAATTATGTTAGAACTTGTCTCAACTTGGGTTAGTAGTATACCCATACAATCTATTTCATTAATTAGTTCAATCAGCATGGCCACAGTGGCATGTTTAATGGTTGGTGTTAGTTTTAGAAAATTAAAAAAACAAAACCGACAGCAAGCGGTTATAAATCGACGACTTCATGAAGATATGGCTTCGCTTTCTAAAAGTGCAATTGGTATGGGACAAAAAGTTTTAGATACGGAAAGAAAGCTGGATGACGTGCTTAAAAAACAATTCTCTATATTAAATTCTCAACCAGAGCACCCATCGTATGATCAAGCCTCACGGTTGATTGCAATGGGCGCATCGGAATCTGACCTAGTAAATAGT
Organism: Oceaniserpentilla sp. 4NH20-0058; assembly: GCF_040371755.1. NCBI lineage: Bacteria > Pseudomonadati > Pseudomonadota > Gammaproteobacteria > Oceanospirillales > Oceanospirillaceae > Oceaniserpentilla > Oceaniserpentilla sp. 4NH20-0058. The sequence continues at coordinate 66,880 of NZ_BAABWE010000005.1, forward strand.
TGTGGATTTAGCCACTCTGAAGCGGAGCTATTACTATCGTTAAATTGCAAGCGACAGGTACCAAGTAACTCCCATAAAGCAGTCCACTAAATATAGCATTGTTATAAACCAAACCACTGAGAGGTGGTTTTTTTATGCCTTTTCCAATGTGATTCATAGACTCAGGGAAGAATTAGTCAAATAATTGCTTGGTATAAAAGGCTATAACCCTCCTTAGTTATTACAAATATAAGTTACAAGTTCACCGCGCTGAAGCACCTATACTCAAGTTAATACTGTTGTAAAAGGAGAAGGTCGTGAACATTACAAAATATGTCAAGCGAACCTTATTGACAATAAGTTGTATCGTAATGCCTTGGATGGCCAATGCTGAACAGATTGAAGCCATTAAAGGTGCGAATACTATTGATGCATTTGAAGCCTTAAATTTATTTGAAAAAGGTGCCACTTTTATTGATGTTCGAGACCAGTTTGAGTTTCAGTTAGGTCACATCAGAAGTGCGGTACATTTGGACTTAAAGCGGGATTTCAATGACCTATATTTAATTGAAACACTGGATAAAGATATTCCAATTGTTATTTATTGTAATAGCGCCCATTGCTATCGTAGTGCAGTGGCCACATTCTTAGCCGTTGCATGGGGGTATGAGAACGTACACTATTTTAAAGATGGTTATTTTACATGGTTAGCTTTAGACCTACCGGTTGTGATGGGAGAGAGTCGAGATAACCTAGCCAGACAAGATTCTGCAGATAGCCCGTGGCGAGTGCAAATGAAAGACGCACTAGAACAGGTGCAACTAGCTAAATCCCAAGGTTATTCTCAGCCAATAGCCCCAACAGTACGCTCTTTAGCTCATTAAGCCCCTTTAAGTTGATACTGATCGCTAAATGAAGATAAGAATCTTCAATGATTGGCGTAACAGCTTGTTTTAATTCTAAAAAAATAATGAAATAGGGGTGACAAAAAGGAATCAATCCGTATAATGCACGCCATCTCGAATATCGAGGTGTGTGGGGCCTTAGCTCAGCTGGGAGAGCGCAACACTGGCAGTGTTGAGGTCAGCGGTTCGATCCCGCTAGGCTCCACCAATTAAACTTTCTTTTTCAAGGCCTTCACGTTAGAGAATGAAAAAGACAAGCCTTAGTGTCCCGTTCGTCTAGAGGCCTAGGACACCGCCCTTTCACGGCGGTAACAGGGGTTCGACTCCCCTACGGGATACCATTTCTTTTTTCTCTATAAATTATTTTATAAATGTGCAAATTTCATTGTGCAGCTGTTTTGTATTTTGCTAATGCAGTATTTATGAATATCAATTTTATGCTTCGTTAATAGAGTTTTCTGTCTTTGATTGTTTATCTATCTCGTTTTAATGGCCTAAGTCAGCGTCTACAATACGACTTTCTAGCACACTGTAGAATTCTTTTGATGTGCGGTGAAAAAATAACAGAGTAACAGGCGCTTTGCTGTTCGGCATGACATCTTAGTCATTACACTTTATGAGGTTTTTAAATAGCCCGTGTACGCGTACAATTACCCCATTATTTGTCGTACCGAAATCACACCTTATGCCAGCGAAACCCGCCAACACCTCAGTGCCAGCATTGCAACCCACTGATATCACCACTTATGCCCCATATCGTGCGGATTTAAAGCCCGCGCCATTTTTGCCTATGAGCAAAAAAGAAATGGATCAGCTAGGTTGGGATAGCTGCGATGTGATCATTGTGTGCGGTGATGCTTATGTGGATCACCCAAGTTTTGGTATGGCGGTTATTGGGCGTACATTAGAGGCCCAAGGGTTCCGTGTTGGGTTGATTTGCCAGCCAGACTGGACAGACATTGAAAGCTTTAAAGTGCTGGGTAAACCTAATTTATATTTTGGGGTGTCAGCGGGCAATATGGACAGCATGATTAACCGTTATACGGCGGATCGCCGAGTACGTCATGATGATGCTTATACCCCTGGTAATATAGGAGGTAAACGCCCTGATCGCGCAGTGACGGTTTATACACAAAAACTACGTGAAGTGTATAAAAAAGAGGTGCCTATTATCGCTGGTGGAATCGAAGCTAGCTTACGTCGCTTGAGTCACTACGATTATTGGCAAGACCGTATTCGCGGTAGTGTTTTGCTAGATAGCACAGCGGATATGCTGTTTTATGGCAACGCCGAGCGAGCCTTAATCGAAGTGACACACCGCCTTGCGGCTGGTGAGGTCATTACGGATATTCAGGATGTACGTGGTACAGGTTACCTGCGTAAGCAGCTTCCTTTGGATTGGGTACAAATAGACAGTACCGAGTTAGATCAGCCGGGTAAAATTAAAGCCCATAAAAGCCCTTATGAGATGATCGATGAAGAAGCGAAAGCGCAAGAAGAGGCTTTAAAGAAAGACGGCGCGCAAGTCATTCAAATTGTACCTCATATGCAAATGCGCAAAACAGATCCTAACGCCAGCTACATTCGCCTGCCGTCACTTGAACAAGTGAAGTCTGATAATGCTCTTTATGCCCACTTAGATAGGGTATTCCATAAAGAAACTAATCCGGGTAATGCTCGGGCGTTAGTGCAAGCCCATGGACGTAACGATGTATGGATGAATCCACCGCCTATTCCGTTAACCACGGAAGAACTAGATTGGGTATTTGAACGCCCCTATAAACGGGTGCCTCATCAAACTTATGGCAAAGCTAAGATACCGGCCTATGACATGATTCGCTTTAGTGTGAATATCATGCGCGGTTGTTTTGGTGGTTGTACATTTTGTAGTATTACCGAACACGAAGGGCGCATCATTCAAAGTCGATCGGAAGGCTCCATATTAAATGAGATAGAAAATATTCGAGATTTAACCCCAGGTTTTACTGGTTCTATTTCAGATTTAGGCGGTCCAACGGCCAACATGTATCGCCTAAATTGTAAGGACAAAGTCATCGAAGAAAATTGCCGCAGACCAAGTTGTGTGTACCCAACTATTTGCAGTAATCTTGAGACTGATCACTCCCATACTACTCAGTTATACCGAAAAGCCCGTAATATTGAGGGGGTCAAACGTATCGCTGTGGCTTCAGGGTTGCGTTATGACCTAGCAGTAGAAGACCCAGAATATGTTAAAGAATTAGTCACTCATCATGTGGGCGGTTATTTGAAAATTGCTCCAGAGCACTCGGAAGATGGACCATTAACCAAAATGATGAAGCCCGGCATGGGCACTTATTACAAATTTAAAGAGATGTTCGAGAAGTACTCGAAAGAAGCGGGTAAAAAGCAATATTTAATCCCTTATTTTATTAGTGCTCACCCCGGTAGTACCGATAAAGACATGCTAAATTTAGCTTTGTGGTTAAAAGAAAATAACTTTAAGGTGGATCAAGTTCAAAACTTTTATCCGTCGCCTATGGCATCCGCCAGTACTATGTTTGCTACGGAACGTAACCCATTAAAGCCAATTAAAGCTAAAAACCACGAACCGGTTTTTGCTGCTAAGACCAAAGAGCAGCGTGCGTTACACAAAGCATTCTTGCGATACCATGACTCAGAAAGCTGGCCGTTATTGCGCAAAGCTTTAAAGAAAATGGGTAAAGCGCATTTAATCGGTCGAGGGGCTAAGCACTTGGTGCCACCTGAAACTGGCCGCGAAAAAGATGCGCGCCGCGAAGGTAAAAAATTTGTGTCCAAACACACAGGCGCTAAAAAGTCCTTTGTGGCAAAAACGCAGCATAATGGCCTGCCAAGTACGCCAAAAGCAAAAAGCGGCAACCCCCCTGCGGGTAATGCTCATTCAGGCAAACCTAAGTTTAAAGCCAAGAATAAGCCAAAACGCTAATGGCTTTATTAATATTACTTTGTGTCATGTAGTCGTCATGACGCAAAGGGATGATAGTTTCGAATGATCAAACCTGAGTAATTAAACCCTTCATGAAAACTAATTTATACCGTTATCTTTGTGTGCTGTTTATGGTTAGCATCTTGATATCACCAGTATATGCTCAGTTAGAAGCGGGGTTTGGCATGTCTGCGGTGAGCGTCCCCCATTACATAGGCAGTGATGAAGCCGAGCAGTTTTACCTGCCTTTTCCTTATTTACGTTATCGAAGCGAGAAGCTCACGATTGACCGAAACCTGATTCAGGGAAATTTATGGCATTCAGGTAACTGGTCATTAGAGCTCAGTTTTGGCGGAGCGGTAAAAGTAGATAGTGAAAAAAGCCAAGCTCGCCAAGGTATGGATGATCTTGACTATATAATTGAAGTAGGCCCAGCCCTGCATTATTACTTTTTAGGTGATCGGGCAAAAGGTAATGCCTTGTTTTTGTCGTTCCCTATTCGTGGTGCCATAGGTACGGACTTCACTCAAACTAGCTATAGAGGCTTTTCGATTAGTCCAAGGGTAGTATGGCGCAGAGAATATTTTCTAAATGGTTATGAGGTACGTCCGCAAATGTCATTCGGCCTGCGCAGTGCCAGTGCTCATTACCACGATTACATATATGGCGTGAGTGATGAATTTGTAACGGCGAACCGTAGTTCCTATCAAGGGGAGCAGGGTTATGGCGGCTGGCAGTTTGGCTATAGTACAGCGGTATTATGGTCCGGTTGGCTGGCTGCTGGATTTATGCGATATGTCAACATTGAGGGGGCTGAATTCGACGATAGCCCCTTAGTTAACACCCGTTCGAGCTTACTAATAGGCGGGGCGGTAGCCTACCTATTTTGAAGCAATCATGATTAATTCAGTGTACAATCGTTCACCCTTTTCATTGATAGATTCATAAAATATGAATTTTATTAATAGTTAAGTTTAATAGAATAAAGAGATTTAATAAGAGTCCATAATGAAATATTTTTTCACCTTAATGTTCGCCACTATGCTCAGCTTTTCGGCCATTGAATCTGCTGAAGCTAAACGTTTTGGCAGTGGTGGTTTTGGTAAAGCTTTTAAAACCAGCCCTTTCAAAAAGGCTAGTCCAGCCACACCAGCAAAGCCGTCAGCGACACCTGATAAAGCGAAATCTGCACGCCCAGGTATGATGGGTGGTTTAATGGGAGGGCTTCTTGCTGGTGGGTTATTCGCTTATTTACTTGGTAGTGGTGCGTTTGAAGGTGTTCAGTTTATGGATATTCTATTATTTGCTCTTGCTGGATTTGTCTTATTTAAATTATTCGCGCGGCCAAAAGCCAAGACTCAATATGCCGGAATGCAAAGAGGGGCATTTGAAGAGCCCAACCTAGCTAGCCAGAATACCGCTACTGCTTTTAATCAAGCCGCTTCAACACAAGAAGAGAGCATCCCTTTACAATTTCCACAAGGGTTTGATGTGACAGGCTTTGAACAAGGGGCGCTTGATCATTTTAAACTGGTACACAAGGCATGGGATGACGGTAACTTAACGACCATTGAAGAATATGTTCACCCAGAATTACTGGCTCAGTTACAAGCACAGCGCCAACAGTATGGTACCCAGCTAGACAATCAAGTTGTGGACTTGAGTGCCAGTATCGTTCGTTCAGAGCCTACAGCCAATGATGGTCACCGTATTAGTATTTTATTCCGTGGCCTAATGAAAGACATGCAAAGCAATGAAGAGCATGGCGTATTCGATGTTTGGCATCTAGAAAAAGCGGGAAGCAGCCCTTGGTTAATCATTGGTATCGAAGCTGAATAACCCCAGAATTTTAGGAGTATATTATGTTTGATTTAGGTCTCTCGGGTCTTAACGGTTGGGAAATACTGTTATACACCCTGATTATGACGCACATCTCCATCGTAAGTGTGACCATTTATCTGCACCGTGCCATGGCACATAGAGCCATGGATTTGAATCCGGTGTTGGCGAACTTCTTTCGTTTTTGGTTGTGGTTAACCACGGCAACCATTACGAAAGAATGGGTGTCTATCCACCGTAAGCATCATGCAAAATGCGAAACCAAAGATGATCCTCACTCACCTGTGGTAAAAGGGTTAAAAACCGTTTTATTGAAAGGTGCAGAGCTATACAAAAATGAAGCAGAAAGCCAAGAAACATTAACTCGCTATGGTAAGGGCTGCCCTGATGATTGGGTTGAAAATAACGTATATCAAAAATACAAATTTCTAGGTATTTTCATCATGTTAGGTTTTAACATACTGATGTTTGGACCTATCGGCATTACGGTTTGGGCGGTTCAGATGATGTGGATGCCAGTTCATGCGGCGGGTATTATCAACGGCATTGGTCATGCGCTTGGTTATCGTAATTTTGAGTGTTCAGATGCTGCTACAAATATTAGTCCTTGGGGTATTTGGATCGGCGGAGAAGAGCTTCATAACAATCATCACACCTACCCAAATTCAGCCAAATTATCCGTTAAAAAATGGGAATTTGATATTGGTTGGATGTACATAACTATTTTTAAAACACTAGGTTTGATTAAAAATATTCGTACGGGCCCTGTTATGGCCATCGATAAAAACAAACTAGAGTTAGACTTTGATTCAGCATTGGCAGCAGCGAACAATCGTTTTCAAATTATGGCTAAGTTCTATAAAAGTGTATTAAAGCCAGTGGCCAAGCAAGAGAAAGAAGAATCTAACCTTAATTTGCCGTTTGCTCGTGTTAAGCGATTATTGCGTAAAGAAGAGGCTCTGCTTAGCGAAAACTATCGTGAGCAATTAGCAGACTTGTTGGCTCATAACGAAATGGTTGAAAAAGTCTATAAAATGAAACAGGAGCTTCAACTGGTATGGAAAAAACGTACCGCAAGTCGCGACGAGTTTTTAAAAGCCATGCAGGCTTGGTGTAAAGAGGCTGAGGAAAGCGGTATTCGTGCGCTGGAGGAGTTCTCGCAAAGTTTACGTCAGTACAGTACTAAAATGGCGTAATTCGTCTTTAAATTTAAAAAAGGAGCAATAGGCTCCTTTTTTTATGCCTATATGTTTCATCAATCTTTACAGTTATCATCCGTGAACTAGACTTTAAGGTATTCGCTATAAGGGTAATGCCATGTTTGGTAGTAAGCAAATCAAACTGTTAGAACAAAAATTGCAATCTTCTGAGCAAGAAAATACCAAACTAAATGAAAGAGTACTTGAGCTTGAGCAAGCATTACAAGATGCTTTTAGTCATCTAGCAAATCAACAAAAAACCAACCATGAATATCATTCTATTCAAGAGTTATGGGGCACCAGTAGTACACGATTAACCGATATACGAGAGCACGCCAGTCACTTTGTTGGTGAACTCTCCGCTGAACGTATTCGAATCAATGAGGCCAGTAGCCTGTTCTCACAAGCCAGTTTGTCTTTGGATTCACTATATCAGCAGTTAGAAGAAATCCGTGATGAATCTGTTGTGTCGCAAAATCGCATAGAATCTGTCAGTGATGTAACGATTAAAATTGACGAATTTGTAAAATCCATTGTCGATATCAGCGACCAAACTAACTTACTTGCTTTAAATGCTGCTATTGAAGCGGCTCGAGCAGGAGAGCAAGGGCGAGGTTTTGCTGTGGTTGCCGACGAAGTCAGAAACTTAGCTAAGCGCACTGGCGAAGCCACTGAAAATATCAGTAGTTTGGTTTCACAGATCAATACTCAAACAAAAGATACTAAAGAGGGTATTGGGGCCACAGCGGTTAAAACCGAAAGAATGACAGACAATACAGAAACCCTCATCACGACCGTAAGTGAAGTGTTAAGTATTTCTAACCAAATGAAAAAAGTGATCACGCAAGCCTCTTATGCGTCGTTTATTACTACAGTCATGCTCGATCATATTGATTGGAAAAACTGCGTATACCAAAATCTACAATATCCACAAAAAGACGTTAGTTTAGAGATAGCTGACCATACACAATGTCGCTTAGGTAAGTGGTACTTTGAAGGGGAAGGGAAGGCTTCGTTCTCTCATTTATCCTCGTATGCCAAACTGAATGAACCTCATAAATCGGTACATGAAAATGGTATGAAAGCGTTAAAAGCAAATTACGATAAGAACCGTGAATTAACCATTACTCATTTGAAAAAAATGGAAGAGGCCAGTCAAGTTGTACAAGATATATTAGATGGCATGATTGATGAAATATTTAAGACTCTCAGAGATGAACCTGTAAATGTTAGTGCGGAAGTAGATCTATTTTAATTTAAGGGCGAAACCAGAGCGTTTTGCATCATCTCAAACAAACGCTGTTGAGTTAATTCACTTAGCTTAATTTCTGTAAAATTGAATGACGGATCTTGCGAGATTCTGCCAAATTCATAATCTACAATTTCTACCTTATTATCATGTAACACCATAATGATTCGAGTATCATTTAATGGGTTTTCAATGGTTAAGGTATCTGCTGCAAAGCCAGCCTTTCGAAGTTGATGGCTAATGCCGATAATTGGATCCACGTTTGGGTACTTTGCTTGAATATCTGCTTGTGCAAGTTTGGCCACTTCGCATAAATCGTATACTTTTGCGTCTTTAATTTTCATGAATTATTTAAACTAATAAAAAATTTTACTTAGTTTAATTAATTTTGTGCAATCAAGACAGGGCTACTCCCACTTTACTTTGATTTTCACGGCCCAGTGTTTCACAAATCCAATTACCTGTATCGATGACCGCCTTTAGGTCAACGCCGGTTACAATGTCCATGCCTTGTAACATGTATAACACGTCTTCGGTGGCGACATTACCGCTGGCCCCTTTGGCATAAGGGCATCCTCCTAAACCGGCCACAGCGCTGTCGATTTTATTGATGCCGTATTCTAGGCTGGTGTAAATATTGACTAATGCTTGTCCATAGGTGTTATGACAATGTATGGCTAGCTTTTCTGCTGGAATGTATTTCAAAACCGCATCTAACATGTGTTTAAACTTAACCGGTGTTCCTACACCGATAGTGTCGCCTAATGAAATCTCATAGCAACCCATGTCATATAAGGTTTTAGCAACACGGGCGACTGTTTGTGGCTCAATGTATCCTTGGTAAGGGCAACCAATAACCGTTGAAACATAACCACGTATGGGCAGGTTATGTTGCTTAGCTGTTGTTATTACACTTTCAAATTGAGTCAGGCTTTGTTCAATTGAACAATTAATATTTTTTTGCGTGAAAGCCTCGCTGGCGGCCCCAAAGATGGCAACTTCATCGGCATGATATTGTATTGCTCCTTGTAACCCTTGCAGGTTGGGGGTCAGTACTGAAAAGTGCGCACCTGTCTGCTGTTTGATGCCGCTTGTGTTTAAGGTTTCTAAAACGTGATCGGTGTTGGCCATTTGCGGCACCCATTTTGGTGAAACAAAACTGCCAGCTTCGATCTTTTTCAGCCCGCTTCGGGCTAAGCGTTTAATTAATTCTACGCGTGTGGCCACGGGCAGTATAATGGATTCGTTTTGCAGGCCGTCACGAGCGCCCACTTCAATTAACTCCACATGAGTTGGTAAAGACATACTAGGCCTCGGCTAAATCAATTAATTGGTTGCCTTCATTCACTAAATCCCCCACGTTAAAAAACACCGCTTCGATGACGCCATCTTTAGGAGCTTTAATAGCATGTTCCATTTTCATGGCTTCCATGATGATCAATGTGTCGCCGCTTTTAACAGGCTGACCAACTTTTCCATTTATCTGAATGATAGTGCCGTTCATAGGGGCGGTTAGGCTGCCTTGTTGCTGGTGGACTTGATTATAATTTCGTTGCGGATATTCAAATTGGCTTTGGCTTTTCTCATCATAAACTAAGGTGTGATTGTTGTGGCTAAGCACGTTGGCATACTGCCAAACGCCATTTAGTTGATAATGTAATCGAGTGCCTTCTAGGTTGGCGCAAACCAAATAGGTTTGATCATGAATGGTGATTTTCCATTGGTTTGTTTGTATATGATTGTTTATATGCTCGACGTTAAGCTTTATAGGGTTACCAAGAGAAATCAAGGTTAAGGTTTCAATCGATTGTTGGTTCAAACGAAAACTAGAATGGTTATGCCATGGGTTGTTACTGTCTTGTTTGTTTTTAAGCATATGCTTGTCACGGGTCAGTATTCGCTGACACACAGCCGCAATTAGATGATGATGGCTGGCTGCTTCAGGTGAGTTTAATTCAGTGGTATGTGCATCAATAAACTGGGTATTCACTTTACCTTGTTTAAAATCGTCCACTTCAACAATTTTGCGTAAAAATCCAAGGTTGGTGGTGATGCCTGAAATTTGATAGGCCTGTAGTGCAAGTTTTAATTGGTTTATGCAGGCAGCTCGGTCTTCACCCCATACGATTAATTTACTAATCATAGGATCATAAAAGGGGCTGATTTCATCACCTTGTTGTACGCCACTGTCTAAACGTACACGTTGATCAATAAGCTTAGGGGTTTGTAAGTAGGCTATTTTTCCTGTGGTGGGTAAAAAGTCATTGTCTGGATCTTCTGCATAGACTCGTACTTCTATGGCGTGTCCATGAATGCTTAATTGATCTTGGCTGAGTGCTAATTTTCCACCTTGGGCTACTTTAATTTGCCAAGCCACTAAATCCAGCCCTGTGATCATTTCGGTTACTGGGTGCTCTACTTGTAAGCGAGTGTTCATTTCCATGAAGTAGAAGGGTGAATCGGTTTGGCTTGGGTCGTATAAAAACTCTACCGTACCTGCTCCCACATAGTGAATGGCTTTTGCGGCCTTGAGAGCGGCTTCGCCCATTGCCTCACGATGAGCTTGTGGGAAATCTGGTGCGGGCGCTTCTTCTAATATTTTTTGGTGGCGGCGTTGTATCGAACAATCACGCTCAAACAGATATACGCCGTTGCCTAATTCATCTAAAAACACTTGAATTTCCACATGTCGAGGGCGGGTGATGTATTTTTCTACCAATAACTTATCGTCGCCAAAACTGTTTAAGCCCTCTCGTTTAGCCCCTAGGATAGCCGCTGCAATGCTTTGCTCGTTTTCGACGACACGCATACCTTTGCCGCCGCCACCTGCACTGGCTTTGATTAATACTGGAAAACCTAGGTGCAAAATTTGTTGGGTTAAAAAAGCATCGTCTTGATTGTCACCATGATAGCCAGGTACCAGTGGTACATTGGCTTTTTCCATAATGGCTTTTGATTCACTTTTAGACCCCATGGCTTCTATGGCGTTTACAGGTGGGCCAATCCAAATAAGGCCTGCTTTTTTAATGGCCTGTGCAAAGCCTGGGTTTTCAGATAAAAAACCATAACCTGGGTGTACTCCATCGGCGTTTGATTGTTGTGCTATCTGCAAGATTTTGGCTACGTTTAAGTAACTGTCTTTTGCTGGGCTTGGGCCAATGTACCAAGCTTCATCCGCTTTTTTAACGTGTTGAGCATGTTCGTCGGCGTCACTGTATAACGCAATGCAGTGTATCCCCATGGCTTGAGCGCTTTTCATGATGCGAATGGCAATTTCGCCGCGATTAGCGATGAGTAATCGAGACAAGGTTTTATTGTGTTTATTCATAATCGTTGACCCAATTTGCCGTGCGTTTTTCTAAAAATGAAGTCAACCCTTCTTGACCCTCTGCACTGACTCTAATAGAGGCGATTAAATTTACAGTGTAGTCGCGCATGGCTTGATCACATTCACCACTGTTCACTGTTTTTATCAGTTGTTTGGTTTTGGCCATGGCTTGAGGGCAATTTTTTAAAAGTGTTTTAATAAGTTGCTGGCTGCTGTTTTTTAATTGCGCTTCATCGGCGACGACGTCATGTATCAAACCAATTTGGTGTGCTTGGTTAGCATCAAAGGCTTCAGCACTTAAAAAATAGCGACGGGCTTGACGAGACCCAATTGCCGCTATTACATATGGGCTGATAACCGCAGGGCTTAATCCAATTTTAACTTCACTTAAACAAAACTGGCTGCGCTGCGTGGCCAGTGCTATGTCACAACAGGCAATAAGGCCAATTGCTCCGCCATAGGCTGCCCCATTGACTAAAGCCAATGTAGGTTTAGATAAATGATTGAGGGTGTGCATAAGCTCAGCTAACTGTTGGGCATCGTCTTTGTTTTGTTGCTCGGTTAATGTGGCCATGCGTTTCATCCAGTTTAAATCAGCCCCTGCACTAAAATGTTTGCCTTGGCTCGTCAGCACTACAATCTGTACATCGTTGCGCTGCTCTATTTTTTTTAGTGCGGTGGTGATGTTTTGAATGAGCTCATCATCAAATGCGTTGTGAACTTCTGGGCGATTTAATGTCAGGGTCGCAAGACCGTTTGCAATTTCGATTAATAAAGATGCTTGAGTCATATTTGTCATCGTTACATCCTAAAAATACCAAATTGAGTTTCTTGTTGTGGCGCGTTAAGTGATGCACTAAGTGCAAGTCCTAAAACTTCACGGCTTTGGGCGGGATCGATAATGCCGTCATCCCACAAACGAGCGGAGGCATAATAGGGGTGTCCTTCGTTTTCATATTTTTCTAATAACGGTTTTTTAAAGTTTGCTTGCTCTTCAATACTGAAACTCTCACCGCGTTTTTCTTTTGCGCCCTTGGTGATTAATGACATAACCCCTGCCGCTTGTTCGCCACCCATTACACTAATGCGAGCATTTGGCCACATCCACATGAAGTTTGGATCATAAGCGCGACCGCACATACCGTAATTGCCCGCACCAAAACTTCCGCCAATAACTAAGGTGAATTTAGGTACTTTTGCACAGGCAACGGCATTCACCATTTTTGCACCGTGTTTAGCGATGCCTTCTTGTTCGTATTTTGAACCTACCATGAACCCTGTTATGTTTTGCAAAAACACTAAGGGAATATGGCGTTTACAACATAGCTCTACAAAGTTTGCGCCTTTTTGAGCACTTTCGGAAAACAATATGCCGTTATTGGCAATGATTCCCACAGGCTGACCATAAATACGTGCGAATCCACAAATTAAAGTGTTACCAAAGCGGGCTTTGTACTCATCAAATTCACTGCCATCGACTATGCGTGCAATGATCTCTTTTACATCCATGTTTTTTTTAAGATCTTGGGGAATGATGCCGTAAAGTTCGTTGGCATCGTATAACGGTGCTATGACATCACGAATATCTAAGGTTGTTTGTTTGTGCCAGTTTAAACGGTCAATGGCTTGTCTTGCGATTTGTAATGCGTGCTCGTCGTTTTCAGCTAAATGATCGACGACTCCACTGAGTGCTGTGTGCATGTCGCCACCACCTAATGTTTCGGCGTCTACCACTTCACCTGTGGCCATTTGTACAAGAGGCGGGCCAGCTAAAAAGATGGTGCCTTGTTGTTTTATAATAATGGATTCATCGGCCATGGCGGGTACATAAGCACCCCCTGCGGTACAACTTCCCATAACCACTGCAATTTGGGGGATGCCCATGGCGGACATGTTGGCTTGATTAAAAAAGATGCGGCCAAAGTGTTCTTTATCGGGGAACACTTCATCTTGGCGCGGCAAGTTGGCACCGCCACTGTCCACTAAGTAGATGCAAGGTAGATAATTTTTTTGTGCAATCTCTTGGGCCCGTAAATGTTTTTTAACCGTAAGAGGGTAGTAGGAGCCACCTTTTACGGTGGCATCGTTGGCCACAATCATACATTCCACACCGCTGACCATTCCTATCCCGGTCACCACGCCAGCGCAGGGCACGTCTTCGTCGTACACTTGATAGGCTGCCAGTTGACCCATTTCTAAAAAAGGCGAGCCTTCGTCAATTAGTTCGGCAATGCGTTCTCGGACTAATAGTTTTCCACGACTTTTGTGGCGCTCTTGTGCTGCGCTGCCGCCACCTTGAGAAATGGTATTGATTAGTTTTTTTAAATCGGACACCAAGTCTAAATTAAATGCGTGGTTGTCTTTGAACTCGGCGGAGTTGGGATTGATGATAGAATGTAGTGTTGGCATATGTCACCTTAAAGCTATTGCGCTTGGTCTAGCTTGGTTAAAACGGTTTGCCTCGCTATATCGTCGCTTATGACGCTTTAAATAGCTGAATTATAAAATTGATTTTAACGTTTTGATTCATTGAAAATTTCACGGCCAATCAGCATTCTGCGAATCTCTGAGGTGCCTGCGCCAATTTCATAAAGCTTAGCGTCTCGTAGTAAGCGTCCTGCGTCATAATCATTGGTGTAACCATTGCCACCTAATAATTGAATGGCATCTAGGGCTAATTGTGTGGCCTTTTCTGCTGTGTATAAGATCACTCCTGCAGCATCTTTGCGGGTGGTTTCACCACGGTCGCAAGCGGCAGCTACTGTATATAAATAGGATTTACAGGCATTCATGGTGGAATACATGTCGGCGATTTTTCCTTGTACTAATTGAAACTCACCAATGCTTTGGCCGAACTGTTCACGTTCGTGAATATAAGGTACTACTAAGTCCATACAAGCTTGCATGATGCCAGTGGGGCCGCCAGACAACACAACCCGTTCGTAATCTAAGCCGCTCATGAGAACCCGAGCCCCTTGGTTTAAACCACCTAGAATGTTTTCAGAAGGAACTTCGCAATTTTCAAAGATCAGCTCACAAGTGTTGGAGCTGCGCATGCCCAGCTTGTCGAGTTTTTCTCCACGGCTGAACCCTGCAAAGTTCCGCTCAATAATGAACGCGGTCATGCCGTGGCTGCCTTTTTCAAAATCGGTTTTGGCGTAAACTACATAGACATGGGCATCTGGGCCGTTGGTGATCCACATTTTGTTGCCATTTAGAATGAATATGTCGCCTTTTTGCTCGGCTCTTAACTTCATGCTGACTACGTCTGAGCCTGCATTGGGCTCGCTCATGGCCAACGCGCCAATGTGTTCACCGGTAATAAGCTTGGGTAGATATTTTTCTTTTTGTTCAGGGGTGCCGTTTTTGGTTAATTGGTTCACGCACAGATTTGAAAAAGCACCATAACTTAAACCAATACCCGCAGAAGCGCGGCTGATTTCTTCCATTGCAATCACATGGGCAAGATAGCCCATGTTTGTGCCACCGTAGATTTCCTCTGCGGTTATGCCTAGTAAGCCCATATCGCCGAATTTTTTCCAAAGTTGATTAGGAAAGCCATTGTTTTTATCGGCTGATGCAGCCAGTGGTGCTACCTCTTTGTATGCAAACTCGTTTACATGGGCCTTTAGCATGTCGATGGTTTCGCCTAGGCCGAAATTTAGTTCATGGTAGGTAGATTTCATGGTATCTCCTGCGGTCAAGGGAAGCATGCCCGTTACCTAGTGGTGAGGTTAACAATTAAGCATTAGACCATTATTGTTATGGACTGCCTTTAGTTAAGCCCTTTAGTTCTGTGTTGACTCGGTTTTCATGTTCGTCTAATTCAACAAGCATGATTTCGATATCATGCAATTGTTGCTGTAAGCGCTCTCGGCTTTCATGTACCTTTTCTAGCACTTTTTGATACTGAATTTCATTATCTTGTTTGGGGTTGTACATTTGAATCAGTTCACGGCTTTCAGCTAGTGACCAGCCTAAGCGCTTGCCCCTTAAAATAAGCTTTAAGGTAATGTAATCTTTTTTGCTATAAATGCGCTTTTGTCCCTCGCGATTAGGGCTAAGTAACCCCTCACTTTCATAAAAACGAATGGCTCGAGTGGTGATGTCAAAGCGCTGAGATAAATCACTAATACTGTATGTTTTGTTTTTGTTCATATCTGTATTTAAGTTTAGCTTTACGTTTACGTCAACGTAAAATTTGTTAAATGATTTTTTGGGTCAATTTTAGGGATTACTAATCCAAAAGAATGAGTGTGTTTGCTCTAACATTGAACATGTATTGTATTGGTTATGCACATTAATAATACAATGGATGAGATTTATACTGGTAAGTCCTAAATTGGCTTTAATTATCTATTGCATTCTGTAAGTTATTGAAAATAAAGGATATTTTAAATTGTTTGAAAAAAAAGCAATTTAAGCTACCCCCTGAATTCATGGGCGTTTGCGAGAGTTTTCAAATACTTATTAACCAAGTTATCCACAGGTTTTGTGGGTAACCTAAAGCAGCCCTGATGGTTGCTGGGTTTTAGTGTGACCGAGTGTTACAAAAGGGTTAAAAACGCCATTTTAAGGGGGGTTAAAAAATGTCCGAAATGGCCAATAGGGGTTGTGATGGGGTGACTGTTAGGGTTTTAACTGGATGGCGAATGTAATAAAAGTGTCACGTTTCTCAGTCTAAAACCCTTTGGGTGTGTTATGTGTTAATGATCTAAGGTTTGTCACATCAGGATGGAGTTTAAATCCTCATTGCGATGTGAGTTGCTCGCCTCTGATGGAACTATTGAGACACCTTGGTCCGTGATTCCCCAATTGGTTATCGAATACCTTATATCCGCTTCTCGACAATGAGTTTTTTCAAAAGTACTAATCTATCATCTTCTGTAGAGCTATCGAATTGTTTAATTAATTCGTCTAATTCATTTGATTTAGCAATGAAGTGGTCAATAAATGCACGTACTTTTTTTGGTTGATGTTTGCCGCTTGGGAAGACTAAATAAAAAGGTTCTTGTTCAATTTGCCATTGGGGTAACAGAATTTGTAAGCGCCCTTCGGTTAATGCCTCATAGGTTAAAAATGTAGAGGTAATGGCAACCCCTTGTCCTGCGAGCATGTGGTGTTTGGCAATTTCGAGATGGTTAACGGTTACGGAGCTGGGTTGATTAATTTCAATACGTTCACCTGACTCTTTATGAATAAAGCTGGCTCTGTGTGAAAAACCATTACGTGTACCGGTTTTTATCCAAGGTACATTTTTGAGCTGTTCAGGGTGGTCAAACGGCCCGTACTTTTTAATAAACTCTGGGCTTGCACATAAAATAGGGTCAGTGTCGTCCACTTTTCGAGCGATTAGGCTAGAGTCTTCTAAATGACCAAGGGCAAACCCCACATCAAAACCATCACGAATTAAGTGAATATTACCGTCGTTAAAAACGATTTCTAAATCAATTAATGGATAAGTTTCTTTAAACGAAGCCATCCAGTATCCCATCATGTCGATGGCCAAGCCCACTGGGGCGGATACCCTTAAGTGGCCACTGGGTTCTTTTTGATTGTCGGAGATGCGTTCATGTATGTCGATAATTTCTTCAAATAATGGTTTGTATTGCTCATAATATTGAAGACCAATATCAGTTGGGCGTATTTCACGCGTGGTACGCTCTAGTAAACGTAAACTTAGTTTATCTTCTAGGTCCGTAATCATACGAGAGACCCTAGATTTTGGAATACTTAGGCTGCGAGCAGCAGCTGTAAAGCTACCGTCTTGTACAACTCTAATGAATACCGACATTTGGTTGAGATCGAGCATAGGGTTCTATTTCATTTATTTTGCTAAATGATGGGGTATAAATGTCAAAAAGACCAGCGTAAACCCTTTAATATAGTCTTTGTTTGATACTACAGGTTTGAGTGGGTTGTGGGTCATTTAACCGTTAACGTGCTGTTCGATTTTCACATTTGCTATCGCTTATTCGCGGGGCAGGGACGCTGATGGAAATAGTTGGATTAAGGGAAAATCGGCTTTTAAGTTGTAAGGTGATATTTGATTACTAGCCAAATATCACTTTTTGTCAGCAGAGTGCTTTTGTTGGTACATTTTTCGGTAAGCGCTTGGGGTTTTATTAACCCATTTTTTAAATGCATGGCGAAAATTAGTGACATCACTAAAGCCAATTAGGTTAGAGATATCTTCAATGGCAATGTCGGTGCGAATTAAATATTCAATGGATAATTGGCAGCGCACTTTATTAAGTATCTTTTGGTACGATGTGCCAACATTAGCCAGTTGTCGTCTTAATGTGCGAGAACTGACGTTAAACGCACTGGCAAGCATTTCTATGTCAGGATAATCACCTGCGCAATTCACAAAAATTTGCTGAATATCATTGACCAAGGATTCTTTTTGTCTGAGTTGAGCCATTAACTCATTGCAGTAGGGTAAATAACGTGTGCAATCTGCATTATTACCGTCTTTACGTTCACGATTAAATAATCGAGTATCTAAAGCCCAGCTGTTTTGTGGGCAGTTGAATTTAACTTTACAGCCGTACAGGGCCTCATATTCTTGACGATTAGACTCGTCATCAAAGGTAAACTGCACATGATCAAAACTAATATCATCCCCAAAAATACTGCGAGAGATATGAATACGAGATGAATTACCTAAAGCCACAAAAAAGGCCAGTGATTCATCATCAATGTTTTGCACGTTATACATGGTGGCGTACATGGTGTTATCTATAAACGCATTGCTGCGCTTGAGTAGATTCCCCAAAAGCGAGTAGTACTTGCTTTCAATTTCGAAAGCATGACCAAGGTTACCAGCAGAGGCCACAGCATATCCAAATACACCTAGGTCACTTACTTGATAGGTAGCACCTATACGCGCCCCTGCAATGGGGCCAAAATGTTGCGCGCAAAACTTAAGCGCAGCAAGCACTTTAAAGGCTGCAACGGTATCATTCAGTAATTCTTCACGAGTCACTTTGATGTGTTCAAGTAACCTAGCCGAAAAACTTGCTTCATGAGTATCGAAGTAACGAATGATATTTCGTAATTCAAATGCGGGGTAAGGCTGATCACCTAAAACAGAAAGTTGGTGGTCGGCATTTGAATAAAAATTCATGGGTTGGTTCACGTTATTCCTGTCACAATTACTGCCAGTGAGTGGGTTCTTTTTATTGTCTTTTTGATCAAGTTGCACATATTAAGGTATGAATAACTGTTCGCAATAATATTTTGCTCCAAAAGCATAGAACCTTGAATGATTGGCCATTATCCACATAATGCTAAAATTAAATGTTTGATAAGGGTTTTGTTTTAGTAACGTAAGGTTATTAGTGTGGTTAAATTGCAACAATTGTGACATTTTGAAAGCGAATGATATTAGCTGGTAATTTATGTTCGATTTAGTAATGGGGCTGATATAATTGGGCCAGTTTTAAATAGGTATTTCATGTGAGTTTTCAGGATCGATTTGCGGGTATCGCAAGATTATATGGCAGTCATGCATTGCATGCCTTTAAGCACAGTAAAGTAGCTGTGATTGGCATTGGTGGTGTTGGCTCTTGGGCTGCTGAAGCACTAGCAAGAACAGGCTTTGGTGAAATTCACTTGATAGATATGGACGATATTTGTATTACCAACACCAATCGCCAACTACACACACTTAACCACACGGTTGGTCAGTTGAAAGTAGAGGCAACCGCAGATCGGCTAAAAAGCATCAACCCTGATCTTGTGGTTAAGCCAATTATGGACTTTTTAACCCCTAGTAATATGGCGCAATATTTAAACGGAATGGATTATGTTGTAGATGCTATTGATTCAGTAAAAGTGAAAGCAGCTTTAGTGGCGTGGTGTAAACGTAATAAAGTGCCCGTGATTATGACAGGAGCCGCAGGTGGCCAAACCGACCCGACGCAAATCACAACTGGTGACTTGAATAAAACTCACAACGACCCGTTGGCAAAAAAAGTTCGCAGTATTCTAAGACGTGAATATGGTTATTCCCGAAATCCAAAACGTAATTATTCGATAACCTGTGTGTATTCTACCGAGCAATTAAAATACCCCCAGCCTGATGGCTCTGTTTGTATGCAAAAGAATTTTGAAAATGGAGTGGCTAAATTAGATTGCTCAGGGGGTTTTGGAGCCGCGACTATGGTGACGGCAAGTTTTGGTTTTGTGGCAGCGGCAAAAGTTGCTGAAAAAATGGCATTAAAAGCTAATGCTTAGAATCTGTTAATCCTGATGGCGGTTATCTTTCAAAAAAAACAGGGCAATGACCTGATTGAAGTACGCAGTGCTGGCAATAGCGTTCGCCTATACAGTAATGGGGTACTGCACAGTCAATACAATCCTAACCATAAAATAAACGGTGCTATTTGGGATCTACTGGTCTTACCGGGTTTCTTTCTTGCAAAGCCCCCTAGACATGTTTTGGTTCTGGGGTTAGGTGGTGGTACGGTTATTCATTTGATTCGACATTTTTTTCCTCAATGCAACATTACGTGTATAGAGCGCGAAGCCCTGCACATTGAAATTGCAAAACGCTATTTTAAGATTCCAAATGATATAACAGTGATTAAAGGGGATGCTTATGTTGAATTGTCTAAATTAAATTCAAAATTTGATTGGGTACTAGACGATGTGTTTCAACATGTCAGTGGTGAGCCAGAAAGAGAGGTGGCCTTTGATGATGTGTTTTCATTATATGAAAACGTATTGAGTAAAAATGGTGTACTGAGTATGAACACCATAGGGAAGCAACAGCTGAATCATTTAAGGGTTTATAAACCCAAATTTGAGTCTGCGTATATTATGCGACACCCCTTGTACGATAATGGAATTGTGAGCCTCAATCGAAGCCAGATAAGTAAAACCATGTTTTTTGATGCACTAATGAAATATAAAGAGTTAGATAAGCGTCGAAAAACGTGCCGATTAAAAGTGGGGTTGCGTCAGTTATAAACAAAAATGCCCAATCAATGATTGGGCATTTTTTAACGATATTAAATTTAAACGAATGTTAAATCTAATTTACGCCCTTGAATATCTAGGTTTTTGATTTTTACAGTGACTTCTTGGTCTAGTTGATAGCTGGTGTTGTCATTGCTATGACGCAGATACACCTTATCAAAATTCAGGCGCTTTTTGCTTTTACGTAAATCCACAAATCCTTCGATACCCAAATCCACCAATTGAACGGTACAACCACCGATGTTGGTTTGCACGATTTTACCTGCAAATTCTTTTTGTGGAAGATTCTCAAGGAATTGCAGTTTAAGCCAGCTTTCCGCTAAGTTCACTGCTTGTCGGCCAGTGATTAACGTTTCTTGAAGGTGAGCAATAATATCAGCGTTAATGTCCGGTGCTTTTTGTTCGTTCAAATGGGCTTTAATTATGCGGTGCACTAATAAGTCGTTGTATTTACGTATAGGTGAGGTGAAGGTGGTGTAGCACTCAAACCCCATGCCGGTGTGTGGACCGGCTTCTTGGCTAAACTCACTACGAGTCAGGAAGCGACTAAGAATGGTTTTAAGTGGCAGCTCTGAAGGTTTTTGTTCAACTGCTTTAATAAATGCTTTGTAGCCCTCTGGGGTTGTAAATTCCCCTTCAAACTCAATACCTTGTTGCTCAACGATAGTTTTAATATCGCCAATACGTTCGGTTCGAAAACCTGGGTGTTGGATATATATGCCATTGCCGATGGTTTGAAGGTGCATTGCGCAGCAAAGGTTGGCTACGAGCATGGCTTCTTCAACTAGCTTTTGTGCACTGTTGCGTTCAGATTTATAAACAGTTTGAAGTTTGCCGTTGTCTCCTACTGTTAGGTAGTAGTCAGGACGGTCTTCCATGATTAAGTTATTGCTACGGCGGTGACTGTTCAGGGCCAGACTAGCTTCATACAAGTGCTGAAGGTGAACCGTTAGGCTGCCATCAACGACTGATTGGTCGCCATCAATAAACTGAGTTACCTGCTGGTAGCTTAGTTTGCCATGGGAGCGTACAAGGGCTTCTTTAAATTCATAAGAAAGTACTTCACCTTGCTTGTCCATTTGAATGTTACATACCAAGGCCAGACGGTTTTTACCTTCAAGTAGTGAGCATAAGCTGTTGGAAAGCTCTTGAGGCAGCATTGGTAAACTGCGACCAGGAAAATACAATGAGTTTCCACGGCGTGCGGCTTCTTGGTCAAGGTTGGTGTTCATACCAAACCAACTGCTTGGGTCGGCGATGGCAATGCTAAGCAGCCAGCCATCGTCTGTGGCTTGGGCAAATAGGGCATCGTCCATGTCGCGGGTATGTTCGCTGTCGATGGTAACGTAAGGTAGGGTGGTTAGGTCTTCACGACCCTCAGCCATTTTCTCGATGCTTTCTTCTGATAATAAGGCTAATTCAGAAAACGTGGTTTCTGGCCATTCATGGCTTAAATTATGCTTTTCTATGGCGTAGCTGCGTTCAAAACTGGCATCAGACAGCTGCCCAATTTTGCGTACAATTTTGCCCTGAGGTTTGCCATTAGCGAAAGGGTGACGAGTGACATCACACACTACCCAATCGTTGTCTTCAAGTCCTTCGCATGCATCTGGAGGAATGTACAACCAGTGGGTGCTAGTACGAGTATCGGGTTCGACAAATTGAGCTTTACCACGTTTTTGAAAACGCCCAGTACATTGTTTGAATTGTGTACTAATGAGCTTTTCCGGAACGGCTTGTATTTTACCTTTATCGTCCTCGGTTTCGCTGAATTGTATGACATCCCCGGGAAAGACTTTTGCCATTTCATCAGGGGTTAAAAAGTAAGATTCACCATCATCAGTGGCGACAAATCCAAATCGGCCTTGGCTACCACGGACGGTGCCTTGCTTCAATCTGGCTTCTTGCTGCGTCTGAATGTTGGATTTCAGTGCTTTGAGCTGAGCTAAGCTATCGGAATTAAGCATGATATAACTGTAAGTAAAAAAATTATCCACATGTTATCACTTTGCCTAGTATTGGGGTACAGCTTGGGCCTTATGTATCCCCTTGCAAGGGATTTATTTTTGTTTTTTTGCAGTAGGTCGGTTTAGGCTAATCTAATTCGTTGATGGATTGATTATTCTTCGTCCAAGGTTGAGCTGTAAGTGTTACCTACTGGCGGGGTGATTTCTATTTGTTGAGCCACTTCTAATGCTAAAAGTTGATCGGTTAGATCGAACTCTTCTCCGTCGGTATTCAGCATAATGGTTTTAATATCGAAGCTTACTCGTGAAGAGCCGGAAAAAATCACATGATTGTTAGATAAAACGTGAAGTGTACTGAAGTTAGGAAGCCACAATCCAAAGTCAAAGTTCAAAAAACGGTATTCATCTTCGGCCACGCTAGGGTCTAATACTGCAATGCTTAAACTGAGACTGGCATCGTATCCGAGGCAATAGAGTTGTCCATCGAACATTTGGCTTTTTCTTAAACCACGAGGGTCGCTGCTGGGGAGTCCCGGAATGGATGGCATTGGGTCGAGTATTTCAATCTCTTGCGCTTGTCTTGGGAATAAGCGTCCACTTTGACAGCTGGAATTCACAAAGTAAGGGTAGATGTAGTCGTATGAGCTAATGCTTTCACTGTTATAAGGTAAGCGTAAACTATCAATGCGTTGACTGTATCCACTGTAGGCTTGTCTGATAACATTGCCATTACAGCTAAATATCAATTTATTGGTGCCGCGTTCTGTAATCTCAAATATGCTGCTGTTGCCGGCCTCGTCATCGGCTAATATCAAACTTGTGTATGGGGCGAGTAATACGGTGCTGACTCGCCCTGTTTCTTCTTCACAGTCATTGAGAAGCACACGGTAACTATTATCGCCGCCGTCTAGGTTTCGATAAATCATAATGCCAGATTGGCTCACAATAAATTGTCCAAGCCCAGGGCGATCATCTTCTAGGCTCACCTGCTCTAAGCTGTATTGATTGGCTGAACCTAAACTCATTTTATAAATACTAGTAGGGGTTGGCGTTTCTTCTGTGGTGGCTCTGGCGGCTGTACCTTCCCTTGAAGTGACTAGATTTGTGGCTGTGTCAGCCTCAGTTTGTAAGTCTTCTTGTGTATTATTGATGGTGCCACCAGTGGGGCTGGTACAAGCACTGGCGGTCTCAGTTGTGTCTACTGTATCTGCTGTGCCCGTTGTATCTGTTGTGTCGGTTGTATCTGTTGTGTCTGTTGTGTCGGTTGTATCGGTTGCGTCCGTTGTATCTGTTGTGTCCGTAGAATCTGTTTCATCTGTTTCCGTGATTTCTGCTGGGCAAGGTACACCAAGATGATGGTCCACAAGCTCCTCGTGGTCTTCTAGTTCTACTTCTTCTAATAAATTTAAAGCCTCGTAGTCAACGGAGATGACATATAACTCATCGGTATCATTCCAGCGACTATCTGGCGGAAAATAGTCACGGCCTAATTGGGTTAAGGAGCTACGGCCACTGTTGCCTTGAACATTTAGCCCAACTGGGGCACTTACGACATCGCCACTTCTTAGGTCAACTAACAAATTGAAGTAATCGTTTTCTTCATCGGCGTCTAAATCTCGATGATAAAGTGCAAGCATGACGTAATCTGGGCTCATGACCATGATGTCTAAGGGCACGATATTCGTTGCATCGGTGAAACTCACATTACCGCTTAAATCAATGGCAAGGCCATCTTGATCAAGAAACGTCACTGGGGTGATGTTATTCTCGTCATCTAAGGTGTACAACAACTGTGAATACTGTTGGCTGGTGGCGAGGTTGGGGTTGGTGCCTAATGGGGTGCTGCCGATGAAAAAACCTACATAATCATCCGGTAGCAATAGTTGTGATACAGGTGGAGTAGGCAATGCGGGTACATTTAGGGTAACACCTGAGCTTGAGCTTGCACCCCCGCAGCCGTATAGCCCTACCCATAAAGTAATAGTTATTAGAATTCTCATCATGTAATAACTATCGGCCGCACAGAAAAATGTTAAAGTGAAATTCAGAAAAATGAGTTCGAAATGGTAAGGTTTTTTTAAATACATGAATGATGAAGCGTTAGAGCGATATAGCCGCCATATGTTGTTACCTCAGCTGGACTATGACGGCCAACAGCGCATTAACAATGCAAAAGTATTGGTGCTTGGTTTAGGCGGATTAGGGGCAAGTGCCGCTCAATATTTAGCAGGCGCTGGGGTTGGCTACTTAACACTGTTAGACCCTGACAGGGTTGAGTTATCTAACTTGCATCGCCAAGTAATACATAATGAAGCTCGGCTGAATATGAATAAGGCGCAATCCGCCAAGGTGCAATTAACGGGGTTAAATTCTTCGATTCAAATTGATGCCATTGAGCAGTTGCTGCCTGAAGGTCAGTTGCGTGATTTGGTTAAGCAAATGGATGTTGTTGTAGATTGCACTGATAACAGCGCATCACGTATGTTACACAATCGTTTATGTGTAGAAAGTAAAACCCCTTTGGTAAGTGCTGCGGCCATTCGATTTGAAGGTCAAATGATGGTTGTTGATGCAAATCAAGCCCAGTCACCGTGTTATGAGTGCGTTTACTCTGATATGTCTGATCAACAAGATACATGCAGTCAGTCTGGTATTTTAGGGCCAGTGGTAGGCACCATGGGTGTACTTCAAGCCCTAGAAACATTAAAAATCATCGGTAAAGTAAATTTACCCAACGTGGGAAAATTATGGATGTTTGATGGTTTAGATTTATCAATGCGGTGTTTTAATGTGAATAAAAACGAAAAGTGCACCATATGTTCACATTAATTTCACACATAAAAAATAACTGACAAATAAGCTGACAGATAGAATCGAAGTATGTACAAAGCAGCCTATAAATAGGTTAAGTGCGGAGGCGGTAATGGATAAAGATAGTAAGTCTTTACAAGATCTTATTGAAAATAATAGAAAGTGGGCTGATGAGATCAATGAACAGGACCCAACATTTTTTCCAACACTGGCTCAGCAACAAGCACCAGATTATCTTTGGATCGGCTGCAGTGATTCGCGAGTGCCTGCCAATGAAATTGTTGGCTTATTACCGGGTGAGTTATTTGTACACCGTAATGTAGCCAATATGGTTGTACATACTGACATGAACTTGCTGTCGGTGTTGCAATACGCTGTAGAAGTATTGAAAGTGAAACACATATTGGTTGTTGGGCACTACGGTTGTGGTGGTGTGCGTGCGGCGATGAATAATCAAAAACTGGGTTTGATTGATAACTGGTTGTTGGAAATTCGAGACTTGTATCATGTTCAGCGCAAGCGTTTCAGTGGATTACAATCTGAAGACGAAAAGGTTAACTTACTATGTGAGCTGAATGTTGCAAGACAGGTTCATAACTTGTGCCATACCAGCATTGTGCAAGATGCATGGGCAAGGGGTCAAAGAGTGGCTGTGCACGGCTGGGTGTATGGCTTGTCAGATGGTAAGGTGAATAATTTGAATGTGACGATTAATAGTCCAAAACAACTTAGTGAAATATACCGTTTAGAAGAATAAACAATGAACAATACAGTGTTGCGATAACGGCACTGGTCAAAAGACTCCGATTCACGTTCAATTGCATTATTGAGCATTATCGGAGCTATCATGAAAACCCTTCAAATTGATATTGTCAGCGATGTAGTCTGCCCTTGGTGCGCCATTGGTTATGGCAATTTAAATACTGCCCTTTCGCAGGTAAAGTCGGATTTACAAGCAAAAATCAATTGGCACCCCTTTCAGCTTAATTCCCATATGCCCAAACAAGGTCAAGATATTGGAGAGCATTTGGTGGAAAAATATGGTCTAACTAATGAGCAACGTAAGGTTAATCAAGAACGCATAAAATTAGCGGGTGAAGCAGCTGGGGTAACATTTAACTTTGGTGAGCGCTCTCGGATTTACAACACCTTTGATTGTCATGTACTGCTAACGCTGGCGGCCCAAATGAATAAACAAACGGAACTGAAGTTGGCTTTGTTTAATGGGTACTTTACTCAAGGCTTGGATATCAGTGATTCATCTGTATTGATTAATATATGTGAAGAAGTGGGTATTCAACGTGAGCAAGCAGAGCAGGCGTTAAGTGATTCAATTCTAATCGAACAAGTAAAAAAAGAAGAAGAGCAGTTTAAATCAATGGGGATTCAATCTGTTCCTGCTTTTATTGTGAATCAAAAGTACTTGATTAGTGGCGGGCAGCCAGTCGAGAGCTTCAAGCAAGCCTTGCTTGAAATCGCAAATAAAGAGTAGGTCTTCAAAATATAAGCAAGGCTTCGCCTTGCTTTATAAATACACGCCAATACTGATGAAATGACAAGTGGCGCCACCAAGCACAAATACATGCCAAAAGTCGTGAAAATCAAAATATCGATGGAAGTTTGGCCACTTAGTAGCGTACACAACTGCACCTACGCTATAACTGATACCACCTGCTAATAACCAGTTAATGGCTCCTGCTGACAACGACTGACTAAGTGCCTCATATACAAACAAACTAATCCAGCCCATGCCCAAATACAGTAAGGTACTAAACCATCTTGGAGCATGCATCCAAAAGATTTTTTGTAGCACCCCAGCACTGGCAATTCCCCAAATGATGCCAAACATCCACCATGCTTGGCTGTCTTCTAGACCAATTAGGCAATAGGGGGTGTAAGAGCCAGCAATCATTATATAAATAGCCATGTGATCCACACGCTTTAACGTGTGAATACCATCTTCGCTGATTTCCATTAGGTGGTAGATAGCACTAGAGGCAAACATCATAAACATGCTGATGCCAAAGACGAGGTAACTGGCTAAATAACTGGCGAAGTTCTCTTCTGGAAGGTGGGTTAGCATATAAGGTATGGCTGCTAACGACATAAGGGCGCCGAATAGGTGGCTAAGTCCAGAAAACGGTTCTCTTAGGTGACGTTTCCACATAATTTGAGTAAACACTTGTTCGCTGAATGTAGGGCCATTAGACCTGTTCTTATTTTCACTGTCAACGCAATCGATGTTACTGTTAGCGCGATTTTTGAGATAATAGAAGTACGTTCGTTTTAGGTTAGAGAAATAGCATGCTAAAAGTCAGTGGCATTATTTTATGCGGAGGTAGTAGCCGCCGTATGGGTCAAGATAAGGGTTTAATGCCTTTTTCTGGCGAGCCTATGGTGGTGCAGGTAGCAAAAGGTTTTGAAGGTGCACAAGAATTACTTTTAAACTGCAATCAAAACCAAAGTGAATATGAAGCCTTGGGGTTTAATACATTTGAAGATGTGGATTACCCTGATATTCCAGCTGGGGCTGGACCGCTATTAGGTATTTTAAGTGCCATGGAGAAGGCCACAGAAGATTGGTTGTTATTCAGTCCGTGTGATACGCCCAAACTACCGACGAATTATCTTGAAAAAATGACGCAAACAGCCAGCGATCAATTAGCCTTTTCGTGTGTCGTGTTTGATGGCGAGCGCCGACAGTATTTACATACACTGTTGCATAAAAAACACAAAGAGAGCCTGCTAATGTATTTACTTTCAGGGAAAAGAAGAACTGGAGAATGGCTAAAAAGCGTGGCCCCAGTGGAAGTAGATTTCAGCCAAAACTCAGAGCAATTTATTAACATCAACTCAAAAGATGACTGGCCAAGTTAATAATCGCCACATCTACTAGTTGAAGTAGGCTTTTAATGCTCTGAGGTTATCTTGGTCAGCTTTAATACGCAGTTTCAAATAGATACCTTGAGCGGAGTAGGCGGCGGCATCAAAGTCAGAGTCACTAAACCCTGCAAAGTTGTAGCCTACACTTACCCATGTATTTTGTTTTGGAATATAACCAATGCTGGCTCCAAAGCTATGCTGGCTGTCATCAAGCTCGTAATCAAACAAGCGCTGAACATGGAAGCCCCAGTCCCATTTAGGTCTAAATTGGCGACGAATTTGCGCACCAATTAAATCGATAAAACCAGAGTAATCAAATCCATCAATGGTTTCGTCAATATATTTGAAACCGTATTGGCCACTTAACTGCATCTTAGTCCAGCGCATATTAATATGAGTATTATTTATTAAACGCTCGCTGGATAATGTTGAGTCAAGGGTACCGAATATATTATTGGTTTCGTGAATTAATTTAGTTTGGTTCAACCAAGCAAAACCACTGCCTAAAGGACGCAAGCCAATATCAAACTCAATTTGTTTAAATAGAGTTTCAGTTGTATCGCTTTCATCGCTGCGATAAATGCCGCTTAAACCAAAAGCAAGGCCTGACATAATGGGGTGGTATAAACCAGATGTCATATTAATTTTTTCATTTAGATCACTTTCACGATACTCAGCGCGGTTAGTCCATTGCCAAGTAGGGCTTCGATAGCCCCAGCCAGCTGAGACAGCATAGAAATCATTGCTACTGTCAAGCAGATTGGTGATGGTGCTATCTTGAGGGACAACCACATTGTTCTCAAGATTTTGTGACTGATCAAAGCCAAAACTAACCTGCCAGTGTTCGTTCAAGTTGATTTCTTGATTCAAACCATGCACAGCGAATATGCGCTCGCCGTCCTTGCTTTCTACTTGTTCAGCACTACTGGTTAGTTGCATACCTTGCCAAGGGGTGGCACGTACGCCCGCTACGCTGCGCACTGGTGCTTCACTTTCAAACCCCGTTTCATGGGTTGCAAAAATAGTAACTTGATCGTTCAACCTAAAATCAC
The DNA here is from genome assembly GCF_040371755.1 of Oceaniserpentilla sp. 4NH20-0058. Classification (NCBI taxonomy): domain Bacteria; kingdom Pseudomonadati; phylum Pseudomonadota; class Gammaproteobacteria; order Oceanospirillales; family Oceanospirillaceae; genus Oceaniserpentilla; species Oceaniserpentilla sp. 4NH20-0058. The sequence goes on from NZ_BAABWE010000005.1 coordinate 96,024, forward strand.
TGCTTAAGCGTAGTAGGTCGTAGACTTCTTCGTCACGCTTGATGTTTAACTCTAAGTCAGCACTCATTAACCAGCGGTTTTGCATAAAACTATATGTGTTGCCCGCTAATAACTGTTGGGATTCAGTGTCAGCAGTACTACTTTCATTTTTTGCGATACGAGCACCTAAGTGATAGCGACCCTGTTCGTATTCATTATTTAGCTTGATTTCCATTAAGCTAAAGCGCTGGTTACTATCTAATTGGTTTTGATCGGTTATTAGTGCAGAAAAGTACTTTTGTGTGGTGAGGTAGTAATTACCTTCAACAGATAGTTTTTCAGTACTTTCTAGGTTTTTGTTATTTTGATCTAAACCAAACCCTGCTTCTTCTGTGCGGATGTAGGCTTTTGTCTGTAATTGTTCGCCACGGTAATCCACACCTAAATAGTTTGCACTGGCGCTGGTCTTAGTACCTGATGTGGTATTTTCTGTGATAGCAGACTCGGCGATAATTTCCAAATTGTCGGAAACTTCCATGCGTAAATCCATACTGTTCAACGTACGGCTGTCAGTGCCAAGTTCTTCGCTTATTAAGGTGGTACCTACTTCTAAGGATTTATCCATCAAATGAATCGCTGCACGGCCACCATAGGTTAAATCATTAGCGTCGCCGTCTTCGGTTTCATAATTAACGACAATGTAGCGGGGATTAAGGTTTTCGTCGGTACTATTAATTGCAGACTTAAAGAATACCGTGCCGTTTATGTAGTCGATATTATAATCAGAGTCTTTGGTTAGCTCGAATTCACTAACAATGATTTCATCACGGAAGCGGTCACGTACTTGAATGCTAATGGTTTCACTGTTTGAAATAATGTTTGTGTCAGATAAACGATACAGACCTGATGTACCATCCCCTTGAATTTCATCACGGCCAAAGCGTTGGGCCGATTCGGTAGCAAAAACGTTAAACGACACTAAGTCACCTTGGAATACAGATTGAATACCATGGAATTTTCTTAAGTAATCACTTAGTTCTGTGTTGTTTAAGTCGGTGCTGTAATCACCAAACACATTGTAGAAACGCTCTTTTTCAATACGCAGGTATAACTTGCCTTCCATAGAGGCATCCAGTTTCTGGGAGCTGTTATCGCCATATAACGTATAGTATTTGTTTGGCTCTAATAGTTTTTCAAATGGTGTCGTGGTTTCTTTACTGCTGTCATAGGCTGCGGTTAATAACCAGTCCCCTGAAATTTGACCCTTTGCAAATAACGCTAATCGACCGTCGGTATAGAACCCTTCTTTGTGATCGTGGGATTTTGCTGTCTCGATATGGCCGCTGATATCTTTATAGCCTATGGTCCCTTCACCTAATGCAATTAACATCCAGTCCCGAGCCTGTGGTTTTAACCATACACGTAATTCTTCATTCTGTTCATTGGCAAATGGGAAGCGAATCACCGCTTCACCTGCTTGAGTGGTTGGTTCTAGGGTGATGTAAGTAATACCATCAGCGCTTATTTCGTAGTTAGGCTTGTATTCATTACGGGTGATCTGCACTTGATCTTTGTTGGGGTTCAGTGCTTTGTACGGGCTGTCTACGGTAAATTCCCCTTGCAAGCCATCACGCACTGGGTAGCCGTCTTTATCAAGTAACTGAACAGCGATGACAGGGGCGATTACACCATCAGCAACGGCTTTGGTTTCTTCTTTAACAATAATGGCTTTAGTTGGGGAGCCAGAATAATGCAGTTCAAATTCAGTTCGATTGATGATGTTTCCGTTTTCGTCTACCAATGAGGCGATAAATACGTTATTACCTTCTTTTAGATCTAAACCACTCCACATACTTACAGCTGATTGGTTTGCTGAGTATCGTTCACGGCTTAAAAAGTATAATTCGCTTACAGGCTGATTATTCAGTACTAAGCGAATACTGTTATTAATAGGGTGTTTAATCGCTACTTTTGTTGCTGGAATATTTGGCAGATAGCCGTCAGTTGGCCATAACCATTCAAACTGGTTATTGGTTTGAGCTAAAAATGCTTTATCAAATGTGGGCATCGTGATGACATTACGAATTGGACCAGATGCGGTCGCTTCCACAGGGAAGTCAAAGCCACCCGGTGCCACCCCTGTTGTGACGACCATTTGTTTGCCGCTGTCGGCTTGTGCAATATTCATGGCGTTGGTACCACCTAGAATATTTACTTCTACACGACGGTTAAGTGCACGGTTTTTATCATTGGTATTGGCAACAATGGGCTTGTTAGCACCATAACCAGCAATCGTCACCTGTTCAGGTGTTATATTTAGTTGCTCCATTAAATAGTTGGCAGCGCTTCGCGCACGAGCCATAGATAGTTCGTTGTTGTTTTTGAAAATATGACGACTACGACGAGCAATAAGGACATCGTCTGTGTGACCAATAACTTCTATGCGTAAGTCTTTTAACCCCTTTAGTTTTTTAATAACTTCAACCATCGACGCTTTATCAGCTTCACTAAGGGACTCACTAAAGGAGCTAAATTTAGGTGCCTCTTTTGGTTTATGCACCTGATTATCGGCAGGCACCAGAGCTAAAAGGGCGCTAGTAAAGGCTACCGGGGTTCTTTGGTTGTTTTGACTTGGTGAGTTAAACATGGCCACTGAGCGGGTAGTAAGCTCACCAGGCTGAGCATCTGGCCCAATATAGGCTTCAAATTCTAAAGTGTGCTTCCAGTTTTTCCCCGGGTCGTTGAGGGAGAAAAGATAAGTTTGCCCGTCATACTGTTTAGGTGTGGCGATTTCTTTACCGTCAAAACGTGCTGAGCCTTGTTTATAAATCACCCCGTCTGGCAGCATGATTAAACTACGAAGGTCTTTTAAGATAACCTCTGATCCTGTTAGATCAAGGTTGTACTTAATTTTCTGTAGAACCGGTGAATCTATTGGCAAGGTTGCTTTTTCTTCCTTACTAATGAGCTCTAGCGTACTGCTTAAACGCTGAATGACTTCCCCTTTACTCGGCGGCTTAAGCTTGACGATAAAGTCAGTACGCCACATTGCACCTTTCTCAAGATCTACAAATTGACTGTAAGCACGACCTGCATGTTGACCATAGTTATCACAGGCCACTTGGTCTAAATAGCGTGGCAAGGTTTCTGTATCTAGTTGAACTATGTGTGTACCGGCTTCTTGGCCTTCAATATGCCATAGGCCGTCTTCATCTGTGACCACATATGTACCGTTCTCAAGATAAATACGCACACCAGCAATGCCTTCTTGTTCTACGTTGCCTTCACAGTCGCCGATGTAAACACGGCCAAACAAACGAGTGGCATCACTGAATAACTCTTCTTTAATTTCTACATCACGAGTCGCCACATTCGCCGCTAAAGGGGCCTCACCTATGATGTCTTCTTGATCTTCTAATGCGACCGTATTGGTAGCTTTACCTAAAGGCGTACTGACACCTACACGGGTGAGGTATCGAAGGTTCAAGGTTTGACCAACTGCAATGTTTGCAACATTAAAGGTAAGGGTACGACCATCACTGGAAATACTTGGGTCAGCTACTATTGTATTGTCAATACGGGCACTATCCGGTACATAACGAAACCCCTGTGGAAGGGTGTCCACTATATTGACATTGGTACCAGGAACTTCAGAGTTTTGTAATTTGATGTTGTATTGAATTAACTCACCCACACCTGCTTGAGATTTATTGGCAGTTTTGGTTAGCAATACGGTGTTGTCTTTTGGTTGCAGTGGTAGATCCATTTGAAACGTAATACCCGTTGTAAATAAACGGCCACGACTGCCTTCTTCATCAAAATTAAACGGCCCTTGTGGGATATCATCTAACGAGACTGTATCTGCTATAGGGAAGTCATGGTAAGGGCTTTCTGCAATTTTAACGATGTAATCACCGCCTGCTAAGATAGGGAACGCAAAACCACCTTGCGGAAAACCATAGGTATAGGTATTGCTGTCAGCGCCTACAACTGAAACAGTACTACCAGTGGTAACGGTACTTGGGAACACCCCACCTTCATCACTTAAAATGGATGCAGGAGTAACTCCATCACTTTCAAATAACGAGACTTCAATTCCGTTAATTGGCTCGCCAGTATCTGCATTGATCACATAACTGGTTGGGTCGAATAAAGCACCGGCACGTACTAAATCTAAACTATCAAATTTATCTTGATAACTGGCTTGAATACTGGATTCACTGGTCACTGATAGTTGGCAGTCGTGGTTTTGTGGAGTTGCACTTTGGGTATTAATGGTTTGAATATAACCAGTAAAGAACCCTGTGCTGTTGCCTGTTTCGGTTAACTCAATGGTTTCTTGGTCAAGCCCGTTTTCACTGATAATAGTGACAATGATGTTTTCAATTTGAGTTGGATCTAAGTTTTGGTCTAAATCTTTTAGGTGAACAAATATTGTGTCACCTACTTTGAAGTAATCATCACTGTTTAAGGTTAGTACACTTGGTAGAGTTAAACTTTGCCCTTGGTAGTTTTTAGGGATTGGTTGTGAGATTAAGCCATTACCTTGAGAGTCACTGGCGCATTGGCCCTGAGCCACAATAAAATCACCAGAAAGGGATTTACCATCTGAGCTTGCGCGGGTAGTGAAAGCATTACTTGAGTTATTGAACGAACCAGTGGTTAGGTTCTGAGAGTTTCCATTGCTGCGCCTAAAATTATTTGTGTCGCATGTGTTATTTGACTCGCACAGTTCTCTCTCTTTTGCTTTTTGATATTGCGCAGAAAAATCGATGCTGTTGTGCATCAAAGTAATAACCGAAGGTGTACCAGCACCTGAGCTGTCCCTTGCAGTAATAAAGCTTTCACTGTCTTGTGCTTGTAATGCCGCACCATTGAATTCGAAGTTTATGAAGGCGGTATTTTCGATAAGGGTATTGCTAGGTGTTTCTGCAAAGCTTGCATTGGTTTGACAAAATAAACTGCTTATAAAGGCAATAGCAAAAGCACCGCGACGAGATTTCGCAACAGTGTTTTTGCTATTACCTTTACCCAAGGCGCTTAGGGCACCTTGGGTAGAGGTTGCAATGGCCGAAGCCATTGCTGGTACTGAGTAACTACGTACTACCACTCAGGATTATTCCACGATCGCAGTGAAAGTGATTTCGATGTCTTCGCCAGTTTTAAAGCTAGATACATCTACATCCAGAACGTTGTTAGTCGTAGCTGAAAGGTCAGGTGTCACTGTTCCATCTGAGAACGTAGCACTTTCGTTACGAAGAGTGGTTTGTACTAAAGCAAATGTTACATCTGGATCGTCATCAGTAACGGTGGCTAGATCCACAGAGAAGTTAACTAGATCAGCATCTTGACTACCGCTGTTTTTAGCTTTGATAGTGTATTCAACCATTGCACCTGGGATGGCTTTTGGAATGTAGGTTGCTGCAGCATCTGGGCAATCAGGAGTACCGCTTGAGTAGTCTACTTTAGTGGTATCAGCGTCTAGGTCTGTGTCACAGATTGGATCGTTAATCACGTTCACAGTCAATGTGAATTTGTTGGTATCTGTGACGTCGTCAGGGTCTGTGAATTTCGCAGATTCCACTTCGAATGCAGTATTTTCAGTTAGTGAGCTTGTGATAATAACCACTTGCTGAGTATCTTCAATAAATGCATCAGCGGCATTGTCTGTAAGGTTAGTAGAGCCATCCGCTTCTTTTGCATCAGCCGTTAAAGAAACCGCAGCAATATCCCCATCACTTAAGCTAGTCGCATCTGGAGCAGTTGCAATAACAACATAAAGCGCAATAGCGTCGTCAGCTGCAAGGTTAGTCACTAGTGTTGCTGTGTCTTCCGCAGATTGATAACCCGCTGTGGTTCCATCTTCAGCATAAACAGCTACCGCAGCACCTAGGTCTACGGTATCCGCTACTGTACCGTAGTCAATAGTTTGGTTACCGGTTGCAAGATCTGCAAGGGTTAATGCAAAGCCCAATGTGTCATTCGAGGTGCTTGTTAGTGTGTAGCCTGCAACGTAATTAGTGCCCTCTGGGGTCACTTTGATTGTTGCTGTTTCATCCATGGTTAGGGTGAAGTTTACTTTTGTATCAACAGTGAAGTCAGCTGTTTGAGTTAAATCGGTTTGTGCAACCGTATTAACTGTGTAGCCTAAAGTAACTGTGTTATCGATAACAGTACCAGCGGCTGTTCCTTCTGCCATTGCGTGGCCACTTAGGCCAATGGCCGTGGCTGCCGCTAAGGCTTTAAGTTGTGTATTGAATTTCATTGGTTTCTCCCTTGAAATTTTTATTCTCTAACGTTGGTTTTAAGTTAATTTATTACTATTTTACTTGTACGACGTATTGCACTGAACTTTCATCTCCTGTTTTTAAAGGTGATAGAAGGGTCCAGCGCACATGGGTGTAGTCCTTTGCTGTGGCTGGCAATTTTTTGCCTTCCCTAGTGATAAACAGTTGTTCTGGTAGACCGTACTGCTTACCACCGTCAACTGAAAATTCGATTTTACTGCTGGCCCCACGGGCACTGTTATCCACATACACAGTGTTATCTGGAATTGGATTGTTAAGCACCAAGTTATCAGCCGTTTCATCGCTATTGTTGTTCACATGTATGCGATAACCTACTTTATCTCCTGGGATGATGTTTTTTGCCTCAACCCATTCAACTTTACTGGTGCCGTTGTCTCTTTGTGTTTCAACCACTTTATATATGTCAGTCTTTAGCTCCACTTGTGCTATAGCAAAAGTAGGAAGAAGCAAACATATAATGGCTAAGAGTTTTTTCATGTTCCTTCCTATTGAATGACAGTGGTGAATTCGATGTCGATGCTAGGATCACCAGCATTAATATTACCAAGCTCAACTGTAATTAAGCCGGTATTGGCATCGTATGACGCGCCATCAGAATCTGCACCGCTTGCGGTTCTATCCACGCCACCAACAGTAATCACACCTGATGAGGTACCATCTTTAAGTTGAAGTTGAATAGGTAAATCATCGGTTACTTCTACATCATTGGCGGTGCCAGTTCCGGTGACAGTTACTGTTAATATGTAATCGACTTCGGCACCAGGAACCGCTTGATTACCTGCACCACCACCTAAGTTATCGCGGGTAGCACTTATGGCTTTGCTGATTGCAACATCTATATCTGTCACAACAAAACTAGATGTAACAGAGGTAATTGCCTCTGCATTTACGGCATCTGTGGTTGGGCTGCTACTACCAGCGCCATTAACCACTGCACCTGCTGCTGGATCGGTTTGGCCGTCAGCGACAAAGGTTCTAGACACGGCGGACACATTCAAGTTAGCAAGATCGGCATCTGATAAAGAGCCAGGGATATCTGCGGTTACCCACAAAACCAGTGAGGCATCTGGGGCTAAGACAGGTGGATTATTGTTGTCGTACAAGGTATCTAATGCAGTATTTAATACACCATCGCCATCGTCGATATAATAACTACCTACAGTTACGTCAAAATCATCACCAGAATCTTGAGAGACATTAATGACAAAGCCTTCATCGCCGTTACCATCGTTTTGTAAACGGAATTTCATCGCCGCTTCTGTTTGCGGAGAGCTTACACTAACGCTGCTGGCGTCCAGCTTTACAAGGGTAGATCGGATTAACTCTTGTACAGTGAAAGCAACAATAGCTGAGTCATTTGTTACACCGCCACTGGCAGTTTGATAGGTTACGCTCGCTTGGTTTTCAATACTGACACCAGCGGACGTTCCTGCACCATGTGATAGAGTACTAAGCATCATCATGCCGCTTAGTAATCCCCCAATTTTAACGAGCTGTTTCATGTGCCTTTCCTTTTTTATATAAAATTATTGCTTTATTAGTTCAACCGAATTTGATACTGAAACGTAAATTCAGGTGAATAAGTATTATTTTTATCTGACTTTTTAAATTGCCCAGAAGGGCTAATACGAATAAACCGGATACTTGGATCGTAACCATCACCACTATCGACTGGCTCGTAAGAAAAATCGATGCCGTCTTGTGAAAAACTAATGTGATCAGTGGCGGAATCCAGCGCCGTAAAGTTATACGTTAAGTCGCTTTCGTTTGGTGTTGTGCCGTCTATATAACATATTGGGCCACTTCCTGTCCCCGGGCCTCGGCTTAAACAGCTTAAATTCCCGATAAACAGCTCAGAATGTACAGGGATCGTATCTTGTAACTTAATTGATGTGTCATCACTGGCTCCTCTACCACTATTTACGGCATTAATAGAATAAATAATTTCGGCCCCTGGGATGGCTTTAGGGAAAACACCAATCGTTTTGTAACCATTCACAGGGTCGTAGTTTACTTCCAGTGACTTTGTTATAGCGATATTGGGTTGAAAGGGGAGTACTGTAAAACCATCTACCCCTGTGTGGCTGACGTCACCTTCGACACCTTCATCTGCAATTACGGTTATGGTCCAGCCATTGATTATTTCGTTTTCTTCAAGCAGGGTGAAAGGCATTTCAAAGGTTTTAGTGGCCGATGTGGTGTCGTCACTAGGGTCATCTATGGCCACCATGTCGATGTTGGTGCCACTGCCAAAGTCATACAGTGTGCCATTATTCTTTTCAATAGTGAGATTAGCGTTTGTAATATCAAATGCGCCAAAAGGGTCGGAAACCGTGGCCCGTACTGATAGCTCAGTATCCGGTTGGCTTGATGTAATTAATGTGGCACCGGAGTCATCTATAAAATCTGAATTATTATCAATATAGGCAGCGCTGTAGACATCAATACTTTCTACATTAATAACGGTAGAGGCATTAATAATGACGGCTGAGTAGCCGTCGGCTAATCGAGAACTGTTATCACCTTGTGTATCGGCTTCATCAAAAATGTGGATAGTGACTCGTCTGTTATTAGATGTGGAATCACGTCTGGCATCATTTCGCATGGTTAGAATGAGCCCGTTACCTGCTGATACAGTGTATTCATTCGGTTGGGATGGGTTTTTATCTAGCGTAGTCGAGACATCTATGATGCCGTTACTGCTTTCTATGTCCACGTTAGTAAGTACTTTGCTGGCTAATACGGTGCCATTTGTGTCAGATAGTGTGTAGGTAAATGTGGCTCGGGTCGTTCGGTTACGATGACCATTTACTTTCATTTCAACGGCAATGTTAGTTAAATCAAAAGTCAAATCATCTTGCAGTGCAGGGGTTAGGGTCCAAGAGCGCTGTGTTTCTGGACTTAAATCTGTTGTTCCGTCAGATGGGCGGCTACGGGACATGCCGCTACCTGTATCAATATATAATTGCTTGTTGCCCGATGTTGGTGTGTAGCTATCAAGTACTTCAATGGTATTTGAGTCTATATTCCAATTGCTTGAGTTTAGATTAAGCAGAGCGCTTAAATCAAAGGTGGTACCAGTAGGGGTTGATGCATCGGTAGTGAGAAGCAGGGTGATACTTGCAGTGTCACCAGATGCGAAACTTATACCGGAAATGTCAAGGTACCCTGTGCCGTTAGCGCCTCCAGTACTGAGTGTGTTATCTGTTGCCCCAGATGGAATACCGGTGACATTCACCTGTGTAATAAACGATGGTAAGTCAGCGGTTACGCTTAAATTGTTTATATCAATATCATTTTCATCATCTAAGGTGATGGTGACTTCAATGATGTTGCCTGCTGTAAATAAGCCGCCATCAAAATCAGAAATGACAACGGTAGATGGAGATAAATCCGGTGCAACGACCGTGATGTCACCTGTGTCCACTATCCAATCGTTACTGTTATAGCTTATGGTGGCTGTGTTTTGTAATGATGCTCCATCAGGTGCGCTATTGCTCACTTGTACTTCAAAAATAATCTGAGCTTCACCACCAGCTGGAGCAAAAATATTCTGTATGTCTAAATAACCCGTACCATTAGCCCCCCCGGTGGCTTGTGAGTTACTAACTGCACCGGAAGGTAATGATGTAATAGTGTAAGAATCAATCCAGTTGGGCATGTCATCGTACAGTTGAATGCCACTGGTACCTAAGCCACTTGAGTCTTTAACCGTGATGGTATATTGCAGTGTGTCACCGGCCAATAAAGAATCACCATTCAAATTGCTGTAGGTTTTACTGGAAGAGGATAAATCCACAACAGGAATCGACACAATCGGCGAGCTAACTGTATATGTATCGTTAGGTGCGTGATTATCAAAAATATCGTATGGGGCGGTATCGTGATCAACCGTCACACTCCAGTCCACCGTTGAACCTGCAGTGCCACCGGCAATACTAATGGAAATATCTAGGTAATCACTCCAACCGGAACGTAGTTTTGGTTGATAGATGCATGAAAGTTGTTGACCACTTTGACTGCATACCCAATCGCTATCACCTTGAGTGCCGTTAAATGTGTATTCACTGGGTAAGGTTGTGGTAAAACGTGTACTTTGGGCTGGCACATCGTTAGGGCCGTTATTGGATATAGTAAACGTCTTAGTAATATTTGTGCCTTGCGTCCAACCTGTTGGGTTGGATGTTGTCACTTGAAGGTCTGCCACAGGAATATTTGAAACGCTGATAATCTCAGCGGTTAATAAAACACCATCTTGGTCTGCGGAGTAAACAGTAGAGACGGAGGTATCACCTTGCACTAAATAACTGGAAATGTCGTAGGCGTCGATATCGACGCCGTATGTAGTAAGGCCACCTTCTATATTTGAATACGAGTCAAATTGGTTGCCAGACGAGTTTCCGCCACTACTATCAGTTAATTCGTTACCTTCAAAAGATAGAAATTCACTACCACCTCCCAAAGTGTCATCGCCTTCCCATGTGATATGGGCGTGTTTACCTTCGGGATTGGCAGGTAGCTCGAAGTTAGAAGGCGTTAATGATAGGTATGTTGTTGTAAAATCCTTCTGGAAATAGCTAAAGCCTTCATAAACGTTAAGTACTTTAAAACTCTCGGCATCATCCTCATAAATAATCGCTAATGCCCAACCCCCAACTACAGACTGGGTATCACATTGACCGCCGTCATCACGTATATCCATATTTGAAACGGTATAGGTCGCATTACGAGTGACAGAGATAATACTGGTAACATCCGCCACGGCGCTATAGAAGTAACTGTGGTAATACGAATTTGGGTCTGTTTCATTGGCTTCGGTATAGGTGCGAACCGCGCTAACTGTTTGGCCGTTCAACGTCACACTGGAGTCAATATCTGCGTTTGAATCCCCGTAAGCAGAAGCTGCCCAATATAAATAAGCTTTTTCAATGGTGGCATTGGTTGGAATGGTGCTTAGCGGGTTTGAAGATGACGTACCAAAGGTGCAAGGGGCAGTACCATTTGATGCGGTACGAAAAGAGCCACCAGTAAGTTGGAAGTTTAGGTTGCCAGCGTAACTTTCTAAGAGTGATACGGTGGTACCAGAAAATCCGTAGTTACTTGCAAGCATGGCAAAGCACAACAGCAAGATTTTGACGGCTGCTTTAGGGCTTCTAATGAGAATAAGACCTACTTCTAACTTCAAGTTATTACCATTTGTATAGTCTGGTTTTAGTTTCGTAATCTAATGTTATTTGTGGGCACTACCTAAGTCAATAATGTGACTTGGTTCTCTTATTGAAAGAATTGGGCCAAGTAACTTGTTCATTTTATTAGAAAAATTAAACTGCCTTATATTGGGGCGTAAGCGCACCGTATAAGGGATTATTGTGCCATATTCTACTTTAATCGGGGTTTTATCTTATTTTTGGGTGTTTTTTTGAGCTAATTGCGAGTAGGGTTAAAACTACAGAGGAAGTGTAAAGATTAATCAATTTTGGAATTAAATGTTAAATAGTTATTTAAAAGTGACATATTTGGTCACAAATGCATAAAAATTCTCACAAAGATCAGAGAATGGGGCTTTCGAGTGAATATGTTTTGTGTTGGTAAATACTAAGGTTAACGAGAATAATTAGTATTCCTTGTGGTTTGCTCTATGTTAGTAGGAGTTGCTATTGAAGGGTGTAAGGCGTTAAAAATTCAGTGTTTGCCATGATTTTGGCGTTCCTCATCTATTTTACTGTTTAGTGGTATAACCCTTTAATTTAGAGGTTTGCTTAATATGGAGGGTGCCGCGATCAGCGCAAAGAGGTACGCAGGGGTTTTACTTACAAAACAACGGTTAATAAATTGAAGTTAGTTTAAATCTTAGTATATTGCTGAGATTGGAGGTATGGAAATCAAGATAAATAGAAAGGGGTGTTGAAAAATGGTTGCGGGAGCCGGATTTGAACCGACGACCTTCGGGTTATGAGCCCGACGAGCTACCAGACTGCTCCATCCCGCGACTATAAGTATTTAAGTTGTGCAATCAAAAATCAAACTAGACAGTTATGAAAATTGGTTGCGGGAGCCGGATTTGAACCGACGACCTTCGGGTTATGAGCCCGACGAGCTACCAGACTGCTCCATCCCGCGACAACACCGCTTCTGATTGATTCAACATAACTTGAATCGCGGCTACTTCACTCGCTATTGGCGGTTGCCTTAGCGAGGTTGCGCATCTTACGGATGAAGCCCTCTTGTGTCAAACGCTTTGTGAAAAAAAACCTAATAAATTCAATTACAAAGCGTCACTTTTGTACTTAGCTAATACTTTCGTAGCGATTGTTTAAACTACCAAAAAAGCGATCATGTAAGGCGCTGTATTCACTATTGTCGGCGTTCAAAGTAAACCAGCGGCATTGCAGGGCCCTTAGTTGTTCTTCAATGGTGGGCAGCTTTTGTCCCATGTTTTTCTGTAAACGCTCTACTTGCAATGCCATACGCAGCCCTTGATCTTGTTTTGGACTTTCAATGTCCAGCGTAATTTCTAATTCTAAGCATAATTTATGGAATGTATCTTCTGAGGGCTCTACTTGGTTGCTTAGGCGTTGTGTAAAAATGTTTTTTACTTCTGTAGGAATAGCCGCAGACGACACATCAACTGTAAACGAGTTTTCTTGGTCGCTGCTTTGTTCCACTTGGCTAAGCTGTTTAGCAAGGTCTTGCGCGTTTAGCCATAAAGAATGTTGCGCTTTGGCTTTACTCTGTTTTGCGGCTAACTCAATTTTATTGTTAAGTTCGGCAAGTCGCTTGTCGATAGCGATTTTTACCTTTTTAGGTAATTCAATTTGTGTTAGTTGCTGATTTGTTTCGTTTAATTGCTTTTTTAAATGTTGGGGGTTTTCTTCTAATTGTGATTCAATATTGGTAACAAGTTGATTCGCTTGTTCAATGTTTGAATCTAAGCGTTGTTTACGCGCTTCACTGGCTGCATTTCGTTTTTCAAATAATGCATCGCACTGCTCTCTGAATTGACTCCAAAGTTGGCGCTCAGCACGGCCCGCATTGCCTTTTGTTTTCCATTGGTTTTGAATGTTTTTGCAATCTTCGATGGCTTGGGCGATGTCTTCGCTGTCTTTTAGGGCTGTCACTTCATCTATAAGAGCTTGCTTTTGTGAGGCGTTATCTTTGAAGTGCTCAACCAGTTTTGCATGGATAGCTTGGGTTGCTTCATGAAAACGCTGTAAAATATCTTTTTTAGCAACATGATCCACAGGGGAGAATGTTTTAAATTCGTCGTGTGCTTTATCTAAAATCTGTTGAACAGACTTCCAGTTTGGGTTGTGCCAATCGTTTTTGGTGAAGAATTGTTCAAGTTGCTCGCAGATAATGGTGCGTTGCTCTAAATTGTATTGGCGGATTTTCCCCATTTCTTCAAAGTGTGATTGACACGGCAGGTAAGCTTTATCTGAGGCTTTTTTAAATGTTTGCCAAAGAGCTTGCTGTTGTTTTTGATTAGGCAGGCTGCCTAAAGCTTTCCATTGCTCTTGTAATTCATGAATGGCTTTAGCTTTTTCTTTTGCAGGCATTTGCGCTTCAATTAGGCCATTCATACTATCACACAAGGCTTCAAACTTAGGTAGGGTGGCAAAACCTTGCCAGTCTTTTAAATTATTTAGCGATTGCGTGAGCAACTGGAGTTGTGCTTTTTGTGGCTTTATTTTGTTTGGTGCGAGCTGATCTAATTGCTTACGAATAGTATTTTGAATATTTTTTGCTTGTTTAACTTGGCCATCGTTAATGGCTTTTTCTAATTGCTCTAATAATTGATTAAGAGCTTGGATTACTTGTTTTTCATCTTTATTTAAACTATCTAACGCGGCATTTACTTCTGAAAGTAGCGTGGCATAGCTATTTAATAGTTTGTTTTTAGGGAATTCATTTGGCCAATTGATTGATTTAATAATGCTATTTAATTGGCTTTTTTGTTCTTTGAGTTCATGGAAAACTTTATTTTCTAAAGATGCGTGCAATGGTTTGAAATCAATAGAGGTATCTTCTATGAATCCAAGGCTCGCCTGTAAATTAACTAAGGGCTTTAAAAGGGATTCAAATTCTTTTTTAATTTGAGGTTCTAATGGTTGCTTTAATTCTAATGCTTGTTGCCATTGCTCGTTAGCTTGACTAATAAGGCTATTGACACTGTTTAAACTTGGTGTGGTGGATTTGCATTCTAAGGTGAATGTTTCTAAGGAATTAATGCAATTGAGTTGCAGTTCTTGTGCCTGAGATTTTGCAGCTAGATCGGCATTAAGTTTATTTTGTATTGCTTGCTGTTCAGTTAATACGGCTTCGCATAGCTTAATGTTTTTAGCGAATAATTCGGATTGAACCATGCTCCCATCGACTTTTTCCCAAGACTGCTTAAGAAACGCTAATTGCCCCGCGTAGGTTGGGCTAAATGCTTGAGTTGTTAGTGATTGTATATCGTTAAGTAATTTATCGATGTGGGCTTGCTTGGCTTGAGTGCTGGCTTCTTCTGCAGAAATGTCGGTTAATTTAGTTTTGGCTAAACGCACAAGATTTTTGTCTTTATTTAAAAAGCGTTGCTCTATGGTTTTTAATTTGTCTTTACTTGTTATTAACTGTGCAGCCAAAGCTCGGCTTTTTGCGCTTGGAGATTGCAATATAAAGTCAAATAACGTGTTTTCGTCTTGAATTTTAGCAATAGCAGCTTGAGCGAGATCTTGATTACTTGAGTAGGTGGCAATGGACATTAATACGGCGGGTTCGTCAATTTTTGATAGGTTCTCTAGGCGACTATCAGCTTGATCTGAATTGAGTGTTGTGGTCAAAAAACGCTCAATGGCGGCGTGTTTTATGTTACCGTCTTTTTGGTTAAAAAATGTTTGTAACGTTTTAGGGTTTTCGATGAGGCTGATTGCTTTTAAACGAACTGCGTTATCGGTATCTTCTGATGCAATTTGAGCCAGTATTTCAGGCTCAATCGTTTGATCTAGGGCGTTTAAGCGCACTTTGGAGTCTGAATGTTGCCACTTCGGGGTAAATAGATTTTTTAAAAATGCTGCCATGGTGTCCGCCTAACATTGCCAAAATCACTGGCTAATACAAAATAAAGAGGGCTCATTCTACTGGCAGAATAAATTGAGGCAAGCTTTGCACCTACGTACCAGTAATCACGGGCCTTTAGTCATTCTAATTCGCTTGTATGACTACCAGAAAACAACTAAAAATAATAATTATTGGCTAACCTCATGTAAAAAGGCATCTCCAATAAACCTGATTCTTATGAAATTGTAAATTTGTACTTCTATGAAGGCTGGCTGTTGCAGTGTAAGTCTTGTATGAAAAACCAACAGAATGATCAGTTATACGTAGATATAAATGATTTAACTATGTATTACCAAATAGGGATAGGCATTTGTATCAATTTTGAAATCTGCCCGATACAGTCCCTTTGAGAAAAAGATAATACACTTTTTAGTACTTAGGTAAGCCATGAATATCTGTGAGAGCTGACCATTAAGAGAGAAAATCTAGCATCTTAAAACAGCATTACTAAACGTGTTAGAATCCCATTGATTGAATAGACAGCAGTCGGCATTTTATGAGTGAAACCATTTTTTGGTATGATTTTGAAACCTTTGGCGCAAGCCCTATTTGGGATAGGCCATCGCAATTTGCGGGTATTCGCACCGACTTAGACTTAAATATTGTCGGTGAGCCTGAGAATTTTTATTGTCGTCAGGCTGATGACTATTTACCACACCCAATCGCCTGTTTAATTACCGGCATAAGTCCTCAAACGTGCCAGCGAAAAGGGCTAGCCGAAACCGATTTTATTGCCCGTATTAACGATCTATTCTCTCAATCTGCAACCTGTGTCGCTGGCTATAACAGTATTCGCTTTGATGATGAGGTGACTCGTAACACCCTATATCGCAACTTTTTAGACCCATATCAGCGTGAATGGCAAAACGGAAATAGCCGTTGGGATATTCTGGATATGATGCGTTGTGCTTACGCATTACGCCCAGAGGGCATTAACTGGCCTAAGGGTGAAGATGGCAAAGTCAGCTTTCGACTGGAAAAATTAAGCGCCGCCAATGGCATTGTCCATGAAAATGCTCATGATGCACTAAGTGACGTATATGCCACCATTGGTCTTGCAAAATTAGTGAAAGAAAAACAACCTAAATTGTATGAGCACTTATTTAACTTGCGCCGTAAAGATGCTGTTGCCCCCTTACTGGATACCGTTAACTTACGCCCTGTATTACACATCACAGGCATGATTTCAGTGGATAAAGGCTGCGCCGCCATGATGGTGCCACTGGCTATGGACCCAAAAAATAAAAATTCAGTTATGTGTTTTGATTTAATGCAAAACCCAGCTGATTTATTTGAATTAAGCGTTGAACAAATCCAACAACGATTATTTACCAGTAAAGCCGAACTAGAGGCCCAAGGGCTTGAGCGCATTGCGTTAAAAAATATACACATCAATAAATGTCCTGTAGTGCTACCGGGAAAAATGGTCACTCCGGATATTGCTGAAAAATGGCAATTGGATGGAGCTAAAATGCGTGAGCATTTAGCCATGATCAAAGAATACCAATCGAAAGGTCATAACTTAAAAGAAAAGCTTCAAGCGGTTATGCATAAAGAGTTTGCCGATCAAACCGATCCAGATGCCATGTTGTATACAGGGGGATTTTTCAGTCCATCGGATAAATCGGCCATGGCTAATATTCGCCAAGCTCACCCAGAAGCACTGGATGACATGCCGTTTGCCTTTCAAGATCGCCGTTTAGAGGAAATGCTGTTTCGTTATCGCGCCCGTAATTATTTAGAAACCCTAAATTCAGACGAACGTGAAAAATGGGAAGAGTACCGCAAACAAAAATTGCTTGGCCCAAACAATGGCCAATATCTTAACTACGAACAATTTGCCAAAGCCATTAATGACGCGGCGCAAACTGCACCAGTTGAGCAGCATGAGCTACTACAAGAGTTGGCAACCTATGCGGAGAGTATTTATCCGTTTTAAAATAACTCGAGTTTAAGAATTATGAGTTACTTAATCATGTTTACTAACTCACCCCACACATGTTCCATCAACAATGGCTGTGCTTTGGCTGTTGGGTGCAACCCATCTCTTTGAATGTACTCTGCGCGATTCTCGCTATTTATCACTTGTTCTAGTGGCGCCAATAAAAACGGCACATAGGCAATGTTGTTGTCTTTTGCTAGTTGATCAAACGCGGTACTAAACATCTGCCCAAAACGTTTGCCATAGTTATTGGGTACGCGGATTCCCACTAGCAGCACCTTAGCGTTAGCCTGTAAACTCTTTGATATCATGGTTTGTAGGTTGTTTTTCATTTGTGCGATGGACAAGCCCCGCAGGCCGTCATTGGCACCCAGTTCTAAAACAACGAGGCTGGGTTTGGTTAGCTGTAATAATTGGTTAATTTGTCTAAGGCCTTCAGCTGATGTTTGCCCACTTATACTGGCATTATGAACTTTGAATTTGTGGTTGTTTTTATCTAATTTATTTTGCAGTAGAGTAGGCCAACTTTCTTTGATTTCAATGCCATAACCGGCGCTTAAACTATCCCCTAGAATTAATATGGTTTTTTCTGCAAGTGCAGGATTTCCCCATAGAATACAAAAGCAAACAATAATATAACGCATAGTACCACCTAAACTGTTTGAGCTTATCTTAGAGGGCGGAATGCTTCTGTGCAATGCGGGAACAGTTGCATCAGTGTGTTGTATTAGTTGACTAGTATATGGGGTAGGCATAGGCGCATAATAAGCGTATATTGCAGCCCCTTTTTCGCCAGTTTCCAACCATAAGAGTCTATATGTCAGCAGTATTTGAGCCTTGGTCATTTCAGATTAAAACCGACTTCACCCTTAGTGGCTGGCGTACTCGTTTTACTGGTAAGCCTGTGATTGTGTTTTTTCACGGAAATGGCTTCAGTGGATTAAGTTACCGCCCAATGCTAGATGCCTTAGCCAGTGATTTTGATTTAATCGTACCTGACTTACCAGGCCATGGTGATAGTGGATTTGCTAGTGATTTAAGCGGCTGGAACGACACTGCCCGTTATATGCGCAGTGTGTTAAATAGCTTTTCTCATCAGATTCAAGCGACAGTGCCGATTTTAGGCTTAGGTCATAGTTATGGTGGGATTATGACGGCCTTGATTGCGGGGTCTGATCAAAATCGTTTTAAGAAAACTCTGTTGCTTGATCCTGTGATATTTTCTTCCGGTATGTTGTTTGTTAAGGGCTTATCTGAGTGGTTAGGCTTGGCAGAGCAAACTGACTTGGTTAAAAAAACCAAAAAGCGTCAAGATAGCTGGGCTTCTAAGCAAGAAGCTTATGAGTATTTTGAGGGCCGCGGGATATTCAAAAACTGGGCTCCAGAGTCATTACAAGCCTATATTGACGACGCTCTTATGGACAAACCAGAGGGCGAAGTGGGTGTAACCCTAAAGTGTCCAACCTCGGTGGAGGCAAAGATATTTGCCAGTTATCCAAAGCGCTTATGGTCTAATTTGAGACATACCCGTACACCTTGTAAAATCCTCATGGGTAAAGAGTCTTACCCATTTATTGCTAAATCGGCTGCGAAATTAGAACCTCTTAAAATGTTCCAAACCGAAAAGGTAGAAGGAGGGCATTGCTTTATGCAAGAACGTCCAATTGAAACAGCTAAGATGATTAAGGATTGGTTCCTGCAAGATCGTATATTGTAACCTTGGCCACATATAGCCAGCGCCTTTTCTGGGTGCTGGCTTTTATCTTACCTCCTGCTTATCCCTTTTTGTTTCTCTTTAAAGCTTAGATATGAGCATTTGCTCATAAGGATTTGTATTGGTACTATAAGTTAACTTAAGCCCGATTAATAACCATAAAAATACCGAACTTGATGCCAATCGACTATTCCAAGCAGGAATCAAAAATGATAACAAAAATAATAAAACCTCTATCAATGACTTTAATGTGCGCCGCCTTTATCTCAATGGTGGGTTGTGGCAGTAGCAGTGAGGGTAATAAATCATCGGATGACGATGATAAAGGTTCGGAAGACTCCAGCTATACCGTTTCTTTAAGTCAAGTTGGAGTTGGTGTCGATGACCTTGAGGCTAGTGTTACATTCTTTGAAGATGGTTTAGGAATGCACGAAGTAGAGCGTATTACTCGTGATAATCGCATTGAGGTCATTATGGCATCTGAAAATGGCCGTGGTGCCGATATAGCCTTAATGAAATTTAATGATGCAAATATTGTTGTAGATCAAAATCCAGGTAAGATTGTTTTTTATACAGCTGATGCCTCCAAATTAGCAGAGGATTTAGAAGCTGCTGGTGGCGTGATTGTTGAACCCCCTAAAGCTCAAGCGTCAGTAGGCGGTGTTGTAGTTGGCTTTGGTCGTGATATTAATAAAAATATTATTGAAATTGTTGAACAAGACACTGAATCTACGTTTATAAGTGCTATTGGTATTGGTGTTTCGGATTTAGATGCAGCTTATGATTTTTATGTTAATAGTTTAGGATTTAATGAGTATTATTACATTCCCATAGCAGGTAAATATAATGAGTATATTTTAACCTCTGATGTAGAAAATACACCTTCATTGGTTATTATGAACTGGGTTGATGAAGAAGAGCGCAACTATATAGATAACCCAGTTAAAATTTTATTAGAGAGCAATAACCCTCAAGCACTATCTGATGCAATTGAAAGTGCTGGTGAGACCGTCACTCAAGAGCCGAGTGCGTCAACAGAAGCGGATTTAGACGGCGCAACCGTTGGTTACGCTAAAGATGCGGATGGTACCTTAATTGAAATTCGTGATTCTGCGGATTAATTCAAACGTACATGAATAATATAAAAGGGTTGGTGATTACTTCATCAGCCCTTTTTTCATACAGCAGTGCATTATTACGTTTAGTCGATTCAGTCTGTGGCCTAGCTTTCCATGCATGATAGCCAGATCTTGAGACTTCTAAATTGCGATACATACTTGAAGTACTCGATTGTCGCTGGCTGCTTATGAATTGGTATTTTTCCGACGTTGTTCCGCGAAGTACTCCTGCGCCTTTTTTAGTATGGCTTTATCCATTTCAGCTTGCTCTAGGGCTTTCTTGAGACGTTTATTTTCTTGCTCAAGCTATTGATAGCTTTTGTTTGGTGAAAGGGTCTTTTTCAAAGCGGCTATGCCTATTGCTGTTTGACTGAGATATTGCTTTCTCCATCGCCCAAGTACATTTTCATGAATACCCAGTTCTTCGGAGAGCGCACGTAGAGTACCGTAGGTTTCAATGGAGCGCTTCACAGCCTCTATTTTAAAGGCTTCGCTGTATTGAATTCGAGATTTGTATTTCATTTTCACCTTCTTTTGAAGTTGAAGGTGTCCATTTTTTCGGGGTCAGCCCAGTAACAAACGAAAATCCCTCCCTAAGAAGCAACTTACAGAGAATGCGAAACTTAAAAAGAAGTTGAACGTTTGAACAAGGAGAATGACCTTTTAAAAAAGTGGCAACAGTTTCTAGCGGAAAGCCATCAGAACGATTTGGATTTATCGAGCGATACAGATCAGAGCTAGGAACACAGTTTTTATGTAAATGGCTGTCCGTATCCCGAAGCGGGTTTTACGCATGGAAAAATCGAAAGCCTTCTGAACGAATTAAATCAGATAAAGTTTTATTAAAGAAAATTAAGGAGGTCTTTGATAAAAGCAAAGGCCGTTACGGCAGCCCAAGAGTATATGCAACACTACGTAAGCAGGGGGCAGTTGGAAAATCGCGTGTAGAGCGACTTATGAGGCCCGCAGGACTAAAAGGCAGAGTTAGTCGTGTTACTAGGAGGCAGCCAGGTTTAAAGCGTTTTGTATCGAAAGGTGAGAATAAACTGATAGCGTATGGTAATGCGACTAGTATCAATCAAGCTTAGGTTGCTGATATTACATATATCAAGCACCAAAGTTCTTGGCAGTATTTAGTAACGGTAATGGATCAATATTCACGACGAGTGATTGGTTGAAGACTTTCAAAATCACGTACTACGAATATTACAGCTCAAGTACTAGCTGCGGCTATTAAAAATCGTGGCTATCCTCGTGGAATTATATTTCACAAAGATCGAGGAGTAGAGTTTACGGGTTCAGAATTTCAAAGAATTCTCACTAAATACTACTTTAAACATAGTGTGAATAGAATTGGTTATTGTACGGATAACGCTTTTATGGAATTCTTCTATCACAGTTTAAAAGGTGAGCTGATCCGGAAAACAAAATTCGAATCATTAGCGCATTTAAGAAAAGAAATTGGTCGCTATATAAATCAGTTTTATAATAATGTTCGGTTGCACTCTGGTTTAAACTATATGTTACCGATTAAATATGAACAAAGCCTAGTATGAAAATGGCGTGTCGATTTTATCGGGGGAAGATCAGGCTATCAAAGATGTCAATCAATGCTCAGGTAAGACAAGTAATCATTTAGGAGAGTGACATATCCCCCATCAAGACAAGCCTTATCCTTTAAGTATGAATTTTAAAAACTGGAAGTTGAGCCTTCTCAATCAAGAATCATGTTTAGTTTCTGTTGTTGGTCGCAATGAAGAATGATGGGCACTTTACGAAGATAAAAAGCTCTACCTTCTTATTTTGATTGAAAAAAGATAATTAAAGAACATTCATTATTTTCGCCTAAGATTTTACGCAATAGGTAGTAGGTTTTTAGAGGGGTGGACTTGGCCACTTTAAGTAAACGCTTTACCATCATGTGGCCAAAGTGGCCAAGTTATGGGTAAATGAACATTAATAACTTTAGTGATCAGTGGTCTCCCCACCAGGACTCGAACCTGGAGCAGCCGCTTAGGAGGCGGCAGTTTTATCCTGTTAAACTATGGGGAGAACACAGCCATTCTACCCGTGCTTCAAAAAAACTCAATAAACTCATAGACTTAAATTTGTTTTATGCCGCGTCGTGTCTAAATATCAGTGGAACTTGCCCTTGTGCAATAGGTCTTAGCAGACTAAGGTGAATCCCATCAAATTAGCGGCAAACAATTAATCAGCGACTTCCGTTTCATTTAAGATACGTTAAGTACGCCAATCATAAGCCGTACCGAGAGAGAAAGGACTATGCTGGATACGAAACCCTTGCTAATTGCTCGTGAATTTCCGTCTATAAAGCGTCAAGCTTTGGATATATTACAGGTGAATCTGGGTTATTTATGTAATTTAAGTTGTACTCATTGTCATGTGAATGCTGGGCCGCGTCGTACCGAGTTAATGGATGAGGCAACCATTAATACCGTATTAGAGGTGATTAAATCTCGTAACGTACAAACCTTGGATTTAACCGGTGGCGCGCCAGAGATGAATCCGCACTTCCGTTATCTAGTGAGCGAAGCTCGTAAATTAGGCTGTGAGGTGATTGATCGTTGTAATATTACCATTCTGTGCGAGCCGGGCTACGAAGATTTAGCCCAATTTTTAGCCGATGAAAAAGTAAAAGTGGTGGCATCTCTGCCTTGTTATACTCAAGAAAATGTCGATGCTCAGCGCGGAAAAGGGGTGTTTGATAGCAGCATAAAAGGCTTGTTAATGTTAAATGAATTAGGCTTTGGTAAGCCGGATTCGGGTTTAGAGTTAGATTTAGTGTATAACCCCGGCGGGGCATTTTTACCGCCATCGCAACAACAGTTACAGCAAGACTATAAACAACGTCTGTCAGATGACTGGGACATAGAGTTTAACCAGTTATATACCATCACAAATATGCCGATTTCTCGTTTTGGTTCTATGCTGGTTTCAAAGGGGCAATTTAATGATTACATGCAACTGCTTATTGATAATTATCAAGCCCATAATTTGGACACGGTTATGTGTCGCAATACAATAAGTGTGGATTATCAGGGTAATTTATATGATTGTGACTTTAATCAAATGTTAGAAATGCCAATCAAAAATGACGGTCATGCACCTAGGCACATTCAAGATTTATTGGCCAATGACCTTTCTGGAAATAATATTGTTGTGGCTGGCCATTGCTTTGGTTGTACGGCTGGTGCTGGGTCTTCTTGCGGCGGTGCTTTGTCATAAGTTATGAATCAGTTTAATGTGTCTATTATTGTGCCGGTGCTAAATGAAAGCACGCAAGTAACAGCTTTAATTAATCGGTTATTGATTTTAAGTGATTACGTAAAAGAAATTATTATTGTTGATGGTGGCAGTGAAGATGGAACTCAATCTTTATTAGCTAAACATTTTAAGGTTCTTGAAAGCCATAAAGGGCGAGCTAAGCAAATGAATCTTGGTGCTCAGAGCACACAGTCAACTTGGCTTGTTTTTTTACACGGTGATACGCAATTTACCCCAGCTCATTTAAAAACTATGATTGATGAGGCGAGCTTGCACCAATGGGGGCGTTTTAATATTAGGTTGGATGCAAAAGGTTTAGCATACCGTGTGATTGAATGGTTTATTAATCAGCGCTCTTGGTTAAGTGGAATAGCAACAGGTGACCAGTGCATATTTGTACGTAAGCGTTTGTTTGAGCAATTAGACGGTTTTTCAGATATTCCTCTTATGGAAGATGTGGATTTTTCTAAGCGAGCTAAAAGGACATCTAAACCTAAATGTTTAAATAAAAAAGTAATCACTTCAGCGCGGCGCTGGAAAAAATTTGGTGTTGTGAACACCGTTTGGTTGATGTGGAAATTGCGCTTATATTTTTGGTTTGGTGTAGCCCCTGAAAAGCTAGCTAAGCTTTATCGTTAACTGTTAAGAAGACACATGTTTGAACACGTATTAATTCAATTTGCAAAATTCCCACAGCTTGGCAATGTAAAAACACGCCTATCACCTGTTTTAGGTGATGAAGGTTGTTTGCATCTGCATTGTGATTTAGTGGTGCATACTCATACATTATTGATACAGGCAGCGGCTAAGCTGGGAGGGCTTACGGTTTTGTCTCTTGGGCAGCTAGGGGATAATACATTGATAAATCGGCTTGGAAAGTTAACCCCTGTTTTGCTCCAACATGGTGATGATCTAGGGGAAAAAATGGCAAATGCCATTAACTGGGGTTTAACCATTGCCAAAAAAGTGATTATCGTAGGTAGTGATTGCCCTGCGTTGACAATTACAGATATTGCTCAAGCCTTGGATGCACTTAACGAGCAAGCTAACGTATTTATAAACGCAGAAGACGGTGGTTATGTGTTGGTCGGAGCCACAAAAAACAGTGATGATTTATTTGTGGGTGTGCCTTGGGGGACAGAGGATGTTATGCATGTAACCTTACAACGTTTACAAGCAGCGCATAAAAAAGCAGTTATTTTAGGGCCTTTGTGGGATGTTGACTGTGAAGAAGATTATCAACGTTTGTTAACCCAGTTTCCAAATTGGCCTGATACATCAGCTTAGGTTTAGATGTGACCAAATGCCTCGTGTTTCGAGGCGATTACGAATTATCGGTTTGTGCTTGCTTAGCTTCATCGGCTTCTTTTTTTCGCTTTTCCTCTGCTTGTTGTTTTCGCTGCTCTTCATATTGAAGTGTATTCACAAATTGCTCCACATAGCGCTGTTTCATACCGCTTAATGGCTGAAATGAAAAGCCACAAAAGGTTAAGTCCTTTTGCTCATCGTAAACCGCGTGACGAGCATCCAAGCCACAGTCCATGGACTCATCACCTACGTGTAAGGTGCTTTCATCAAAGTTTCCCATTGTTTTTAATAAGGTCGTTATATTCCCTTTAAAATAGGCTTTAAAACCTGAGCCAGAAATATCTTGTAAACGGCCTTTAAAGACCTGTTTGTCTTCACTGGAGCGAAATACGGCATACACCGAATAAGTACGAGGAACCATGGCTCGATAAGCATTACGACGCTGAAGATAAAGTAATTTGCTAGGGAAGTGTGCTATGTATTCTTGATTTTGAGGGCGGTATTTTAATCCCCCTTCAACAAAAAATTTAACCAAAATACCACGGAAGTCAGCAATTAGCTCAAGTCGTTTTCCCCGTTGAAGTATCTCATTGCCTGCGTCAGGGATTAATTTATCAAAGGCGAATGCTTTAGACTTTAAATCGACTTTTGTGATGGCGGTGGCAAAAGCATCGTCTACGCCTTCAAAGCGGGCGGTTAAACGTGGCGCATAGCGAATTAGCCTCTGAATCGCACGGTAGATCTCTTCAGGGCTTTCAAGATAATTTTCGGATGTTACTTCAGCTTCTTCCATGACAATCGTCTTACTTGCTTGAGTGAACAGTGTGAGGCAGCCAATTTGGCAAATTTAGGTTAGGCTTCACCTAAACTTTGACTATGGATTCGTCCTTTTGCCGCACCACTTCCATTGTATAAGTTTGGCTCATTTTTGCAGCCATGCAAGATATTCAGTAAGTTACGGTTACGTAACTGGCTGTGATAGATGACAATACCGTTTTGTTCGTTTTGAGCAATAACGCCTTCAAAGCCGAGTTTTAGAAGCTGCCATTGTTCGTTTAACTCTGTTTGCTCTTGTTCGTCGTACTGAGAAATAAGAGAGCATAATCCAGCTTCAGAGCCTTCAAAATCGTGAGAGAGGAGGAATGATAAGCGAGCGTTGACCTGCTCTTGGTAAGCATGTAGTGCCGTGACTTTCTTTTGTGCGATACCATCTATGGCAAGCATGTCACGATTTAATAGTGCCGATGATTCTTCTTCAAGTACTACTTGAAGGGTGTTCAATGTGGACTGCTCACGGGTAAATAATGCGTTCAATTCACAAAGCTTAGGCACAGGCATACGTATCCTTTTATTTAATTAGCTTGTCAAACTTCATCATTTGACCGGCAATTCGTTCATAATCAATTTTGTACTCGTTATTCGCCAACGCGCCTTTAATGCGCTCAACAGCGGCATCGTCGATATCTGGCATAGAAGCGACTTCGGCTTCTATTTGCTGAATTGACTTACCTTGAGGGCTTAACTTCACCTCAGCGTCGGCTGGGCTTTTGGCCTCAGGGGCTTTTTTCGCGCTTTGGTCCGCAGTGGCGGCCTTTTCTGTACTACGCGATTGTTGGCCGCCGCCGACACCCGTAGTTAATTTATTAATGTTCATAGGGCTTACCTTTCTAAAAATAGAGTTCCTCGTAGACCTATAACGGCAGGCTTGAACAAGGCTTTAGCTTTTTTTTATTTTTTTTGTAAAAAAACTCAAAATTGAACTAAAACTTCCCCTGGACCTACTACTTTTCCTCTAATAATGCGCTCTGAGCGGTTATTCTTAACTCGAATCTGGCGACCTTCACGACCATCATTGAGAGCTTCTCCGGGCATTTTGACACTCATTGGCCCTTTATTCGCTGTAATCATGACCTTATCTCCTTTATGAATCATCAGAGCGGGTAAAATCAGGTAGCTATTTAATACAGTTTGGCCAGATAGGGCTCTTTTAGATTGTTTTCCTATAACTTGAGCTTTTTTTAGATAATACCCATTTCTTAATTCTGCTAAATTCTGCCGTTGTAAATCTATGTGGCCATCTTCAATAATCTGATTTTTGATTAAAGGCTGGTTTAAAACAACGACCTCAGTATATAAATTGACTTCGGTAGGTACATTCAGTGCCCAAGGTTTCGTGTCTTTACAAGCTACCTTGATGTGACTGCGGCCTAATTCTAAGGGTTGTGGTGCGTCAATGTTTAATGGTATCTGGCAAGGTTGAAAATTTAACCGACTGTTTAGATAAGATAAATCAATCCCATAATCATATACTTCAAGCTCCATATTTCCGGCCATAGCTTCAATTTGCATAGCCAATGTTTGTTTTAAACTATGCTCCAATTGTTCATACCATGTCTGGCTATGACCTAAAGCAGACAACCCAAGTATAAATATTGAAATAAAAACTCTGTATATCACGAGATTATGTCCTATTCTCAATAAAGACAGCGTAATGCAAAGGCATTTCAAATAGCGGCAATTTATTAACGTTTTGCCTAATACTTGAAATGCTGCAAAGGGCATGCCGCCAAAAACGAGATAAAAAGCCAGCTTATTAACTGGCTGAAACATGGAGTTTGTTTATGGCCGGGGTACTGGATTCCGTCGACCAAAGAACCCAACTAGTTGGTGAAAACAGGCTAGAGCTTTTGCTTTTCCGTTTAGCTGGACCACAGATTTACGGCATAAACGTGTTTAAAGTAAAAGAAGTATTGCAGTGCCCACCGTTAACGATTTTACCAAAAAGCCATCGGGTAGTGATTGGTGTTGCTCATATTCGTTCGGGCACTATTCCAATTATGGATATGGGTTTAGCAACTGGAAACACATCCGTTGGTGATCCCAAAGATTGCTTTGTCATTATTACTGAATACAACACGGCAACACAGGGATTTTTGGTTTCTGGGGTTGAACGTATTGTAAATATGAACTGGGAAGAGATTCACCCGCCACCAAAGGGCACAGGGCGAGATCATTACTTGACTGCTGTAACTGAAGTAGAAGAGAAACTGGTTGAAATCATTGATGTAGAAAAAATTCTGGCGGAAGTGTCTCCAATGGAAGAAAGCATCAGTGAAGAAATATTAGAAAGCTCCCGTAGTGATACTCATCAAGAGGCACCAAAAGTGCTTATTGCGGATGATTCAAAAATCGCTCGCAAGCAAGTATCTAAGTGTTTAGAGGCTCTTGGTATTGAAGTAACGGCTATGAATGATGGGCGCCAAGCATTGGATCATTTACGTGACATGGTGGCGTCTGGTGTGACGCCCTCCGATCACTATGCCATGATGATTTCTGATATAGAAATGCCAGAGATGGATGGATATACCTTAACAACAGCGGTCCGAAACGACCCAGCTATGAATAAAATGCACATTATATTACACACGTCATTAAGTGGTGTTTTTAATCAAAGCATGGTTCAAAAAGTTGGAGCAAATGACTTCATAGCGAAGTTTAATCCAGATGTTTTAGCTGCCAAGGTAGCTGAACAGGTGAAAGTGTCTCAAAATAAGGCATAACAAAGATGGATATAACAAAATCGGACTTTACGCAATTTCGAGATTATCTCGAACGTGTCTGCGGTATTTTACTTGCGGACAATAAAGAGTACTTGGTATCAAGTCGCTTGCGCAGCATTATGAAAGAACTGGATTTTTCAGTTTTACCTGAGTTAGTCAAAAAAATCGAGGTGGATTCGCGACTAAGGGAAAGAGTTGTGGACGCTATGACGACTAACGAAACGTTATGGTTTCGTGATGCTCATCCTTTCACGATTTTACAGAAAAAACTGTTACCTGAAATTAGTGCGAATCAAAAAAGCTTAGATATTTGGTGTGCAGCATCATCCACAGGGCAAGAGCCCTATTCAATTAGCATGATCATTGAGGAATTTAAACGAGCTAACTCAGGGAAATTTACATCCGAAAAAATTATAGCAACAGATATATCAACAAGCGCGTTGGATGCGGCTAAAAAGGGTATGTACGATCAATTAGCATTAGGCCGTGGAATGCCTCAAGACCTATTAAAACGCTATTTTTCTGAGAAAGATGATCGTTGGCAAGTAAATTCGGCATTGCAGGCCCGCATTCAATTCCGACATTTAAACCTGCTGCATTCATTTTCCATGTTAGGGAAATTTGATATTGTATTTTGTCGAAATGTTTTGATTTATTTTTCCAGTGATTTGAAAAAAGATATTCTTACTCGTATTCATGGAAATCTGAAGCCTGGTGGGTATTTATTGCTTGGCGCCAGCGAGGCATTAACTGGCTTATCTGATTATTATGAAATGGTGCAATGCAGTCCGGGAATCATTTACCGTAAAAAGTAATCGCTTTTAGTACAACCCCTCCTTCTTTCGATGTTTACCTGATTTCCGCTTTCTCTTAAAAACGGCAATGATTGCCGCTTTTAAATCTATGTTATAAATACCTAAGTTGTTGAATTAATTGAATAATTTCAATTGGCATAAGGGTTGCTATATCTCAAGCATATTAAACTTAAGGCTCACTGAGCTAAGCGAGAGAGATATGTCAGCATTGGGATTTAAAAATTCATTGGGGATACATCCGCAAACAATGCAACTACGTGCATCTCGTGCAGAGATTCTTGCCAATAATTTAGCCAATGCGGATACCCCAAATTTTAAAGCAAGAGATATGGACTTCAATGCAGTGCTTGAAGGTGAATCGCGCCGCTCATTGAAAATGCAAGTGACTGACTCTTCACATTTAGAAGGCACAGTTAAAGCAGAAACGGACTTGTTATTCCGTAATCCTTACCAACCAGCGATTGATGGGAATACTGTCGATAGTCAAATGGAACAATCTTTTTATACTGAAAACGCATTACGCTACAACGCCTCTTTTGAATTTTTAAGTAGTAAATTCAAAGGGTTAAAAAATGCGATTAAAGCACAATAAATTTGGCAATAATAATAAGTAATTAGGAGAGTAAATCATGTCATTAACGAATGTATTTAATATTGCCGGAACGGGAATGAATGCTCAATCAGTACGTTTAAATACGACAG
Organism: Oceaniserpentilla sp. 4NH20-0058; assembly: GCF_040371755.1. Taxonomy (NCBI): domain Bacteria; kingdom Pseudomonadati; phylum Pseudomonadota; class Gammaproteobacteria; order Oceanospirillales; family Oceanospirillaceae; genus Oceaniserpentilla; species Oceaniserpentilla sp. 4NH20-0058. The sequence goes on from NZ_BAABWE010000005.1 coordinate 125,854, forward strand.
CCTCCAATATTGCCAATGCAGAGACGGTAAGCTCAAGTGTTGAAGAAACGTATAAAGCACGTAAGCCTTGGTTCAGTGTTTTAGAAAAACAATGGGGTAACGTGAATGATCTTAACGATAAATTAGAAATTCGTTCACAGGTGGGGGATGGCGTACAGGTAAAAGGTATTGTAGAAAGTGATGCGCCATTAAAAAAACGCTACCAGCCTCATCACCCAATGGCCGATGAAGAAGGTTACGTCATGTACCCTAATGTGAATGTAGTAGAAGAAATGACCGACATGATGTCTTCCTCAAGAAGTTATCAAATGAATGTTGAAATGATGAAAACAGCAAAACAAATGTTACAACGCACGTTAACACTTGGGCAATAATTAAATATTTTTAAGTATGGTTATTAAGATAATTGGCATCATCAGGAGCTTAAATCATGGCTGATGTAACATCCGTAGGACAATCGCAATCTGTGCTAGATCAATACGCACAAAGCGAGAAGCAAACTGAGAAATCAAATGAGCTAGGGAAAAATGATTTTTTAAAGCTTTTGGTTGCACAAATGAATAATCAAAATCCGTTAGAACCTCAAGATAATACCGAGTTTGTAGCACAATTGGCACAATTTAGTTCCGTTGAAGGTATCGATAATTTAAATAATACCGTTGATGACATGGCCTCAGAACTTAGGTCTTCTCAAGCGTTGCAAGCATCTTCTCTTGTTGGTCAATCAGTGGTTGTTCCTAGTAATGATTTCGGCTTTTTACAAAACGGTGACTTAATTGCAAGTTACAGCGAAGTGCCTGCAACAACGATGAACCTCACTGTGCAAATTAAAAATAAAGCAGGGCAAACACTGGAAACCATTGATTTGGGTTATCACGAAAAAGGGCCAATGTCGTTACGTTGGGACGGAGCAAATTTAGAAATGGATGGAGAAATTGTCGAGCTGGATCGTTCTCTTCTTAACCGTCAGGAATACTTTGTAGATGAAGAGGGCAATCAAGTGCTTGATGATGCAGGCAACCCGATTCCTGTTCCTTATCCAATAGGGGAATATCAGTTTGAAGTCAGTGCATCAATTGATGGTGTAAATGAAAATATTGGTGCCGCCATGAGTGGCAAAGTAGATAGCGTTACATTAGGAACAAATAATCAAATTACATTGAATTTAGCCGGTGGAGCGAAAGCGTCACTGTCAGATGTACAACAAATTTTAAATTAATTTTTTAAATCTCACATTAATGTGAGAGCAGGAGTATGACATGGCGTTTAATATTGGTTTAAGTGGCATTCGGGCTGCCTCGGTTGATTTAGAAGTAACGGGTAACAATGTTGCTAATGCGAGTACAGTGGGGTTTAAAGAATCCCGAGCGGAATTTGCAGATGTGTACACGACCACTATTTTGGGTACAGGCTCTAAACCAGTAGGAAGTGGGGTATTGGTTGATAATGTTCGACAAGAATTTAGTCAGGGAAATATTAGTGGGACGGAAAATGCACTAGATATGGCCATTGATGGCACAGGTTTTTTTATCCTTAATGATCAAGGAACTGAATCATACACTCGCGCAGGATTATTTGGCTTAGATAAAGACGGGTATGTTGTCGCAAATAGTGGGGCTCGTTTACAAGGCTATGAAGCAAATGGTGACGGTGTTGTTAATGGGGTGTTAGACGACATCCAAATTCGGATTGGTAACCAACCACCGGCATTAACATCGCGAATGTCAGCCATTTTAAATTTAGATGCATCAGAAAATGTATTGCAAGAACTGGGCTCACAAACTTCTACACAAGGTTTGGCTATTGCGGTACCTGATGCTGGCATTGCAGATAGTACCGCTACGCAACTTAGTACGATTTCCCAGCCTACTACTGCTGGCACCCGTTCGAGTGAAGTGTTTGATGGCGGGGTTGATTTATCCGCTGCCGCATTTGTTACCACTCCAGCAGATCCCGGCCCATTTAGTATTGATATTGATCCTTTGGATGGTACAGGCATACAAACGGTGACCATTTTAGCGGGTGCGATTACTGTGGGTGCAACACCTACTCAGCATCTGCAAAATATAATGAACGCCATTCAAGCAGAAGTAGATACGCTATTTGGAAATAACGAATTTTCAATCACCACTAATCAATCACCATTGACAACTCCTTTAGTGGCAAACACATATTTGCAAATTGAACGAGCAGGTTACGACGCGACTATCGGAACAGGGTTTGCGCTTTCCGCTGCTGATGCTGGTTTTATAGCGGCATTTGGTGACCCTGCTACGGATACTACTCTTACCGCAGGGGTTTCAGGTAGCCAATTGTTTGTGGGTTCAAACCCTATTACTGCGGATTTTAGAAGTATTCCGGGTACAAGTACCACTTCTCGTACTACGTCTACACCTCCATTAGCGATGACAGGTTTTATAGGCGGTGATCATGGGGTATTAACATCAACCATCACAAACGGTGGCCAAACGATCGGTGATTTTGACACGGTATTAAATGGTAGTTTTGATTATTCAATTATATTTGAAGTAGAAGTGACCGATGCCAGTGGTACAACCACATCGCAAACCATAACGTTAGATGCGGCACAATTTGGTGACGGTGTTGAACAAGCGGCAATTGGCTCTCCTGCTGTGCAAACCGTAACAATGGAGCAAATCCGAGCTGAGATTGCAGGTCAAATAGCCGGTGGAGCACTAGCTGGCTTGGTGACTGTTTCAGCGGGACACCCAATGTCATTAACAGCGGCGACCGCAGACAATGGTGACACATTAATACTGGTTCCTAATTCATCAAGTAATACATACGATTTAAATAACATTGGCTTTGCACCTACCAATCGGTCTTCCACTGGGGTTGCGGATATTGATGCAAATAATGAATTTCGTATGCAAGTAACTGGGCCAACCGTAGCGGACGACTCTTCCGCTTATAACATAATTGTCCCAGCAGCCTCATATGCAACATTGGATGATTTAGCGGCGGCCATTCAAACAGAAATTGACTTGCGCACAGGGGCAAATGGTTTAGCTGGTCGGGTAACGGTAGAAGCCGTAGGTGGACAATTAGTATTTACCAATACTGAAGTGGGTTCCGGTTATGGTGTGCAATTTAGCCAAAGTACTGGCCTAGGTGCAACAGAAGGTTTAGCCGCATTGACCGCGTTGGAATTAGATAACCCGTCGGTGTTTTTAGGTACAGATGAAATTGATAGGACTAACTCCTTTAGAGTGACACTGACAGTACCAGCCCCTGATGTTGATGGACGCTCCGGTACGACAACAATCACATTAGATGAAGAGTTTCGTTCAGTACAACAAGTAGCAGCCTCAATTAATAGGCAAATTAGTAGCTTAGACAGTGATGCGTTTATTGGTGTGCGTGCAGAGGCAATTGAAATAGTACCTAATGTGGTACCGCCTCAATATCAATTGCAATTTGTCGCTACCGAAGAAGGAGAAGCCTCCACCATTACGGTGTCTGACTTTATTGCCATCGGTGATGATGTAACTGTAGATGAGATGTACGGTTTAATTCAAATTGATGAAGACGACAATAGTTTACTCACACAAGGGATTGAAGGTGTAAACAACGAATACCCCTCACAATCTATCACATTGGTGGATGCTGACGGCAATGAAACTATTTTAGAAACAGAAGAAAATGCCGAAGCTAATGAAATTGCAGCCATATACAATCGACAAGTGGGAATAACCGCCTCTGCTACTTCAACGTTAACCATTCCATTATCCGGATACAATAACCCCGGCAATAATATGACCTTAACATTAAATGGTCAGGAATTAGAATCCACCAGTTTACTGGAGATGTCAGAGGAAATTAATTCCCTAGTAGGCACCACGTTACCGGGTTTTAATTCTGAAATTAATGAAGATGGCGATCTTATTATTTCTAATTCCATAGGCAGAGATATAAAAGTTGAAATTTCATCGCCAACAGTAACTGACAGCATTGTCATTCAAGGTTCTCAGAATGCTGGTCCTGTGGTATTAGGGGGGACAGCAACGGCGGATACAGCTGCGGTTGTAGGTGGTTCAGTGGATATTGTATTAAATGAAGGGTATTCATTAATTGAACCTTTACCATCGGTATCCGGAATATTTGGGGCACTTTCTGAGGATGAGTTTGAAGATTATGTGTTGAACAGTTTTGATCCGGATGATCAAAACTCTTACAACCATGCAACCAGTACCACTATTTACGATAGCTTGGGTAATAATCACATTATGACTCAATACTTTGTAAAAGAGCCAGTGGATCCAACACGCCCAAATGAAGAAAATATTTGGGCCATGTATGTTCAGATTGATGGGCAAAATGTAGGGGATCCAGATCCCACATTAAGTTTTCCAGAGAACCTTGAAGCAACTCAGCTGCGTTACGAGTTGTTCTTCAACCCTGATGGAACACTCGATGTTGAAGCAACGGGCGACTTGTATGTTACCAATTGGGATCCAATTAACGCAGAAGGGTCACCAACAGGATCATTAAAATCACTAAATGTTCTGGAAGGTGGCTTACCGTTAACCGATCCACCAAGCAACTCAAATTTTCAAATTGAATTGGATGGCTCTACTCAATTTGGTAGCCCATTCAGTGTGGCCGAGGTCAGTCAAAACGGTTATACAACTGGACGACTTACTGGGCTTGAAATCGACGCAGACGGGTTTATGTTTGCACGGTTTACCAATGGTCAGGCGCAAGTGTTAGGTCAAGTTGCATTTGCTAGCTTTAAAAACCCGGAAGGTTTAGTACCGTTAGGGGATACATCATGGGGGGAATCATTTGAATCGGGTACACCAACGGTTGGCTCCCCTAGAACCGGCACATTCGGTAACCTTCGATCCTCGGCATTAGAAGACAGTAACGTGGATTTATCTGAAGAATTAGTGGGTTTAATCATTGCACAGCGGAACTTCCAAGCCAGTGCTAAAACCATTGAAACCTCGGATACGGTTACACAGACAATCATTCAGCTTTAAGTAGTTGAGTTAGGAGTCTGATGCAGGTAAAGGAATATGCTAGCTATTATCCGGTAGATGCTAGGGAGTAATTTTAAAATAAAATCTAAAAAGTAGGGTGGGTTAGCGCAGCGTAACCCACCGACAATCGCTTTAAATGCGCAGGCTGTTATTTGTTAAAAGTTAGGCGGCAATAAAAGACAGGCCTTGCCGCTTTTTAACTTTGATGTATATCGCCTGTTTGAATTTCGCAAACTGAATGATGATATTTAGTGAAAAATATTCTAGGTTTAGTATGTATTTCATCCCGCACCTCCCGTTCCATATACCTTCAAAATAATTGGCACCCCAATTGCAATCTCTTAATTAGAAAAAACCATTGCCGCTTTTTCAGGCAGGTAAATGAATTAGGAGAATACAATGGATCGTGCGTTATACATCGCCATGTCCGGCGCGAAGCAAAATACAATCGGTCAAGCTGCCGAGGCCAACAACTTGGCTAACGTGAGCACAACGGGGTTTCGTCGTGATTTTGAACAAGCTCGATCCATGCCCGTCTTTGGTGATTATTATCCTACCCGTGCATATGCCATGGAAGAGCGTCCCGCCAGTGATTTTAACCCAGGTACGCTTATTCACACAGGTCGTGATTTAGATATCGGGATAGATAACCAAGGGTGGATAGCAGTACAAGACAGTAACGGTGAAGAAGCCTACACACGCCGAGGCGATTTACGTGTAGATCAGTTGGGACGCTTAATAAACGGTGAAGGCCTTCAAGTCATGGGAGTAGGGGGGCCGTTGGTTGTCCCCCCTTATGAAAAACTCGAAATAGCCGGAGATGGCACTATCTCTATTCAGGCTCTGGGTGATGATCCTGCGGTAGTCGCAGACATAGAGCAACTTAAACTTGTCATGCCAGATTTAACCGAAATGGAAAAAGGGGAGGACGGTTTATTTCGCATGCGAGGACAAGAACCCGGAGACGTACAACCGTTTGACCCTACCGTGCGCGTAGAAAGCGGACATCTAGAACACAGCAACGTAAATGCGGTGCAGTCGTTAACACAAATTATGTCTTTGCATCGCCAATATGAATTACAAGTGAAAATGATGAGCACCGCAGATGAAAATGCACAGGTGACTCAATCTATTATGGATATTCAGTAGTACGGATAAAAATTTAGTTTAAAGGTGTGTTGAAACATCAAGGAGAGCTGTCATGCATTCAGCATTATGGGTCAGTAAAACCGGTTTAAATGCGCAAGATTATAATTTGACCACCATATCAAATAACCTTGCAAACGTATCAACAACAGGTTTCAAAAAAGACAGAGCAGTCTTTGAAGATTTAATTTATCAAATACAACGTCAGCCCGGTGCCTTATCCTCACAGGATTCGCGTCTTCCATCAGGCTTACAAATCGGTACGGGTGTTAAGGTAGCAGGCACGCAAAAAATTCACACCACCGGTAGTTTGCAAGAAACCTCACAACCGTTGGATTTAGCGATAAACGGCCGTGGCTTTTTCCAAATTGCCATGCCTGATGGTACAACGGCTTATACTCGCGACGGTACTTTCCACATGGATGCGGAAGGGCAAATCGTAAACGCAGTGGGTTATTTACTTGAGCCCAATATTACAATTCCCGATCAAACCAACACCATGACCATTAGCCGTGATGGCATTGTCTCGGTTACACAGTTTGGTGAGACGGACCCACAAGAAATTGGCCAAATCGATGTAGTGGATTTTATCAACCCAGTTGGCCTACAGGCCATGGGTGGCAACTTATTTTTAGAAACGGCTTCTAGCGGTGCTCCGCAAATTGGTGTGGCTAGTGAAGAAGGGTTTGGCTCTATTGAGCAAGGCTTTTTAGAAAACTCTAACGTAAAAGTGGTTGAAGAATTAGTTCAAATGATCACTGTGCAACGAGCTTATGAAATGAATTCAAAAGTGGTGAGCAGCGCGGATCAAATGCTGCAATATCTAGCGCAGAACACCTAATTAATGCGTAATTCTTTAGGTAAATAGAATACAAAGAGGTGCAAAATGAAATCATTAATAACAGGTAGTTTAATGCTGGTTTTGGCTGGTTGTGCTTCTGTGTTACCGATTGACGAAAAACCAAATGATCCAAGGTATTCGCCGGTCCCTGCACAATCGTTAACACCGCCGCCAACCACTGATGGTTCTTTATACCAGTCTAATTATTCAATGTCGCTGTTTAGTGATCAGCGTGCAAAACGCATTGGAGATGTGATCACGGTGGTACTGCAAGAGCAAACCCAAGCGTCTAAATCCAACAGCGCCACTACGAAAAAAGACAGTGATCTAAATTTAGGAGATGTGAGTATTTTTACTAAAACACCACCTATTTTATCGGCCAGTGCAGCGGCATCCCGAGCATTCACGGGCACAGGAGATGCGGACCAAAGCAACAGCTTGCGAGGTCAAATTACGGTGACAATCAGTGATATTTTACCCAACGGTGTGTTAGAAGTCCGTGGCGAAAAATGGCTGACATTAAACCGTGGTGATGAATTCATCAGGGTTAGAGGTTTAGTGCGCGCCCAAGACATAGGGCCAGATAACACAGTCATGAGCACTAAATTGGCTGATGCGCGTATTAGTTATGGCGGTACAGGAGAAGTGGCTAACGCCAGCAGGCAAGGGCTGTTGACCCGATTCTTCAGTAGTCCTTGGTGGCCGTTCTAATAGTGGATACTGCTCAGAATCAAAGGGTATTAAGGCGGTCAGTAAATTGCAGGTATATTTATGAAACGTAAAAGTGCCTAAGCTTTGACGAAGTATTAGAGGTGGTTATGAAAAAGCGAATGTTGATCTGGTTGAGTATGGTATTGCTGGTTATAACCAGTGCCTTCTCTTACGGCCAGCGTATTAAAGACCTTACCTCAGTGTCAGGGGTGCGCATAAACCAACTTGTGGGTTATGGTTTAGTTGTTGGTTTGGACGGTACGGGGGACAAAGCCCCATTTACGAATCAAACCTTTATTAACATGATGAATGAATTTGGCATATCCATTCCACCGGGTACTGACCCAAAATTAAAAAATATCGCAGCCGTTTCGCTGACTACTAATTTACCGCCATTTTCCAAGCCTGGGCAAACCATTGATGTAACGGTTTCAAGTATTGGTAATTCAAAAAGTTTACGGGGAGGTACCTTGCTGTTTGCGCCACTGCGTGGAGCGGATGGTCAAGTATATGCAGTGGCGCAAGGTAACCTAGTGGTTGGCGGGTTTGGCGCGGATGGAGCAGATGGCTCTCGGATAACCGTGAATGTCCCCAGTGTCGGTCGTATTCCAAACGGTGCTACCGTAGAACGGCCCGTCCCTAACGGATTTTCAAGAGGTGACAGCCTAGTGTTAAATTTAAACGCACCCGATTTTACAACAGCAAAACGCTTATCTGACCGCATTAATAACTTACTAGGGCCAGAAACCGCATACGCAATAGATGCCACGTCTGTACGCGTTAGCGCCCCACGAGATCCCAACCAGCGAGTTTCTTTTTTATCCATGATCGAAAACCTAGATGTAACCCCGGGGGAGGCCACGGCAAAAGTTATTATAAATAGCCGAACAGGCACCATCGTAATTGGTAAGCATGTCCGCATCGACCCAGTTGCTGTGACTCATGGCAGTTTAACGGTAACCGTTAAAGAAAATTTTCAGGTAAATCAGCCAGGGGCGTTAGCGAATGGTGAAACGGTGGTGGCTCCGCAAACTGAAGTGAATATTGATGAAGAAGGTAACCCTATGTTTGTGTTTGCCCCAGGAGTATCTTTGGATGAAATTGTAAAAGCAGTCAATGAAGTTGGTGCTGCTCCCGGGGATTTAATGGCGATTTTAGAAGCATTAAAACAAGCGGGTGCATTAAATGCTGAGTTAATAGTGATTTGATTAATGAAAGGAATGCTAATTTGCTAAATTTTGAAAACAAAGAGGATGCCATATCCTACATTCAAAACTTAGAACAAGAAATACAGCTATTGGCCCATGAAAAAAGCTTAGCGACCTTAGAACATAAATTACAACAACGGCAAAAAGCGTTGGAGTATTTGTTTGAAAACTATATGGCACAAATTAATCAAACTGACTTAGATTTTCTAAAATCCATTCAAGAAGAGTCCCATACTTTGCTCGATCAAATGCAACAGCATAAACACGAGCAAAGCGAAGAAATTATCAAATATAAGAATACCGGTAAGCGTATTCGCTTATATACCGATATTGCACAGCAAAAATAACTTGCCGCTTTTGGCAACTGTTGCCGTTTTTCGTTTTTATTCTTGTAAAAAATCCTTAAAAAACAATCAATTATGGTTTTGGCCTAAGCTTTGCTTTATATCATCATAACTCCAAAAAAGACGTTGTTATGAACAATATCGGCAATACTTACAACTACAACGATTTAGCATCATTAAATGCTATTAACACTCTTGGCCGAGAAAAAGAAGACGAAGCATTGAAGCAAGTGGCACATCAATTTGAATCCATGTTTGTGGGGATGATGTTAAAAAGTATGCGCGATGCAAACGCTGTTTTTGAGGAAGATAACCCTTTAAGCAGTAATGAATCAAAATTCTATCGTCAAATGTTTGATGACCAGCTCGCACTCTCTATGAGCCAAGGGGAAGGTATTGGCTTGGCCAGTAGTATTTACCGCCAGTTAAAAGATCAATTTGATGTTAAAAGCGATGACGACACTAAACCAACAATTGATATTCCTATTCGCCAGTACCAAGGCCCAAATCCATTTTCTACAATAAAACCAAATCTGGATTTACAGCAATTTAATCCAGAAGCGAAAGGCATCGAGCTTAACGAAACAAAAGCGGCAATCGCTCCGTTAAATGAGTCTCCAGTCAAACCTAAAACCTTAAAAACAGATTTTACGCCTAGTGAAGAGCTTATTGTGCCAAATTCACAGCCTCTAAGTATTCAATTACAAACTAAAGAGACAGGGCCAATAACTAAACAATCTGCGTTTCAAAATCCAGAAGAATTTGTTGCAGCATTGTGGCCTGTGGCTCAATCCGTAGGGGAAGAAATGGGGGTTGAGCCTAAAGCCATCATGGCGCAAGCGGCGTTAGAAACTGGCTGGGGAAAATATATTATTCATAAAGGTGATGGCAATAATAGCCATAATTTATTTGGCATTAAAGCCGACCACAGATGGGATGGTGATGTGGCTAAAGTATCGACCTTGGAGTATCGACAAGGCATCGCCAAAAAAGAAGTAGCACCTTTTAGAGTATATGAATCCTATGAACATAGCCTAAAAGATTATGCTGAATTTGTGCAAAATAGTGAGCGTTATCAAACGGCTATTAAGCAAGGCGAAACGGTAAAAGGTTATAGCGAAGGGTTACAAAATGGTGGTTATGCAACCGACCCTAAATATGCTGAAAAAATACAACGCATCGCTCACGGTGACGTGTTGGCACAAGCCATTGCGCAAGCCAAACGAGGTTAACCATGGCTAATTTACTCAATATTGGGATATCTGGTTTACGGGTGCATCAAACAGCCCTAACGGTTACAGGTCATAATATTGCAAATGTGGACACCGAAGGCTATAGCCGCCAAGAAGCAACCATTACCAATAATAACCCGCAGTTTGCAGGAGGTGTGTGGATTGGTGGTGGTGCTATGGTTCAAGACGTTCGCCGTGTATTTGATGAATTTTTAGTAGGTCAATTACAAAAAGACACCTCAACGTTTAATTATTTTGAAACCCTAACCAGTAATGCAGAACAAATCGATAAATTGCTGGCAGACCCCGGTACGGGTATTCAACCGGGTATTGAAAATATGTTTGGGGCATTTCAAGCCGCCATTGACGACCCTAGTTCATTACCCGCAAGACAAGTGGTTATCAGTGAATCACAAGGTTTAGTGGATCGCTTTAAGTCAATTCAAGATCGCCTTAGCGATAGTAATAATATTTTAAATGGACAGTTGGGTATTATTGCCGGACAAATCACCACACTAGGGGAAGCCATTGCGGAGCTCAATGTGCAGATACAATTTGCAACCGCAACAGCAAACGGTAATTACCCGAATGACTTACTTGATAAGCGTGATCTTGCCATAAAAGATCTGGCTGAATTAGTCAGTGTGACAGTGGCAACACAAGATAACGACTCTATTAATGTTTTTATTGGTAATGGACAACCCTTGGTTTTAGGTAAAGATTTTAATCGGGTATCTACCAGAGCAGGCTCAGATGACCCCACTCGGGATTCCATCATATTTGAGCGAGATGGGGCCACTCAAGATATAACTCAGCAATTATCAGGTGGTAGTGTCGGGGGCATTTTAGAGTTCCGAAAACAAATTTTAGATCCAGTGACTAATCAGCTTGGGCGTGTCGCTATTGCTTTGCAGTTCAACATTAACGAACAGCATAAATTAGGGATTGACCTAAACGGACAAGCTGGTGGTTTATATTTTGAAGATATAAACGACCCTAAAGTGGCCATGAGCCGAGTGGTGGGAAATGCAGACAATGCCCAGCCGGACGATCGCAAGGTAGGGGTTTATATTACAGACCCTAGCGAGTTAACCGACAGCGAATATAAAGTCGAGTTTACAGGCCCTAATAATTATACCTTTAAAGTTACTCGTGTGAGTAACAACGAGGCTGTGCTAGAAACAGTTTTAAGTACGGAGTTTCCAGAGAGTTTTAGCATTGAAGGATTCGATTTAACCTTTGAATCAGGATCATTTAAAGAAGGGGATCAGTTCTATCTTTTGCCTACCCGTTCCGGTGCCGCTGACATTGAGTTAGACATCGAAATTCCGCAGGAAATCGCATTAGCCACAGCAGTCATGACAGATTATGACGTAGGTAATCGTGGTCAAGGGGTCATTAGTCAAGGGGCTGTTTATGATTCGACCACGGAAGCGTTTTCAGTTCCGGGAGCTCTAACACCACCTTTGTTGGTGAAATTCACCAGTGATACCACATATGACGTATTGGATAACTCAGATCCTGCTCATCCAAAACAGTTATTCCCCAGTATTATGAACCAAACCTATATTCCTGGGGTTGTGAATAATTTATTACCTAAAGACGAAGGCAAAACCTCCATTTCTAGTTTGGGTGGATACTTACCGGCGAATCAGTTTTATCAAGATTATAATGAAGTCAATGTGACTCCTGGTAATGGTTTTTTTCCTGCAAGGCTGAATATTAGTGATCCGGATGCGATAACCGGTGGCATGAAAAGCCGTGGAATATTAACGATTTCAGCACAAACATCGGCTAAAGAAACGGCTCAAATTTTAAGTGAGCAAAATGGTATTTCCGCAACCGCCGTTACCACTTTACAGCTAACCAATTTCCAATCAGATCCAGATGGCCTGTTAGATGCACATTTATATTTAAATGGAATAGAACTGACCGATACCCTACCTGAAACCCAAGTGAAATATGAACAGGGTTATCCTGATGTAGTGCCAGACCCTGTTAGTGCAAATTTCATAGCTGACCGCATCAATGCCAACTTTGCATTTCAAGGCATGGGAGTTACCGCTAAAAGTGACGGAAGTGTCGTGACCATTACAGCCATAAATGGTGAGGATTTAAGCCTTGAAATGCAAGGTGATAACGAAGATTACATGACGGTTTCAAATGGCATTAATAACTATTTAACCTCAACCGGCAATCCGTTACCAAAACCACTATCACAATACGATGGTTTCGATTTTAGTGAAGGGGGGCCATATACCTATGAGTTTAATGTGCCCGGACAAGGCACTTTTAATATTGAGCTGTCAGAAAATTACGCCACAGGTAGCGACTTAATTGCAGGTATACAGTCCGCCATTAGCAGTACTAAGTTTTTTTATAACAATGATTTAGCGGTAAGCATTGATGCAAAAGGCAATATATCATTTCAAAACCAATTGGAAATGAGCCCATACGGCACCAATGGCAGTTCAAAGTTAACCATGGGCGGCCAAGTAAAAGTGGTGCTGGATGAGGGTATTACTATTTCATCTGAACCGCCATTTAGTAATTTATTTGAAGCCAATCCAGAGCAAAAACCTATATACCTAGGTTATGAAATATCCATGGAAGGCCCGCCCAAAGCCGGAGATCAATTTTATGTGGATTTTAATGATGATGCGGTGACAGATAACCGTAACGGTATCTTACTAGGTGGCATACAAAACAAAGAGATTGTTGAAGGCGATATGACCATCAGTGAATCCTATGGTCGCAGTGTGGAGGAAGTGGGCTCTATCACCGCAAGAGCTCAAATAAACATGGAGAGTTCCGAAGTTTTATTACAAAACACACAAGACAGTGTGAATGCCGTCAGCGGTGTTAACTTGGATGAGGAAGCGGCAAAGCTCATACAATATGAATTAGGTTATAACGCTTCGGCGCAAGTAATCAGTGTAGCGAGAGACATATTCGATACATTGATTGGTATCTTTAGGTAATTAATAACAGAGTAACGGAGGGTAAATATGCGTATTTCAACCATGCAACAATTTAATACTGGTTTGCGCTCCATCTTGAATAATCAAGAAGGCACTTTAAAAACCCAGCAACAAATTTCAACAGGACGTCGGGTACTGACACCTGCTGATGATCCTATTGCCTCCACCCGTATCTTACAGCTTCAGCAAGATATAAGTTTGCGCAGCCAATACCAAGAAAATGTTACGGCCTCTAGAAATAGACTGACACTGGAAGAATCTATTTTAGATAGTGTGAATGAGAATATTTCCCGTATTCGAGAATTAACCGTTAATGCTGGTAACGGTTCTATGACATTAGAAGATCGCACCTATATAGCGGCCGAAATAGGCCAAAGACTTTCTGCTCTAACAGATTTAATGAATACAAAAGATGCCAGTAATACATATATCTTTTCGGGTTTTAAAGGAGAAACCCAGCCATTTATCCAAAGACAAGGTGGCGGGGTTGTGTATCAAGGTGATGATGGAGAAAGAACGCTTGAAATTAGTAACAGTACTAAAGTGCAAACGAATGATACGGGTAAGAAGTTATTTGTGGATATACAAAGTGACCAGAACACCTTTTACACCCGTGAAAATGAGCGAAATTTAGGTGATGGTTTTATCACAAATGGATTTGTATCGGATCAAGAAGCCTACGATGCATTCTACCCAGAAGACATGGTGGTTAAATTTAATGCGGATAGCTTTATTAGTCCTCCGGGGCCTAACTACAGCGTGGTTTCTAAAAGTGATAATCGACCAATAAATGGTTTAACCGGTCAGGGCTATACATCGGGAACTGAGTTAGTTGTTAATGGTGTGAACTTCAAAATAGCGGGCGACCCAGAACCGGGGGATAGCTTCTTTGTTGAAAGCAGTAAAAAACAGTCAGTCACGGATACCGTATCTGGGTTAGTGGAAGGCCTAAGGTCGTTAGGGGATAACCCAGAACAAAGTGCAGCCTTAGATGCATTGTTGGAAACCACACTGCAAAATTTAGACTTTGCGCAAACAAGTGTATCTGAAGTGCGCAGTGAAATAGGTGGACGACTCAATACAATCGATAATATCGAAAACTTACATGCAGATGTGGAACTGGTCAGCCAAGAAGTACTCAGTGGCTTACAAGATGTGGACTTCGCAGAGGCTGTGAGCCGTTTATCACTACAGAGCTTCTTATTAGAAGCCGCTCAACAAAGCTTTACTCAGATAAATAGACTATCTTTATTTAACAGCTTATAACTTGTATGAATCATTAAATTGGTTCAGTTGTTGCTTGATTATAATAACGATAAAAAATTGACAGCTTGAGGGTCATCACATGTTTGATGGTCAAACCATATTGATAACAGGCGGCACCGGTTCTTTTGGCAAAAAGTACACCGAAACACTTTTAAGTCGTTTTAAGCCAAAAAAAATCATTATCTTTTCTCGTGATGAACTGAAACAGTTCGAAATGCAGCAAGTTTATAATCAAGATTGCATGCGTTATTTTATCGGCGATGTGCGTGATAAAGAGCGTATGCAACAAGCCTGTAAAGGGGTAGATTACATAATTCATGCAGCTGCCATGAAACAAGTTCCAGCAGCCGAATATAACCCGACTGAATGCATTAAAACCAATATTGATGGCGCTGAAAATGTCATAAGAGCAGCCATTGATAACGAAGTTAAAAAAGTTATAGCGTTATCAACGGATAAAGCAGCCAATCCTGTTAATTTATATGGTGCAACCAAGTTATGTAGCGATAAGTTATTTGTTGCGGCTAACAATATGGTGGGGGGTGAAGTACCTCGCTTTGCCGTTGTCAGGTATGGCAATGTGGTAGGTAGTAGAGGGTCGGTTGTACCATTTTTTAGAAAGTTAATTTCTGACGGTGCAGAAAGTTTACCAATCACTGATTTTGCCATGACGCGATTTTGGATAACGCTGCAACAAGGTGTGGACTTTGTTATTAAAAACTTTGCACGCATGAAAGGCGGTGAGATATTTGTTCCCAAAATACCTTCCGTAAAAATGACCGATTTGGCCGAAGCCATATCCCCTGGTATGAAAATTCATGAAATAGGTATAAGACCAGGAGAAAAATTACATGAAAAAATGTGCCCTAGGGATGATAGCTATCGGACACTAGAGTTTGATGATCACTATGTTATTGCACCTTCTATAAATTTCTATGATGGCAATACAAATTTTCTTATGAATAATCTAGGCGAAGAGGGCGAACCTGTGGAGCAAGGTTTTTCATATGATTCGGGTACAAATGATTGGTTTTTAGATGTGGATGAAACGGCAAACCTATTAATTAAAGCCGAAAGCTGATGAGCAATAAAGTCGTAATTATTGATTATGGTTGTGGAAACTTATTTTCAGTTGAAAATGCAGTCAAAAAGATTACTCGTGATTATATTGTTTCTTCAGAAGCTAAAGAAATTAAGGCTGCAAGTAAAATAATATTGCCCGGTGTCGGATCTTTCAAAGTGGCAATGGATAATTTATTAAAACTGAAGTTAAAAGAACCAATATTAGAATGTGTATCAGAGGGTAAACCGATACTTGGTATTTGCCTTGGGATGCAACTATTAATGTCTAAAGGTTATGAGCATGCAGAGACGGAAGGCTTAGGTTTAATATCTGGTGAAGTTGTTCCATTTATACCGGACAAAAATCATCCGGTACCACATATAGGATGGAATGATGTAAATACAGAGGGAGTCTTGCCTACTTATTTCAATGGCATTAAAAATGGGACGTCTTTCTATTTTGTGCATAGTTTTTATTGTGAAGTAAATGAAGAAGTTTCTGAATTAAAGGTGAACTACTGCAATAAAAATGTCGTTATTGGGGTGCAGAAAAATAATATAAACGGCGTGCAGTTTCACCCAGAAAAAAGTCAAGATGCTGGTATCCAATTATTAAAAAATTTCATATCCAATGAGTCCATGCCGTGTTAAAAAAAAGAATTA
This sequence comes from Oceaniserpentilla sp. 4NH20-0058, assembly GCF_040371755.1. NCBI lineage: Bacteria > Pseudomonadati > Pseudomonadota > Gammaproteobacteria > Oceanospirillales > Oceanospirillaceae > Oceaniserpentilla > Oceaniserpentilla sp. 4NH20-0058. The sequence goes on from NZ_BAABWE010000005.1 coordinate 142,311, forward strand.
TTCCTATTTTATTATTAAAAGGGAATGCGGTTGTTAAAACGGTTAATTTTGAAGATCCTCGCATGGTTGGTGATGCAATTACCAACGTAAAAGTATTTTCTACCCGAAAAGCGGATGAGATGGTGATTGTAGATATCGAAGCGACCAAGCGAGGAAGTATCAACTTTGCTTTACTAAAGCGTCTATCTGCTCAATGTGTCATGCCACTAACCCTAGGTGGGGGAATAAAAACCCTTAGCGATGCGGATCAATTATTTAAAGTGGGTGCTGATAAGGTCGTTATTAATAGTGAATTTTATCTTAATCCAGATCTACTTACCCAAATAAGTCAAAAGTATGGACAGCAAGCAGTTGTATTCTCATTAGATATAGTAAAACAAGGTGAGGATTATATTGCGGTATCTTGTGGTAAATCTATTAAGCATGAAGGCTGTGTGGTAGAGATTGCAAAAAAGGCGGTGGAATACGGGGCGGGGGAAATTATTGTCAACTCTGTAGATTGTGACGGCAAGATGCAAGGATACGATACTGAATTATGTGACCGAATAACAAAACACATTCATGTTCCCGTTATTTTGGCCGGTGGATGTGGAAGCAAAGAAGATTGTGTGAGTGCAATAGAGCATCATGCCAGTGCCATTGCAGCAGGCAGTATTTTTTATTGGGTAGGTGAAAGTATATTAACGATCAAAGAGTATATGCACAAACAAGGAATTGAGGTGCGGTTATTATGAGTTCGATACGTTATTGTAAATGTTGTTTATTTCCTGAAACCAAACCAGACCTATATTTTGATGAAGAAGGGGTTTGTGATGCATGCCGTTCTTCTCAGCGCAAACACGGCATTGAAAATGCCATAGATTGGGATCAAAGAGCCAAGCAATTTGATGAAATATTGTCTGAGGCAAAATCGAGAGCAAAAGGCGTTTATGATTGCTTAGTCCCCGTCAGTGGCGGCAAAGATAGCACTTGGCAAGTGTATGCTATGAAAAAAATTCATGGTATGAACCCTTTAGCAGTTACGTTTGATCAGTTTGATCAAACCTCAACAGGTATACATAACCTTGAAGTTTTGCGCAGTATCGGGGTTGACCATGTTCATTTCACTCTTAATCCGAATATTGTAACGCCACTATTAAGAAAAGGTTTTGAGATTGTTGGTGATCATTATTGGGTGAATCATGTTGGCATATACACCGTACCGTTTCATTTTGCCGTCAATTTTGGCATTCCTTTAGTTATATTTGGTGAAAACCCTCAATTTGAATATGGTGGCCCTGAACTAAGTCGAGACAATCTGCTTATGGATCGTAGATGGCGACAAGAATTTGGCCTGATGAGAGGCTTAAGAGAGGAGGACATGGTCGATACAGATATCAGTATGCAAGACCTTGGCATGCTATGTTACCCAAGTGATGAAAAAATCCATGAAGCGGGTGTCATAGGCACATTTTATGGCTTTTTTCATAAGTGGGATGCAAGTGTTCATACAGAGTTGGTTAAAACTCTAGGCTGGAGTGCGCTGCCCGAGCCTCCTGCTGGATCTTGGGTGGACTATGAAAATTGCGATATGAAATTTATAGATATTCGTGAACGGGTTAAGTACCTAAAATTTGGATACGGACGAGCAACCGATCAGCTTAATATTGAATTACGCCATGGAAGAATTGAGCGTTCCGAGGCTTTGGAGATTGCGAAAAAAATCGATGGTGAAGTCAATGAAGAAAATATTCTTGAATTTTGTGAAATACTAAAGATTAGCCGTGAAGAATATGATGAAGTGATGGATTCATTTGTTAATCACGACATCTTTGAAAGAGATGGATCTGGTCAATGGGTGATGAAATTTGAAAGGATGTGATAATGAAAACTGATCAGGAAAAATTTTGGCAAGGGGAGTTCGGAGAAGGTTACATTAATAGAAATAAAAGTGATCAGTTGCTTTCAGCAAATATTCATTTTTTTTCAAAAGTACTTGAGCGTACCCATGAAGTAAAAAACATATTAGAGCTGGGTTGTAATATCGGCATGAATTTGAGGGCGCTTCAGTGCATTAAATCGGATTTAGACCTTACTGGTGTTGATATTAATCAAGGGGCCATTGATGAGGTCAATAAATGGGCAGGGGCCAAAGGAATTTGCGGCTCAATTTTAGAGATTGATTTTGAAACACAGTATCATCTCACCTTCACCAAAGGGGTTCTGATTCATATAAACCCTGATATGTTGAATAGTGTATATGATAGTTTATATAAAGCTTCCAAAAAATATATTTTAGTAGCCGAATATTATAATCCAACACCTGTATCCATTGAGTATCATGGTGAGAAAGACAAGCTATTTAAGCGAGATTTTGCCGGAGATATGTTAGCCCGATTTAACGATCTGAAGTTAATTGATTATGGTTTTTTGTATCGCCATGATCCCAATTTCCCTCAGGATGATATTTCTTGGTTTTTAATGGAAAAAGTATGATTCCCTATGGCAGACAATCAATTAATGATGATGACATTGCTGCTGTCACTGAGGTTTTAAAGTCTGACTTTTTAACTCAGGGCCAACAAGTTCCAAATTTCGAACATGAATTATCTAAATATGTTGATGCTCAATTTTCCATCGCGGTTAACAGTGCTACATCGGCCTTACATATTGCCTGCTTAGCTTTAGGCGTGGGAAAAGATGATTATGTATGGACGTCGCCCATTTCGTTTGTTGCTTCGTCCAATTGTGCTTTGTATTGTGGTGCAAGTGTAGATTTTGTAGATATAAACCCCCATACCTATAACCTATGTCCTAATGCGTTACGTCAAAAATTAGAACACCATAAGCAATATGATTTGCCCTTACCCAAGGTGGTGATTCCGGTTCATTTTTCAGGTCAAGTGTGTGATATGTCAGCCATATCGATTTTGGCTGAAGAATTTGATTTTAAAATTATTGAAGACGCTTCTCATGCAATCGGTGCTACTTACTTAAATAAAAAGGTGGGGTCGTGTGAGTTTAGTGATATTACAATATTTAGTTTTCATCCTGTGAAAATCATAACATGTGGTGAAGGGGGCATGCTCACCACTAACGATAAACAGTTAGAAAAAACGATTAGAATGTTGCGTTCTCACTGTATTACTCGAGAATCCAACTTATTGCACAATACCACTGATCCTTGGTATTACGAGCAACAGGGTTTAGGTTATAACTATCGCATGACCGATATCCAAGCCGCCTTGGGTGTATCCCAGCTTAGCCGTTTAGATGATTTTATCTCAGCACGAAGAAACATTGCCAAGCAATACAAAAAGACATTATCTGGCTTGCCTATTACGTTACCGGCGCAATCATCAGAGCAATCTTCTGCTTGGCATTTATATGTTATTACACTAGATGAGAGAAAAAGGTTGTCCATATTTAAGCAGTTAAGAGAAGCAGGAATCGGCGTTAATGTGCATTATATTCCCATTTATTTCCAGCCTTTTTATCAGTCCCTTGGTTTCAAAAAAGGCCTGTGCCCAAATGCTGAAGTGTATTATCAAAGTTGTATTACATTACCGATATACCCTGATCTTAACAACGAACAACAGATACAAATTGTACAATCATTAAAAAATCTTTTACTTAAGGATAAATAAATGCGAGTAGCGGTGATTCCAGCAAGAGGTGGAAGTAAGCGCATACCAAATAAAAATATCCGCGCATTCCATGATTTTCCAATTATGGCTTATTCCGTTAATGCAGCTATTCACAGTGGTTTGTTTGATCGAGTGATTGTATCAACGGATGATGAAAAAATTGCGCAAGTGGCTAAGGATTTTGGGGCTGAAGTACCGTTCATGCGACCAGAAAATTTGTCCGGTGATATGACCCCCACGGTGCCTGTTATCCAGCATGCAATTGGTGCTTTGAAAGAGAAAGACGACATAGACATTGTGGCATGTATTTATGCCACCGCACCATTTATATCCGTGGCAATGTTACATGAATGTTTGGCCTTACTACTTGAGAATGAATCGAATAGTGACTATGCATTGCCAGTAACCGAGTTTGAATACCCAATACAAAGGGGATTATTTATTAATCAAGATAATGAAATTAATATGATGTTCCCGAAAAACGACCAAAAACGAACTCAAGATTTAAGCAAAACATATCATGATGCTGGTCAGTTTTATTTTGGTAAAACACAAGCTTGGTTAGCTGGTCGGCCCATATTGGGTGGGCGTTCGTTAGGTTTACCAATTTCCAGATTAGATGCCCAAGATATAGACAATGAGGCAGACTGGCAACTGGCAGAATTGATTTATCAGAGTCGATTGTGATGATAATGCAGGCCGTATTTCGTGTGGATTCATCTGAAAAAATGGGATTTGGGCATGTTTCCCGCTGCCTAACATTGGCTGATGAATTATCTCATTATGGTTTTCAATGCGCGTTTATTTGCCAGCAGCTTAGTGGTAACGGTATTGATTTAATTGAACATAAAAAATACAGGGTGCATGTTATTGATGATCACTCTAATGCAATAGATTCCCAAACAAAAGATGCCGAAAAAACACAGAGTATAATTCGGCAGCATTATAAGCAGGTTAACTTATTTGTGGTGGATCAATATAACCTTGATGCCACATGGGAACGTATTCTATTAGATTCCACTAATACTCTATTTGTGATGGATGATTTAGCAAATCGCCAGCATGATTGTCATTTCTTATTGGATGTAAACATACAAAGAGAAGCATCGGATTATAAACAATTGTGCAAGCCAAAAACAAAATTATTAATAGGCTCTGATTTCACGTTATTACGTGATGAATTCTTACAACAACGCAAGCTCGTATTAGAAAAACGAAAAACCACTTCAGGTATTAATCAAATACTTTTGAGCTTTGGTGCTACAGACCCAACCCATTTAACTTTAGATGTACTGGCTATTTTAAATACTATGCCCTGTAAAAGCAGGATAGAAATTGCAGTCTCTTCAAAATGCAGCTGGCTTGATAGGTTTGATGCCTCAATCTACAAGAATTTAACCATTCATATGAATGTGGATACCCATAATATTGTGCAGCTAATGTCTGATAGTGATTTGGCCATTGGGGCTATTGGTGGTTCTACTTGGGAGCGTGCCTGCTTAGGTTTACCTTGTATTTCCATTACTAATTCTGATTTACAAACACCCATAGCAGAATTTTTACATGACCATCAATTGATTGTGCATTCTAAGTTAGAAGATTTAAAAATAGATATGGAGCCATTCATTAATTTTAACTTTTATGATTGGTATCGCTATTCAAAAAACAATTCTGAATTAATAGATGGATTAGGCTGTAAACGTGTACTTAAAGGAATAGTCGCATCATCCATTAAATTCGAGTCACTCACTTTAGAGTATGCAGATAGCTTGTTTGATTGGCAATGCCAACCAGAAGCAAGGCAGTATTCTCGTAACCCAAATCCACCCAGTTACAGTGAACATATTAATTGGCTTAATACCAGCTTAACCAATGAAAAAAGACGAATGTGGGTGATTATTTTAATGGGGGTAGCTGTAGGATATGTACGATTAGATGAATTAACTGATTGCTTTGAAGATGAAAGAAAAAGTGAATTACTTGAAAGCGAAACAACTGAAGAAATTTCCATATTAATTTCAGATGTATTTCATGGCCTAGGAATAGGTAAATTAGCATTATCATTTTTACAGAAAAATATGAAGCATGAGACGTTAATCGCAACGGTAGACGATTTAAACACCCCTTCAATAAAACTGTTCACCTCAAACGGCTTTAAACTATGCGCTCATCAAACCTATGTGTTTGGAAGGAGTTACCAAAATGCAAACCATTGATATTAACGGTGTAAAAATTGGGAATGGATACGCTCCTTATGTGGTTGCAGAAATATCAGCTAATCATAATGGCGATATAGAGCGCGCCAAACGTATTATGTTAGCTGCGAAAACGTCTGGTGCTCATGCGGTAAAAATGCAGACTTATACACCCGATACCATTACTTTAAATTCAGATAAAGCCGACTTTCGAATAGACAGTGGCCCGTGGCAAGGACAAACTCTTTATCAATTATATAGTGAGGCCTACACTCCATTTGAATGGCATAAACCCTTATTTGATTATGCACATTCAATTGATTTAACTTGCTTTAGTACCCCATTTGATGAAAGTGCTGTGGACTTGCTAGAAGATCTAAATGCACCGGCTTATAAAATCGCTTCGTTTGAAGCCATTGATCTGCCACTAATTCAATACGTAGCCCGTACCAAAAAGCCCATGATTATTTCTACTGGAATGGCAAATTTAACTGAAATTGAAGAAGCAGTTGAAGCCGCACGTAGTGCAGGATGTCACGACTTAATTTTACTCCATTGTATTAGTTCTTACCCTGCACCTATTGAGCAATCAAATCTCAATACCATCCCTGACCTTGCTAAACGCTTTAATGTGCAAGTGGGTTTATCTGACCATACTTTGGGTTATACGGCATCTGTTGTGGCGGCTGCTTTAGGGGCTGTTTTTATTGAAAAGCACTTTACGTTATCTCGCAATGATAAAGGTCCAGATTCGGATTTCTCATTAGAGCCTAGTGAGTTAGAACAATTATGCAAGAGCACACGTGATGCTTGGTTAGCCCTAGGTGTAGCTGGATATGAGCGTAAACAAGCTGAAAATGAAAACGTACGGTTTCGCCGCTCTATTTATGCCTCAAAAGACATTAAAAAAGGAGAGGTATTAACCTCAGGCAATATTAAACGAGTTAGGCCGGGGTTTGGTTTACCACCGAAGTATTTTGATCAAATAGTAGGGCAGGTGGCCAGTGAGGATATTGAGTTTGGCTCCCCTATAGATTTTAAAATCATTAAACATAAATAATGGTGATAGAAATGGATTTGACACATGAAACGTTACAAGCCTGCCCCATATGTCATGGCGAAACAGTGGCTATTCAAGGTGAAATTAAAACTTATGTTTGCATGAGTGACTCGGTGGTTAATTCAAATTTTCGTTTGTGTCAATAATGTGATTTTTCTTTTATGGAGATGCTGATTACGTTGATCTATCCCTTGACGACTTAGTCACGCTAAGTGAAAAATAAGATCATAAATTGGTGTATGAGGCTGCGGTGTCTGTAGGATCAGTTTACCTGCCATATCATTATTAAATACACAAATAATTTAAAGATATTGATGATTTATAGTTGATCCAGCTGAGTATATAGGTTTTTGGGTGTGAGCATGGATTGCTTTTGGGTAAACCAATCGACAATTTGTTTTTGTTGATCGGTAATGACTTCAGAGGGTTTTGAGAATATAGATTTTAAATTTTCTACTTTTCTTTTACTTTCTGGCGATAATTCGGTTGTTTTTTTATTGAAGATATTCGTCATGGCACTCATATCATAATTAATATCTAAATCCATGTGGTAATAAGGAGTACCACACACAATACTGTAGAATAATGAGCTTCCCAGCCCTACACCAATCACAACTTTATGCTGTTTAACTAGATGAAGCCAGCGATGAATAAAACGATAATCGGTAAAATGCCCTGCGCAAACAATATTGAAGCCTTGCGCTCTTAATTGGTGTTCAAGTTCTGTTCCCACGTCTAACCAATGAATACAGATGGTTACAGGCTTCATAAAATCGGGTAATTGATCAATTTTTAATAATAATTGTTCATAGTCATATTTTATGGACATTACTTTTGTTCGGTGGGGCAACATGACGATTGACCCTAATGCCTTAGATTTCTCGTACTCATTTTCATATAGACGAATGGAGTAATGTATTGGGGATGAAAAATCAATCAAAGTCTTTTTTGAGGATGATTTTTTCCAAGCCTTTTTAATAAAGGGTGGGTAGCATAATACTGAATTCATCGGACTATTCAGTTCACTTTTGGCAACTACCTTGTCTTGAAAATAGATACCATGTGGTAAAATAGCATTGATAGGCTTTTCAATAGGGTAGTTAGCATATTGCTTTACATAATAAGCAAACCCATAATTATCATTTGGTGAGTACAATTCAGCGTGATTTTTATAATTAGGCTTACAAAGCTCTTTTAAATCTAGCTGATCATGTAATGATTCGTCTAGTGTAATTGTATTCATTAAAAGCTATCTAACCATTCTTCTCTAATGTAAAAATCATTTTTTTCAAATGGGGTAAACAGTTTTTTATGAATATAATCAAGGTAAGATTCATAATCGCTTATCCAAGTATCCAATAATGATTGGTAAAAATCATTACTACAGTGGTTGATACTATTGAATAACAGTAATAATGGCAGGCGATTTATACTCATAATACTTCTTGATTGCCCTACACGATTCACTAACTGTAGATTAGTACTTTTTACTATATTTATGATGCGTATACAGGCATCTTCTCTTGAGATATCTTTAAATAATTTGATATTTTCTAGATATTGGCGACTTACATCAAAACTGGTTTCAAGTATAGATTTACTTATGTTATGTATTTCATCGCTATCAAATACATCGGTTGTGAGTGTAAAACGTTCGCTTACTATGGGAGACTCATCAAGTTTTGAATTTAACGCTTCTACGCTTAGATACTCACTGCCTTCAATATTGGCACCATTAGAGCAGTTGTAGTATGTACTATTAGATAGAGATATCATTCTTTGTAATAGAAATCTTGCTGAGTTGAATGACGGGTTTGTGGCTAATATTTCACCATGAACATCTTCGGCTTCTAGTACTCCGGTTTTTTTTAATTTTTCTCCAAACCCTTCAAACGCTTTAAATTCTTCATTAAAAACGGTTTTATTACTTATATTATCCTTTGCGTGGTGTTCTCCATGAGTAAATGCGAAATCCATTCCAAAAAATAACATATCATTTTTACATATACGGGTGAAAAGTGCGCTGGCACCATTAGTACAGGTTAATCCACCAAATCTAAGAATATATTTAGCATCTATATTATTAACTAGTTCATTTGTTTCTTGTACAAATTGAAAAGTATTTCTAAAGTATTTTGAATAACCAGGGTTACCTTCGAAACTGCATAATAAATCGATGTCACTTAATTTGTGCTCTTTACTCAGCTCTTTTATCATGGAACTAGCCAAGTTCAAGAATTCGAGTTCAAAATGGAAGTCGGGCGTGATTCCGTTTTTAAGTAATGACTCCAGTGAGCTGCCGCATGATATAATAATTAGCTTGTCTCTTTTTTGTTTTATGCTGATTATATAATCATCTAGTGAAGGGCCAGCGCCTACGATAGCAATTTTTATATCTTCATTTGAAATATTACTTTTATTAAGATCTATAATTGGCTTTTTTAATCGACAATTCTCATTAGCATTCATTAACCTTTGACAATCAGGACCTAATTTTTCATAAGATACTTGTGAGAAATGTGAAAATTTATCAAAACTTTCTTTTATTTCCTTATAGTCTTCATACTGTAAATGTCTGGCGTGGTTATAAATCATTGTTGCATTGAAATTGGCAGGAAACATATTTGTGAAGTGAAGATTTATTTGATCGTGAAAGAATTGATCAGTCACTTCAGGGTCTTTCACTAATATAGTTAGACTCTGAGAATGAGTCATGTTGTTAACGATGTTTTCCCAATTTACGCAGTAAAGGCTTGCTATAAATTGAGTTACATCTTTTTCAATGATTGTATGATGATGAAATAACCGTTTATTGCACAGGATTTCAATGTGATGACCTAAACCAATACCAAATATAATGGTATCTAAGTACGCAGGTTTTTCCGATTTAGATAATACATATGATTTTGCGTACTCTTGAACGGTTTTTTTAAACGGCTCTGGTTGAATGAGGTGGGCTAACGGTAAGCTAGTGGGTGATACTCGATAATCTGTTTGATCCATTAATGACTCAAAATGAGCGACTTCTTTCATCGAAAACGTTAGAGCATCAATTTCATATATGCTTTTTCCGTCTTTATATAGTTCAATTCTTCCTGTATTTGGATCTAGTGTTAAATTAGGTTTTCCTTTATTGATTAGCTGATAAACGACAGGCATCTTTCTTTTTATAAAATCGGAGTTGTTTTTAAACCTTTGCTCTAATTTATTTTTTGTTTTGGTTATATGGTTTTCGTCATTCATACGTCATTCCCTTTTCATCCAAGCTATATTGCAATAGTTAGGCCACATGATGATTGAATGATATTCTTTGCTTAGTCAATATTTTAAATATTGCAAGGGAATATTCTGTTTGACTGAACACTAATGATATACGTGTTTTTTAAATTTTATTATTTAAATCATATGGATACATCATCATTATTACGGTTAACGATAAATGTCGTTTTTTTGGCACTGATTTATTTTCATGTTCATTCAATAGCTACATAATCCTCAATACGTGCTTACTTTTTGCATTCTTATGTTGTTTTAATAATTGTGTATCTAATTATTAAAAAAAATTAAAGCTTCTTCTTTAAGGGCCGTTATATATTTTGAACAAGTAATTTAGGCGTTTGGTTTGTATATAGCCTGGCCTAGACCTCTTAAACGAAAGGAGAGCCGTTATGCCTCAAATTATTAATACGAATATTGCGTCTCTAAACGCGCAACGCAACTTAAACAAGTCACAATCAGCCAATCAAACTGCATTACAACGTTTATCTTCGGGTCTGCGTATTAATAGTGCGAAAGACGATGCGGCTGGTCTTGCAATATCGACACGCTTCAACTCACAAATCCGAGGCTTAAATGTAGCAGTACGAAACGCAGGGGATGGTATCTCGCTAGCACAAACGGCTGAGGGTGCCTTGGGTACAATGAATGACAACTTGCAGCGTATTCGTGAACTGGCAGTTCAGTCTGCTAACGCTACAAACTCAGATGTTGACCGTGACGCGCTACAATCGGAAGTTAGCCAATTATTAGCAGAGGTTTCACGTACTGCAGAAGAGACTGATTTCAACGGTCGTAAATTATTAGATGGTAGCTTTTCAGCTACATTCCAAATCGGTGCAAACGCTGGTCAAACAGTTGATGTAAGCATTGCTGAATTAACCTCTGAAAAACTTGGTGCAGCTGCATCAGCAGGTCTTTCTGCTACGGGCAATTCAAATGCACTGGCAAATGGTGATTTAACGATTAATGGGATTGCTATAGACGCTTCTAAAGCTGGTGATGATACTTCATCAACTGATAATGCAGCGGCTTCTGCCATTTCTAAAGTGGAAGCGATTAACGCTAAGTATGATCAAACAGGTGTTAAAGCTAATGTAAATACTAATGTGGTTTCCGGTGCAGAAATGACCGGTGCTGCCACCAGTGGTACATTAACGTTAAACGGGGTGGATATTAGTTTATCGACAACCGTATCATCCGTACAAACACGAGCGGGTATTACTGAGGCCATAAATGCTGTTTCAGAACAAACTGGGGTAATGGCGATTAACTCAGAGACTGATGCAGGTGGTATTCAATTAATTGCTGAAGACGGACGCAATATTTCGTTATCAGCTGACTCAACGTTAACGGCTGCAAGTACTGGCCTAGGGCTAGATGCAACAACTCCGGCCACACAAGTGACATACGAAGGTGGTTATACGTTAGTTGCCGATGCGGATGTAGCAGAAATAGTCATTCAAGGTGGTAATGGTACAGGGAACGGCGATTTAGCCAATGCCGGTTTAGTTGCAGGTACTTATGCTAAAGGTGAAGCGGCTAGTGTATCTGAAGTTCAGTCCAGTACTTTAACGGCTGCCACAATCGCAAATGATGGTACTTTAGCCAATACCTTTGCAGATGTTGGTGATACTGCCACCGTCATTACCACAGGTTCTTTGGGTGCTGGTGGTGCAATTAGTGTTGCTTCAGATGCAGCAGCGACGGAATTAACCAATGCTCACCATTTTGTAGTGAATGATGGTTCTGGCTCTCAGTTTGTAGCAGTCGCTTCTGACACGTCTTTAGCTTCAGCAGCAAGCTTAATTGATGCGGCGTCTGGTGTAGCGGCTTTTGAGCGTATTGAGTTCACTATTAACGAATGGACGACTACCACAGGTAACACTAATGCCTTGTATCTAGGCAGTGCGACAATCTCGTTACCAAATGATGCTGATGCGGCATACGATACCACTACAGAGCGTTTACAATATTTAACGGATCAGTTAAATACCACCGCCTTTGCAGCTGGTCTTACGGTAACCGCAGAGTTGAACCAAGCAACTGATGCAATTTCAGTTCGCGTAGATAACCAACGGGATACGCAGGTTAAAGTTGGTGTGGCAACGGGTGCGGGTATAACGATGAGTGCCGGTGGTGCATTAACCGTTAACGTGGATTCAGCAACCAACAATGGTGACCGTACATTAACAGGTCGTATTGCTTATCAAGTGTCTGATGCTGGTGGCCCAGCCATTACCGTTTCCGGTGACGAATCTGGTGCTGCAACAGGTCAATTATTTGCTGGTACGTCTTATGCTGATACGGTAACTGGTAATACTGCTTTATCATCTACTGGTACAAATCAGGTAAATGTGACGGTAGGCGACACGGCGCTATCTGGTATTACAGTTAACGCTAACTCCACTGTAAATGATCTAGCTTCTGCAATTAACACAGCATACACAGGTAACAATGTGAATGCTTGGGAAGATATTACCCTTGCATTTGATGCTAACAATTTAGAAGTGGGTGATACCCTGTTTATCGGTACATCCGGTAATGCTACTGGCGGTGTGGGGGTATCTGTCACGGACCCTGATGCAGATGGTTCGGTGAGTATGAGTGAATTAGCGGATGCCTTTAATGGAACCGACTTTAGCTCAGAAGATATTGACGTATCGGCGACTATAGATGCCTCAGGTAATATGGTGCTGAATATCCGTAACCACTCTGGTAATAACCTTGGCATGGTTTCAGATGCAGAGGGCCGTTCACTACAAGAAGACGTGTCTGGTAACTTGATTGGTGCCGTAGAGCAGCAATTATCCGGTAAACTGGCTTTCTCATCATCAGATGGTGAATCCGTTAGCATGACGTTGGCCGATCCAACCGTTGGTGGTGAGTTTTATGCTGGTAATGATGAAACGCCAGCATATGCTGGAGTAAACGGACTCGACAATGGCGATATTTTAATAAACGGAGTGAGTATTGGTGCGGCTGATACCAACGCGGATAAAGCCTCTGCTGAGTTTGCTTCAGACGGAACTAAGATTCTTTCAAGTTCAAAAGAAAGCTCTGGTATCGCCATTGCCTCTGCAATCAATCAAGTATCTGATGAAACGGGTGTTAGCGCTACCGTAAATGCAACTCAAGTTGTTGGTGGTGATGGTACAAACGTAGATACAGCTTCATTCGCTGTAGGTGATAGTGCGGAAATCTACATCAATGGTTATGTAGCTGGTACGGTTACTCTTCAAGATGATGGTGCAGGCAGTATTGATACTGACCGCGCAAAAGCAGATGCCTTAAGTGTGATCAACTCTGTGGCGGGTAAAACCGGTGTAGAAGGGATCGACAATGGTGTATCGCTAACCTTAACTGCCGAAGATGGTCGAAATATCTCCATAGGCGTAAATGATGAATCTGGTTCAAATGTGTCAATTGGTGCCATATTTGGTTTAGACGCAGCAGTGGATGGTATAGGTGAATCGACATTTGGTGAGGCTCAAGCCGGTACTAACCGAGGCATTAGTGCTGAAAGTGCGACTTATGAAACCACCTATTCAACTGTCACACTTCAGTCAGCTGGTGAGTTCACTCTCGCTGCGGGCTCGGAAGGGGCGGATGAGTTAGCGGCTCTAGGCTTAGCAGAAGGTAGCTACGGCGGTGCGGTTCAAGGTCAGTTCTTAACGGACATTGATATTTCAACCTTCGAAGGAGCAACAGCCGCGCTGACCTCCATCGATAACGCACTGCAATCTATTGCGGCTCAACGTGCGGACTTAGGTGCGATTCAAAACCGAATGGAATCAACTGTAAGTAACTTAGCCATTACCTCTGAGAACTTGGCAGCTGCAAACTCTCGTATTCAAGATGCGGATTTCGCGGCCGAAACAGCAGAGCTATCGCGTACACAGGTGCTACAACAGGCTGGTATCTCGATTCTTGCTCAGGCTAACCAGGGTCCACAGCAGGTGCTTTCTTTACTCGGATAAGTTAGGTAGTCAACCAACGGAAGGGATTCTCCTTCCGTTGGCAGCGTAAGCTGATAGCTAACTTTATGAGAGGTGTATTATGAATGAAATTAAAGCGCAAAATACGACAGTGAATACTGCCGGCTCGCTCACTTCAGCACCTCAAGTTCAATCACAAAAGCCAAAAGCGGATGTGAGCGCCAAAGCGGAAACAGAAGTAGTCACAAGCGGCAAGCAATTGCCAAATGAGGACGCGACTGCAGCAGCTGAAGCAAAGAGCGTTGAGGTAAAAGAGGCGGTGTCTAAGTTAAACGAGTATGTACAGAAAACACAACGAGACTTAGACTTTAGACTTGATGAAGACAGCGGAAAGACAGTGATCAGCGTATACGATCGACATTCAGAACAACTGGTTCGCCAGATTCCGAATGAGGCGGCGCTGGAAATGGCAAAGAAATTGAATAGTGAAGAACCAACGTTACTTTTTAGTGCGCAGGTTTAATTGTTTGATTTTGGTCTATCACATTAGCTAGGACTAAAAGAACAAGGTAACAATTAAAATGTTGGCTAGACTTAGGAATGAGTAGGTTGACGTTTAATAGCTAAATCTTTTAGTTAAACATTAAAGTATTACCTGATATCGCCGTTAAATGGGGTATCGGGTTTTGCTTTTTGTGAACCCTTAATGTGAGTGTTAGATTGTCGGAGGTTACATGGCTGCTATTGAATCCCTAGGCATTGGGTCAGACCTTCTTACCAGTGATTTAGTTGAAAACATCATTAATGCTGATAAAGCAGCCGGTGAGTTACGACTAAACACACAGCAAAGTATTATTGATGCCAAAATATCGGCATATGGTGAAGTGCAAAGTAAGTTATATGATTTCTCTGAGACTATTGTCGCTTTATCAGATAGTAGCAACGTGGGTGCAACCACTGCTGAATCATCTGACGAGTCCATTTTAACCGCGACCGCAACCTCGTCAGCCCCTTCGGGCACTTATAGTGTTGAAGTACAACGCACAGCCAAAGCTCACTCATTAGTCTCTCAATCGTATACCAGTGTTACTGATGCGGTAGGTTTAGGCACGTTAACGTTTGCATTGGGCACCACTGCGTATGACGGGGCAAACTATGATGGTTTTGAGGCCAACCCTGATGCAGGTACGGCTACTATTGAAATCACCTCAGGTAACAACACGCTTCAAGGTCTAAGGGATGCTATCAATAACGAAGATTTTGGAGTACGTGCCAATATTGTTAATGATGGCAGTGGTTATGTGCTACAGCTCACCAGTGAAGATACAGGTGAAGACTATAGTATGGAAATTATTGCCAAAGACGCGAGTGGTGCTTTAGCTACATCAGGTCTTTCTGCGTTTGCGTATAATGAAAATCAAAAAAATCCAGCCAACAACTTAACAGAAACACAGCAAGGTGAAGATGCACTGTTAAATGTAAATGGTTTATCTATTACCCGTTCAAGTAACGAAATTTCAGAAGTTATTGATGGTGTGACATTAAGCTTAAAAGGTGAAGATGTTGGCACTAATGTCAGTATAACTGTCGCGCCAGATGTGGCTGGTATCTCTGAAAAAGTACAAGCGATGATTGATGGCTTTAATAGCTTTCAGGATGTTTACAAAGATCTAACCAAATACGATGAAGATTCCAGTACAGGAAGCCTGTTGCTAGGTGACAGCACATTACGCTCAATTAATACCCAAATTAAAAGTATATTAACCAGTACGGTTAGCGATATTACAGGAACCAATTTCCGCTCGTTCAGTGAATTAGGTATATATAGCGATCAAAATGATAGTTTCAAATTAAAATTTGACGCAAGTTTATTTTTAAAAGGGTTAAACGAAAGTCGTGAAGCGGTAATCGGTGTTTTTGCTGATCAGGGCTCTGTTACCGATGATCGCATTACCTTTTTAAATGATTCAATTAATACAAAGCCCGGTACTTATGATATCAATATCACGCAGATTGCAACTCAAGGTACTTATGAAGGTGGCAGTGCCAGTGTACTTGATTTTTTATCACCGGTTGTAATCAATGACTCGAATGATGAATTTTCAATAAATGTAAATGGAACCACGGCCAGTGTAACGTTAACCCAAGGCAGTTATACAACTTCTGATGAGCTGGCGGCTGAAATACAGTCACAAATAAACAGTACTAAGTCAATTAAAGAAAGAGCCTATAGTGTGAGCGTGGATTACAACGGGGCTAATAACTCTTTTGATTTTACATCTAATTCTTATGGTTCTAAATCTCAAGTGTATTTTACATCGGTAGATACCAATACTGCGAACACATTGGGTTTTAATACGTTAGGCAGCGGTGAATTTAATGGTGTTGAATTAAGCACATTAAATAGCGAATATTTTAACGGCTATGGCACCTCAACATTACCGGCAAACAGAACCGTTTCTGATGATGAAGGCATTGATTTCGCAAGCTCTAATGCAACCTTTTCGGTTAGTTTAAATGGCGGTGCAGCAGAAGCGGTAACCGTTAACTTAAATGCGGCAGGCCTTGATCTAAATGGCGATGGTGACTTTGGTAATCGGAAAGACACCCTACAAGCGATACAAACTGCTATTGATGCAACCGCTTTAAATGGCGATGTGATCGCCAGTTTTGATGATGGAGGCAAATTAGTGCTTACCACCACAACCCCAAGTGCCTCTGATTCCATAGAGATCACCGCAGTCGGTTCTAATACATCAGATTTACTTTTAGGTTTAGATGCGACTGATGGTGCTCAAATTAACGGTAAAGATCCAGGTTTAACCTTTGCGAGCAATGTAGATTTTCAGGTCGAATTAAACGGTACAGAAAGTGCCAATACGGTGAGCATTCCAGCGGGAACCTATTTAACAGGGAATGATTTAGCCACAGCAGTTCAAACGGCCATTAACACCGATTTAACAGGGGACGTGAATTTAGCCGATCAAATATACGGCGCCACAACAACGGAAGGCACGCGAGACGTTGCAACCAATATTGATTTTAGTACAACCAATGCGGGCTTTACGTTAAATGTAAATGGTAACGAACAAGCCATATTGTTAGATGCAGACAGTGGCGATAACATTGTTGATATACAAACAAAATTAGACGCGGCTTATGGCGCAGGAGTGGTGACTGCACAGTTAGGTACAGGTAATGGATTAGAACTGGTTACCGATGTGGCAGGTCATGATCAATACATTCAAGTGGTGAGTGATGGCCAAGGTGCAGTCACATCAGGTGGGGCTGTTATCGGCGGGGGTATTGATTTTAGCGGAGCAAATAATGCCACGTTTGACTTGGTCGTGGATGGTGTCACTTTAAATGTGGATGTAAATACCGATGCCAGCAGCGGTGACAAAGACGACTCATTAGAAGCCATCCAGCAAGCGTTGGATTTATCCATTCTTAATAACAGTGAATTTGAAGTAGGTGATATTGTTGCCAAACTTGACGGTGCGGATCAAATTTATTTTGAAACAGTTTCCCGTGATGGCGTAAAAACATCGGCCATGTTTGGTAGTTCCGCTTCTATTGAAATTCAAAATGCAGATGCTAATGCTCAAGGAACCTTAGGTTTACCGGGGGTTGATACGGTTTTCAGTGGCGGATTTGATGCATTAGGTATGGATAACGCAATTCAATTTGGCTCAGATATTACCGCCGCTGTTGAATATAATTATAACTCAGACACCGACCAAGGCGGTTTGACCATTAATATTGGTGGCAACAATACGACGGTGGCATTTACAAATGTGGATTCAGCTGCGGTTTCTTTCTTAGGTATTCACGAAGCAGATGGAACGGAATACGACGTAAATACCGGTCAAGATGTAGCTGGTACAATCAACGGTGTAGCTGCAAAAGGGAATGGTCAATACTTAACCGCACAAAATGGCAACGTAGCGGCAACGAATGGTTATTATGTGTCTGAACAAACCGAAGCAGTTTCTGGCCCTGTCACCATTGATGCAACCAACGACACATTTACCATTGAGTTAGACGGCTTTGAATCCGTTATTTCTATTACACAGGCTACCTATGCAACAGGCACTGCGCTGGCCACAGCCATTGAAGAGGCCATTAACAATAATCCAGCCATAAAAGCAGAAAGCTTATCTGTAAAAGTAGATTATACCAGTGACGTATCTTCAGCGGCATTTGGCACCATCGGCATTATTTCATCTTCTACAGGGGTGAACTCAAAAGTCTTAATTAAAGATATTTCTAATGACGCATCCGATGCTTTGGGTTTCACCGTTGGTCAAGGGGATGGCGAAACAGGTAAAGCTCAAAATGGCGATATTGATGACGCCAGCGGCATAAGGGTTAAGGTGCAAGGTGGAGATGTTGGTGATAGGGGGAGCGTAACCTATATTGCAGGTATTGCTGACCAACTAAAAGATTTATTACAAAATATATTAGACCCAAACAGAGGAACCCTAGCAACAAAATTTGATACACTGGATCGCCAAAATGAAACATTAGCAGAAGATAGAGAAAGCTTTGAAGCCCGAATTTCAGCAACCGAAGCCAGACTAAAAGCTCAATTTTTATATAATGACAGCATTATAGCCTCGTTGAAAACCACAGAAAATTTTTTAACGCAGCAATTTGAAGCCATGGCAAATGCTAATGCGAAATAAGCAATCAAGAAGATTAAGTGCATATTTTTAACCACTCTATGAGTGGTTTTTTATTGCCAGTAAAAATGCCATGAGTTACTTTTACAATAAATACTATTCAAAATTGGATAATAACGTGACGTTTAGTTTAATAGAAAGTCAATTTAAAGAATTTGTGCTGTCTGATCCTGACAATAATATAGGCTTAGGTGAAACCCAGTTTTTAGGTCAATTAGGTGATCCAAGTTTAGAGGGGTTAGAAAAAACGAATAATCAAGCTCAAGCATTATTAAGTAGTATGCTTCAAACGAAAAAAACTGAAACACTAAGTTTTGATGAATCATTAGATTTAGATTTGATGATTCGATATTTAGGCCAAATGTTGTTTTTTAATAATTTAACCCAGAATGGTCAATTACAGCGATGCCGCAAACCTAACGGTGTTGATGGCATTAGTGCCGGAATCTTTCAGTTATTTGTTAATGATGAGCGAACTGAGCAAGCTCGTTTAGATGATATATTGTCACGGTTAAAACAAGCCCCAGATTATTTAAAAACAGAGTTATCTGTCATTAGTGAACCCATTACCCGCTGGCGTGACATAGAAGTTGAACAAGGTGAAGGTCTTGCAGACTTATTTACAACGATTAGAGACTGGGCTCAACAGACAAACTATGGACAACTTGCTGAATTGGATGTGGCTATTAATAAAGCGAATAGCTCTATAGAGCAATACATAAATACTCTAAAAGAAAAACAAACCATTGATGATTTTATAATAGGGGAGGATAAAGTATTAGAATTGCTTGAATTACGCGAGATTCACCAGTCCCCTAAACAGTTAGCGGATATGGCAAAATCGTTCATGCTTGAAACAAATGATTTACTGGATGAATTAACGATCAAACTGGCTAAAAAATACAGCCTGCCTGTATCTACGTCACAAGAATATTTACACGAGTTTCTAAATGAAAAGTACGCAGCAAAAATATCAGATGGCAATATTACAAGTGTTTTAAATTATTACACTCAGCAGATTGAGTCGATTCAAGGGTTTATTAATAAAAATAAACTATTTGAAATACCTAAAGACCAAACCATGAAAATCATGCAGACCCCTAGTTTTCTTGAGCCAGTGATCCCCGCGGGAGCCATGTGGCCACCACTGGCATTACGTGAAGGGAAAAAAACAAGCTTGGTGTATTTAACCTTAAAGCATGATCAGTTAGCTGAACATTCAGAGCTAGGAATTCCCGTCATGATGATACATGAAGGTATTCCGGGGCATCATCTTCAATTTGCAACCGCGGCGCTACATTCGTCGTTTGTCCGTCGTATATTTTCTGCTAATGAACATGCAGAAGGCTGGACCACAATGCTTGAAGATTACATGTTAGACATAGGCTATATTCAGCCCGACTTAGTAGATGAAGTACGATTCATTGCTAAACGTGAAATGTCCCGTTTAGTCGCACGAGTTGGCATTGATTTGTATTTTATGACGGGCAATAAACAATATTTAGATGTAGGGTTAGACTTAACATTTGATAGCGAAGATGTATTTGTGAACGCCGCTAAGCTGCTTAAAAAAGCAACCGGTTTTACTGACGGTCGGGTTCAGGCTGAATTGAATTGGTATTCAACCGAGCAAAGCTATCCTTTAAGCTATTTAACCGGTAATCAATTAGTTTGGCAGTTGAAGGATGAAATTAAACAAAAAAATAAAAAAGAGTTAAATGAAACCGCATTAGATCAAGCCTTCCATGATGTGTATTTAACATCAGGTTGCATGCCCGTAAATTCTTTACGTAAAGTATATGCACATTTAGGATATTTATAAAAAACGGGGCATGGCCCCGTTTGTTTATTTTGCCATTAAAGGGTTACAGTCTTTTATTAATACTTTGCCTTCTAACATGGCACCTTTTGAATACTCTCTAAAATGACAGGTATTGCTTTTAGGGTCGTAACTTTCGACCCATAAGTTATCCTCTTTCCAAGTGGACATCATGTGATAATGCCCTTCAGGCATACTGATTGTCATAACCCCGCCCCAATGTTTCACAAAGATTTGCTGAAAATGAAAAAAATACGCTAGGCTGCCTAATATAAAAATAGCACCAGCGGTGATACCAGCACCTTTCCAGTGGTTAAAGCGAACACCAATCACATAAAGAGACGTTAAACATAGGGTTAAAATGAATAACCAATAAAAGTAGGTAATCATGACTGTCCTCCGTGGTTCAGGCGCTCCATATTAGCTAATTTTATCTAACTTTGCATAACTTACGTGTAAATAGGCTAATCATAAAAAGTGGAACGAATAATCTTAAATATATAGATTGTGGTGCCATGGTTTTATCCGTAATCTTGCTGGCAATTAGGAGGTAGTGATATGGCATTTAAGTTATCCGTTTTAGATCAATCTTTTGCACAAAATCGTAATTTAGCTCCCCAAGCCCTGCAAGAAACAATCAGCATGGCTAAGTGGTGTGAAGAATTAGGTTATGAGCGGTTTTGGGTATCTGAACATCATGCATTTCCTACCATAGCAGGCTCAGCCCCCGAGGTATTATTAGCCGCAATTGGTGCTGCCACCAGTCGCATCAGAATTGGCTCTGGTGGCATTATGCTTCCACACTACAGTGCGTATAAAGTAGCCGAAACATTTTCAGTGCTGTCTAATTTATATCCAAATCGAATAGACTTAGGGGTTGGCCGAGCGCCCGGAACCGATATGCAAACAGCCAAAGCATTAGCGACAGATGGAAAACCAAAATTTTCTGCATTTCCTCGCTTAGTGGAGCAGCTTGGTGAGCACTTATGGGAGGATACTGCCACACCTTTACTTAGCCCAAAACCTAATGGGGACATTCCAATATGGATGCTAGGCTCAAGCCCAGATAGCGCACAATTAGCAGCCCGACTAGGGCTACCTTATAATTTAGCGGGGTTTATTAATCCGCAAGCCCATGAAAGTTTTATGCGTTTTTATAGGGAAAATTTTCAGCCAAGTTTGCTTTGGCCTAAGCCTTATAGCATGTTAACCATCAGTGTGTTTTGTGCCGATACTCACGAGCGTGCTAAGCTGTTACAGTTAACTTTTGATATTAACTTTTATCGTTTTATAACTGGACAGAGCAATGGTACGCCATTAACTCCTGATGAAGCTCAGAATTATCCTGTTACCCCTCAGTTAACTGAGTTTATTTCCAGCCGGAATGAGTTGCGTGCGGTTGGTACTCCAGAGGAAGTGAAAAACAAAATATCCTCCATTGCTCAGCGATTCGCTGTAGATGAAATTATGATTGTTACTAATATGTTTTATTTGAAGGATAGAAAACGCAGCTTTGAATTAATAAAAAGTGCGTTGTCATAAACATTAAAAGCTAATATTAAAGCCGGTAAATATCCCACTAACAGTAGTAATGCCAGCAGACCATTTTTTGTAACCAATAGAAAGGCCTGTATAGCGTTGATGCCAATTTATACTGTATTGATGCTCAGACATTTCACCGCCATTATAGCTAGACCATGTTGGGACGTATTCTAGATACAAATTCCGATTAAACCTTGCACGCAAAGGCATGGAAAATACATCACCATCATGAGTTTGATTACCGTTCATTTTGCCTTTGCCGTAGGCTAAATCCCAACTGAAGTGGTTACCGGCACTCATGCGATAATGCAGTAATGTATTGGTTAGAGTGAGCTTATCACCATTTTCATTAAGAGTATTTTGTGTGTAACTGACACCGAATAAACCATAGCCTACCTCTACGCGGTTATAGCGTGCTTTGATATTACTGTTAGCATTTAGCCAGTGGGCGCTAAAGCCAAAAGTCGGCAGTAATGGATCACCCTCTTTGCGAAACAATGACAACTTTTCTTCTTCAGAACTTACAGGGGCTTCTCTTTCATAGCGCTCTTGGCTATTCATGCCTGCGGCCAGTAAAAGTTCGCCACTGATTTCTATGAGTTTAAACGTCACCCTGACGGCTACTTCCGCCAGTGCTGAGTTTAAAGAATTGGGCTCTTCTTTTGAGGATTGCCAGCGAGAATTAGATTGAGATGATTCACTAGACTTCTTAACTGGCTTGGTGGCATTGTCTTCTAAATCATCTAAGGTGCCAGCTAAACTGATGGGTGAAAGTATACAAAGCAGAATAAGCAAGGGTATCGCAGCGTTGATCATAAAGTGTCCTTTAAATTGTTACTCCCTATGGCTGGGTATTGAATAGTCTTTAAGATACTTATTCAAGTACTATTCATTAGGAAGTACAGGACACAGTGTTTAACTAATGAGATACACGATAAATTAAATTAAACCTTTAATGATCAAGTTATTAATGTCAAATTCACTCATGGTCTCTATGTGAATCTTTGTGATAATAGATTCGTTTTCTTTATCGGTTAAATAAATAACAGATTTACCATTCCCAATGATTAAATAGCCATCGCCGTTTTCGGTACGGAAGGATGCAATTTTTACAGCTTGATAAGCGTTTTTTTCTTTAATGATTTTATCTTTGATGGTGTCCGATTCTAAATCAAATGGCTTTAAACCCATGATATAAAGTGGAAACTGCCGTAAATCTGTTTCGCCAAACTCCAATTTGTTCGCTTGTAATGTATGAATATCAATACTGCCCTTATTTTTGAATTGGATTGTTATCCCTTGATTTGTAGCAAGTTGTGAGCCTTTTAGGCTATTGACGGGTAATTTTAGTTGAGTAATTGCATTGGGTTTTATCTCTAAATTTGCGCCTATATAATTTTGATTTCTCTGATTATTTAAGGCAAATAAATCAGTAGAGACCATTGAAAGAACAAGCGTAAATAAAATGCAATGCAAGTGGCTCATGTTTTCTCCGTGTTTGACCATTTAGTCCATAAATCGGTGGCGGAGCATAAAGCATCTAGGTATGACAACAATGAGACTATTGTATTAGTCGTCGTATTTTGTGAAGTGGTTAGAGTTTAATGGGTGAGAAAGGCGGGCTTTGTGCTCATTCTAAAGTACTGATTAATTAAAAGAAGGTTAAACATCACTAGGATTCTTAGCAAAACATTTTTTAAAGGCTCGACTAAAAGCTGACTCGGATGAATATCCAACTTGTTCAGATACCTGAGCGATTCGCTGTCCTTGACGTAAATAGTCAAATGCTAGTTGCATGCGCCACCATGTGAAAAATTCGTTGACCGTGTAACCGCTTACTTTCTTAAACAGTTGAGAGAATTTGGTTCTCGACATAGAACAGGCTTTGCCTAATTGCTCTAATGACCAGTTTTTTTCAGGGTGGTCTCGCATGAGTTGTAGGGCGGGTGCTAACTCAATGGATGCAAACAAGGTAAACACACCGGATGTTTCATGTTGCTGCATGTGATGCCTAAGGGCATAAACAAACAACAACTCACTAAGGCGGTTTAACATATTTTTATCAGAATCGAGTTGCTCAAATATTTCATCTTGAATTTGCATTAATAGAGGGTTAATCCATTTTGCATCGTGTTGTTTGATAATAAACACCTTAGGCAGCGCGTCTAAAATATGATTAAAACCTTGGTGTTCAAAATTTAGTGTGCCACATAATAAACCGGTACCGTGTTTGTTTGAGTCGGGAGTGAATATCTTGGTTTTAAACTGTGTTTCAGGAGCACCTTCAAACGGTAGCATGGTGTGTGGTATTTCCCTTGGGAATACCACTAAGTCACCAAGTTCTAGCTCAAACTCCCCTATATTGGGAACCAACATACGACAACGGCCAAGTGTGACCATATGAAAGCAGGTCAGCCCGTCACTATGAGCATGGATCTGCCAGTGCCCACAAAATTGCGCATTATTGTAAATTTCGGCTTTTAGCCGAAAGGTAGAGAGTAGTTGGTTAAACATAGATTTGAACGTAAGAGCATGAAATTAGCACTTTATGTTATTAATCGTTCAAAATAAAGCGTGTAAATTGGCTTAACTCGATTCGAGTGATCAAATCTATTACCAAGAGACGAAACAAATGGTCAATTTTACCTTGTATGATGAAACCACCGCGCCAACCAGTACTCAGCCGACATTAGCTAAAATTAGGGAAACCTATGGCATGATCCCCAACCTATACGGTTATCTGGCGGAAAGCCCTATAGCATTGAATGCTTATATTCATATAAACGAGCAACTGATGAAACACAGCTCGCTTACCCCTGTGCAAGTACAAGTGGCGTTATTAGCCATTTCAACGGTGAATAATTGTGAGTTTTGCATTGCCGCCCATAGCTGGGTTGGCAGTACACTTAACGCCCGCGAGCAAACTGTAAAAGCCATACGTGAAGGTGGTCAGATTGAAAACAATCAAGACAAAGCATTGGTTCAGCTTGTACAGGCAATAGTGAAAGACCGTGGATACGTAGCAGATGAAATTATTCAACAATTTTATGATGCAGGTTTTAGTAAAGAAAACTTAATGGACTTGCTTGTTTGCAATATGCTTAAAAGTTTATCCAATTATGCTAACCACATAACTAAAACAGAAATTAATGCGGAGTTTGCAGCATTTTCACGATAGTTAACCAGACAATTAATCTCAATTGAGATTCCTCCGAATTAATTAGGTTGTTGGAGGCTTTGCTGAGTAAAATACTACTTTATACTAAGCCTCCATTCCGAGTTATGGACTCATATAGGTTGTAAAAATGAATTTATGGAAAATCTTCGAGTTTCTAAATAGCACCTACATTAATATGAGTACGCTTTTTCCTACGGGTGGGCGTGGGGCTGTACGATCAACGTTAGATGGTGATAACACAAGTGAAGAAAACTGGATGATTATCGGTATTATTTTCCTGCTGATTATTGGGGTTTTCTATTATTTAAAAAGCAAAGAGATAAAGCCCACAAGATTTGGAAAAAAGCGCACAAAAAACAAAGATTAAGTTATGTAGCACTAACGTTTATGTGCTGTATAGGTATTATAATAACTATTAATTGTAAGTTAAAAATCAGCTAATCTATCTGCTTTAGTTGCCCAATTATGTCTACATAGGCATGTCGAAAATATTCAATAACCCGACCTAAATTTTGGTTAACCTGTGACGTGTTAATCAAACAAGGGAAGGAAACATGAGCAGCCGCATCAACTACTACCAACAAGCACCAGAAGCCATTAATTTACTGGTGGAACAAGAAAGCTACCTGAGCAACCAGTTTTCATCTGATAAGATTTTAAACCTGAATATATTGGAACTGGTTAAACTTCGGGTATCGCAAATTAATCAATGTGCTTTTTGCATAGACATGCATTACGACAAAGCCATTGAACTAGGGGAGCCCCCAGAGCGCTTATACGGCTTGAATGCATGGCGAGACATGCCATTCTATTCACCACAGGAACAATTGGCATTAGAGTGGGCTGAACACTTAACCGCAGGTAAACCCGTGGATGATGCCCTGTATGATCGAGCCGTGACTGGGTTCAAAGAACAAGGTATGGTTAATCTCACTATTGCCATTAATGCCATAAACAGTTGGAACCGCATCGGCAAGGTATTTAAACCTAAATTGGGTTCGTATAAGGCCAGTTGATATTGTTATGGATACGACGTTTGATTTTAGACTAATGCATCTTGATGGCCCACTAAGCCAGCATGTACAAGCGGTTTGGTCGGCGTCGGTCTCCTCGTGTTCTCAACCAGTTAACAAGCCTTTATTTAGTGATGGTGCCAGCGGCGCTTTTATTATATTAAAAGGCGAGGTCACTTATGAACAAGGCATCTATCAACAAGGGATACATTGGGTGTCTGTGCAAAAGCAGGCACAATTTATAACCATGTCCCCTGAATTGTTAATGCTGGGGTTTCGCTTTCAGCCGGGTATCTCTAAAGAGCACTTTTCGGTTTTTAGACAAAGTGAAGCAACAAAAAATTCTGAAAAACAAGAGGTAACAGCAAACCAACAGGGGATAAAAGGGTTGATAAGTCGCTTGTCAGAAGCAGCTCAAACGGATCAACTTACGGTTTTGTGCCAGTGGTTACAGCAGCATCTTAAAAGCGACGTCATCGAGAATGGCCTCACCCATTTTATCCGGCATATTGACCACAAAGCAGAGCTAAAAGGCATAGAACAACAACTGCCTTTGAGTTTGCGACAAATTGAACGTCAATTTAAGTCTCAAATTGGTTTTACCCCAAAATATTATCAACGGCTTATGCGTATTCGAGCGGCCATCCAATTAATCAAACAAAACCCATCAGCAAACCTAGTGGATTTAGCCATAGAAGCGGGGTTCTCGGACCAAGCTCATATGAATCGTGAGTTTCGCCAACTGGCAAGGATGACACCCAAAGAATATCAGGCGACTAAAAAAGTTTAATGTATTCCCCAATTTTCAAAATATTGGATTAAGGTTTTCATCACTAACCGATTGCGTTTGGTTTTGCGCAAGTCTGGGGGGGGGCAATAACCAAATTTGGCTGGGCGGTAGGTGGGGTCATGTTTTCATTAATGCCAGCCCTTTCCGATTTTGATCCATGGGCAATAACGCCACCCCTTGCTGCGTTTATCCTATGCATCACACTAGGTGTGGTATTGCTGGCTCATAGTGTGTACCTAAAAGCAGTGGTATTTACCTTACCGGGCACTGCCCAGTCTTTGAATGTATTGGCTTAGCAGGGTGGATGGCCTACGCCGTATTTGCGGTAGAAACCATTGGCGGCATAGCGCTTATTTTAGGGGCCTATACTCGCTTGGTGTCATTGGCAGTGATTCCCGTATTACTGGGCGCCACATGGACACAATCTCATTACCGATCGGTTATTTCTGTCGCTTTTATGCTGTATCTGGTCTATATATTACTGATCGGTAATCTTTCCTTGTAAACACGCATTTTGAGGTCTATATTACCGTTCGGTAATATGGAAATCGTTTGGCTTAATAAATACCCATGAAATTGAAATCCGCAGAAAGCTTATTGGTTGTTATTAAAATCCATCGAATGAATATGGGGATGCAGTCTCGTACACTGGCGGCTTTGGCGGGTGTGTCGGCTAAGTTCATGTCGCAGCTTGAGAACAATAAAACCACGGTGGAAACAGATACCTTAACCAAGGTCTCTCAAGTGCTGGGTTTAAAAATGCCGTATTTAGATAACCCAGAGGTATTGGCGCAGGCCATTAGACAAAAACGTAAGGCACTGAATTTAGATCAAAGCGTTTTAGCGAGTCTATGCAATGTGTCGCCTAAGTTTTTATCGGCTTTAGAGAATGCACACCCGAAGAAAAGACTGAATAAGGTGTTTGATGTGTTAAATGGATTGGGTTTAACAGTGGAGGTGGTTGAGCCATGAGCTGTTCTTTTAATGTTTATATGAATGAGCGTTTAGCAGGGCAGTTGTTTGTGGATGACAGCATGCGCATGTCGTTTTGTTATGCCGCTGAGTATATTGAATTGGAAGGTACGTCAATTTCGTTAACCTTACCTGTAGTGGGCGAGGCATATTCAGACGCGTTGGTTTTTCCCTTTGTTGAAAACCTATTACCAGAAGGGGAAATTCGTCAAAAGATTCAAGACCTGCATAAAATTGAAGACGGTAATTATGAGCGTTTATTGGATATATTAGGTGGGGATGTGGCAGGAGCCATTTCCTTTTACCCTCAAGGTGTCACACCTTCCTTTCATGCAGAGCAGGCACTAACGCCTTTATCAGAATCGGATCTAAGCCAGTTATTACTGAATATTCAGGATCGCCCGTTCCATTCCGCTAGTCATGAACAAGTTGGTAATCGGTTAAGTTTGGCGGGTGCGCAAAACAAATTGCCGGTTATTGTGAAAGACAGTGAAGTATACGAAGCCGGCCCTGAACCAAGTACGCATATCATCAAGCCTGCTCGTAAGGACGGTCGCTTTCCTTCTATTGTGTATAACGAATACATTTGTATGAAGGCGGCAAAAAGGGCCGGAATAGACGTGGCTGATGTGTCTTTATTATCAGTAATAAATGATGACAATAACGAAAGCGATGCTTTATTAATTAAACGGTTTGATCGGTACGAATCAGAAGGCAAAACCATTCGTTTACCGCAAGAAGACCTATGTCAGTTAAACAGTATTGTTTCTACCCGTAAATATGAGGTTAGTGGTGGGTCTGGTTTTATTGAGTTGTTTTCAGCAATTAAAGCGTATAGTCAAATCCCAGCGCTAGATGATTTAGAAACCATTCGAAGAATTATTTTTAACCTAGTCATCGGTAACTATGACGCACACGGGAAGAACTTTTCTTTGTTAATAAATGATAAAAATAAAATATGGTTGAGTCCTGCTTACGATTTAGTTTGTACGCAGCTGTATGAAGAATTGGATACAAACTTTGCTATGAGTATTGATGGTATTTATGAATTAAAGGATTTAACGGAAGCGAATTTCGTTAACCTATTTAGTGCTATCGGTAAGAAGTATTCTGGCCTTAAAAAACAGTTGATTGAATATTTAAATGCATCAGTGAAGGCAGTAGAATCAGAAGTGGCTGAGTTTGTTAAGGGGGATTTTTATCAATCTGATATTGATATGGCTAAAGTGATTTTGGCCACTATTAAAGATAACGAAAAACAATTAAGAGACATTTTAAAATAAAAAACGGCCCGTAGACCGTTTTTTTGTTTTATAGAATCGCGCGGGAGCGCGCTCCTACATTGCTAAAGCTGCAAGATACGCGCAGCTTTAATCAGTCCTCATACTCTTCAATCACAGGGTAAGAGCAAATCCCAAGTCTTTGATAGCGGATCCCAATACATATCACCAATACGGTTAACGGTTGGCCAGAACTTGTTGGCGTAAACTTTGCCAATTCGGGAGTTCCTAAGCTTAGCGAAGATGTCGCCAAAGGAATATCAGATAAGTAAGCGATTAATAACCCTATAAAATCCTTATATATCAATAACTTATAGGGATCCCTTGATCTGGAGTACGCATCGGAAGTGTGCTATGCTTAAATTACTTATCTATAAAAATCTAATCGTTATGGCCAGTGAAAGCGTATCTAAAAAGACAACATCATTGAAAGCCAAGCAAGCCTACGTGAAACGCACACGTTTAGGTAACTATTTTTCTAGTCGTTTGCTTGAAGGGCTGACAACAAAGAAGGTAGCAGGGAATCACTCTAAAGAAGATGTGATCGCGAAACTCAGAGCAAATGCATCTGCTTAATCTAACATGGATAAATAAGGCACAAATGAAGATCCGCTATGTTATCCGAATTCAAGTGTATTAATTAATCGTCTAGGTATTCAAGATAAATTAGAGCTTGATGAAGCCGAAACCGAAATTACCGATCTCACCGTTTCTGAAATTGAATTCTCTCTCCCACCTTACGATCTCAATTTTTTATGTCTTATACATAAAATTCTATTTTCCGACATATATGATTGGGCTGGTGAATTACGTCACATTGATATTAGCAAGGGCGAGACACGCTTTTGTCATGTGCAATATATCTCTAGTTCAGCTAAGAAGCTTTTTGAAGGGCTAAAAGAGCAAGATTATTTTGAAGGCCTAAATAGGGGTGACTTAGTTAAACAAGTGGCTGAGTTTTATGGTGATGTTAATATGCTTCACCCCTTTAGGGAAGGAAATGGCCGAGCACAACGTATTCTTTTCGAACACATAATCGTTAATGCAGGATATGAGATTAGCTGGGAACCCATTCATAAAGATGAATGGATTCAAGCCAATATTTCAGCCGTTAATTGTGATTATGATCAGTTGGAGCAGATATTTGATAAATGTATTGGTAGTGAAATTTATGAGTAGACTGATGGCGCAAACGAAGTTATTACGGCGTCAGATTTAGTCTGATCTACTACATCTGTTCAAATACAATTTATTGGATAGTTAGTCATCTTTTTTTAAATTGGTCACTTCAATGGACTTATTTATAAACCCTTCTTTGTCTATATTGTGAATGATATATGTATACATTTTTTCGCCAATAATTGACGAAATAAAAGGTTCTTTCTTTTCACCTTCAATATAGCCAACAAACATATTTTCTATGTATGAGAATTCAAACTGATAACAATTCGATTCCGTTACAAACTCATTGACATGAGTTAAATTAATATATGATTTAAAGCCCTCTCTCATGTCTAAATGGGTAAAATTTGGATAATCAATGGCCATTGTGAACTTTGTACTTTTAAGAGAGATCGCACCAATTAGTGAATCTTTCTTTTCTTCTTTAACTTGTATATCTATTGCTTTATCGGTGCTGTGAGGATCTAAGAAATAATCGCCTCTTTGTACCAATGGACCAGGGGCAAAACCTTCAGTAACTCTGGTAACTTTTTTATTTTCATCTATTTTAAATAAAACGATAGTGGGAGATTGGGTATAATGAGGTTTGTATGAGACAACCACATCGTTTTGATTATCAAAATCCAAATCAATTATTTTGAAATTAGAAACAGATATACGATATTTTTCTTCGTTAAAGACCTCAGGATATTCTGTGTTTAAAATGTAATCTTGAACAAGTTGGATCTCTTCTGGCATTGTCGCTTCAAAGTTCTTTCTATCCGCTTCAGAATCTGAGGAGTGTGTTTCATCAAACTGGATTCTAATACTGGTCACTAATCCGTTTTGAGTTTCTAAACTAATATTTTCACCAAAATAATGGATATCAGTATTAGATACTGGGTCTTGTGTAATTTGGTCAATGGCTGGTTTACTTGAACTCGGTTCCCCAAAATCTTGAATTACTTTTTCAATTGATACACCTAATCCAATCTTATTTGTAAATGTATCAGTTGGTTGAGACACGCCTGTCACTTGAATGGAACTTATAAAGTTACTACCAGATGGGTTTTCCATTATGACAATGTAGTGATTTTCTTTAATAAAAGCTCTAAATACTGCATTGTTTTGGGTTACAACTTCACTAGGTTGACCTAGCAAATTCAAGGCTTTATCAATAGAATCACCTAAAGATAAATTGTATAGAGTATTAAATTGCTCTGAATACACATAGGGATTAAATAAATAAGCGAAAACAAAAATTAAAACTCTCATATTAGCTCCGATATTCGAATATCATCTTCTGCTTAACCTAGCGTATTGAAGTGTGTTTACTATACAGTTTTAATATGCCTCTTTGAATAAATTTATTAATAATATCTGATTTACTAGAGGCAGGTAGAAATAGGGTTTTCTGGAAATAAAAAACGGCCCGCAGGCCGTTTTTTTGTTTTATAGAATCGCGCGGGAGCGCGCTCCTACATTTCTAAAGATGCAAGGTACGCGCAGCTTTAATCAGTCCTCATACTCTTCAATGGCAGGGCAGCTACAAATCAGATTACGATCCCCGTACACATCATCAATACGGTTAACGGTTGGCCAGAACTTGTTGGCGTAAACCGCTGGTACTGGGAAGGCCGCTTGTTCGCGAGAATATGGACGTGTCCATTCCCCTGCGATGTCTTTCACCGTATGGGGTGCGTGTTTTAGCGGGTTAGAGTTTTCGTCCAGCTCGCCGGATTTCACGGCGTTGATTTCCGCTTTGATAGATACCATGGCTTCGATGAAGCGGTCTAGTTCGGCTTTGCTTTCCGATTCTGTCGGCTCAATCATGAAGGTGCCCGCCACAGGGAAGCTCATGGTTGGGGCGTGGAAGCCGTAGTCCATTAAACGCTTGGCGATGTCTACTTCAGAAATGCCGGTTTCGGCTTTAATTGGGCGTAGGTCAACGATACATTCGTGAGCCACGCGGCCATTTTGACCAGAGTACAAAATTGGATAGTGTTCGCCCAATTTTTTGCTTAGGTAGTTGCCGTTTAACAGGGCCATTTGTGTGGCTTGGCGTAAGCCGTTAGCGCCCATCATATTGATGTACATGTACGAGATCGGCAGGATAGACGCACTGCCATAAGGGGCCGCACTGACTGCACCTTGACCTACGGATTCATCATCAATTTCACGTACTGCGTGGTTCGCAATAAAGGGGGCTAGGTGTTTGGCCACACCGATTGGGCCCATGCCCGGACCACCGCCACCGTGTGGGATGGCGAAGGTTTTGTGTAGGTTCATGTGTGATACGTCTGCGCCGATGTAACCCGGCGCGGTGATGCCCACTTGCGCGTTTAGGTTGGCGCCGTCCATGTATACTTGGCCGCCGTGTTCGTGAATCAGGTTACAAATTTCTTTGGCGCCGTCTTCGTAAATACCATGGGTGGATGGGTAGGTCATCATCAAGCACGATAAACTTTCGCTTAACTCTTCGGCTTTGGCTTTTAGGTCGGCAAAGTCTACATTGCCTTGTTCATCACACTTGGTTACGACCACGCGCATGCCTGCCATTTGTGCAGAGGCTGGGTTAGTACCGTGGGCTGATTGTGGAATCAAACACACGTTGCGGTGACCTTCACCACGACTTTCGTGGTAATGCTTAATGGCCATTAAACCTGCGTATTCCCCTTGAGCACCTGAGTTAGGCTGCATACAAATGGCGTCAAAGCCTGTGATGTCACGTAACCATGTGTCTAGGTTTTGAATCAGTTGCTCGTAGCCCGGTGTTTGTGATTTAGGAGCAAATGGGTGGATGCCACCTATGGTTGGCCAAGTGACTGGAATCATTTCAGCGGTGGCGTTTAGCTTCATGGTGCAGCTGCCAAGGGTGATCATGCTGTGGTTCATGGCAAGGTCTTTATTTTCAAGACGCTTCATGTAACGCAGCATTTCGTGTTCGGTTTGGTAGCTGTTGAATACTGGGTGGGTTAAAAAGTCGCTGGTACGTTGTAGAGACTCAGGGATCGAGCTTTCTACTTCTTCGTCTAACATAGCAATGTCGATATCCGTACGACCTGTGATCACTTGATACAAAGCTTCAAGGTCTTCACGGGTGGTGGTTTCACTGATGGAGAAACCCAGTACGCCATCAACATCCACTTGAGACTGAGTACGCAGGTTGATTTCAGCGGCGTCCGCGCGGGCTAGAATCTCGTCTTTGTTCGGTACTTCGATGGTCAATGTATCAAATGCACTTTGGTTTACGATGACTAAGCCTTCGATGTCTGCATCGGTAATGGCGGCGGCCATGATTTCCGTCATGCGGTGAATGCGGTTGGCGATGCGGATCAAACCATCGCGGCCATGATATACCGCAAAGAAAGAGGCAAGGTTCGATAATAAAACCTGAGCCGTACAAATGTTGGATGTGGCTTTCTCGCGGCGGATATGTTGCTCGCGGGTTTGCAGGGCCATGCGCAGCGCGCGGTTGCCAGATGCATCAATGGACACACCAATTAAGCGGCCCGGCATGGAGCGTTTAAACGCATCTTTCGTAGCAAAAAACGCAGCGTGCGGGCCACCAAAACCCATGGGCACACCAAAGCGTTGGCTGTTACCTAGAGCAACGTCGGCACCTAATTCACCCGGAGATTTCAACATGGTTAAGGCCATTAGGTCGGTAGCCATGGCCACCATGGCGTTTTTCTCGTGTAGCAGATCAATCAGCTCACCAAAATCGTTGATGTTGCCGTCTACGGCTGGGTATTGCAGTAGGGCACCAAAACACTCAACCTCGGCGGCGGTTTCCACTGGGCCGATGTGCAGTTCCCAGCCAAAGCCGTCAGCGCGGGTTTTTAGTACGTCGATGGTTTGTGGTAAGCAAAGCTCGTCCACAAAAAAGACGTTAGATTTGTTTTTGCGCACTTGGCGTTTGATCAACGCCATGGCTTCAGCAGCGGCGGTGGCTTCATCCAACAAAGATGCGTTGGCTAGCTCCATGCCAGTTAGGTCGATGACCATTTGCTGGTAGTTTAATAAGGCTTCTAAACGACCTTGGGCAATCTCTGGCTGATACGGGGTGTAAGCTGTGTACCAACCTGGGTTTTCTAATACGTTACGGGTAATAACATTAGGTAAGCGCGTATCGTGGTAACCCATGCCTATGAAGCTTTTGTAGACTTTGTTTTGGTCAGCCAGCGCTTTTAGGTTGGCGAGTGCTTCGGCTTCTGGCACGGCATCGGCCATTTGTAGAAATGGTTCACGTAAAATGGACTTAGGTACAATTTGCGCAGTTAGATCATCAAGAGAATCAGCCCCTACTTCGCTCAGCATGGCGTTGATATCGGCCACATCTAAACTTAAATGACGGCCAATAAATTCATTACGGTTTTCAAGTTCGCTTAAACTGGATTGAGACAATGTCGCCATGCAGAGTGCCTTTGAGTCAATGTTACGGAAATATCCGTAAACTTTAGCTGGAAAATATTGGGGCGGATTGTATCAGCGAGGGGCCAATTTGTCAGGGGAATTCCCTGTTTTCAGCCCCCATAGATGCGATTACAAAGGGCGTTCAAGTTGCCGTGAATAAAATGCACTTTGGCCTACAAAAATACAGGGCTAATGGCCAATTACAATGGCTCCACTGATGAGTTGGTA
The DNA here is from genome assembly GCF_040371755.1 of Oceaniserpentilla sp. 4NH20-0058. NCBI lineage: Bacteria > Pseudomonadati > Pseudomonadota > Gammaproteobacteria > Oceanospirillales > Oceanospirillaceae > Oceaniserpentilla > Oceaniserpentilla sp. 4NH20-0058. The sequence goes on from NZ_BAABWE010000005.1 coordinate 177,490, forward strand.
AACCTGCACACCTAAAAACATTAAGCTCATTAATACGCCGGTAATGGGCACCCATGGTTTAGCGGTGAATTTATCTTTGCTTGCGGGGCTATAAATCAGCTTTATCAGAGCAATGTTGACCAGTAAAAAAACCATAATAATGATAAAGCTAGTAATGCTGGCCAGTGTTGCAAGGTGAAACTGGGAGGCAAATAGCCATACTATTAAACCAATCAGTAGGGTGGCGATATAGGGGGTTTTACGCACAGGGTGTATGGCTGCCAGCCATAAAGGAGCCATTTGATGTTTGCCCATGCCATACAACACCCTTGCGCCCATAATAATCTGTACTAATGCCCCATTTACAATGGCGGCCAATGAAATAAGGCTTACAAACCAAGCCATATCTTCATTGTGCTGTTTAAGGATGTCAGCCATGGGAGCTTTGCTGGCTATGAGTTCAGCTTGAGGTAATTGCAATACTGCGGCCAATGCAATTAGGTAATAAAATACACTGCTTATGATGATGGCAGCGATAATGGCTTTTGGTAGAGTAATCTCTGGCTGTTTGACTTCTTCTGCCATGTTCACCATGTCTTCAAAACCAATGAAGGCATAAAACGCTAAAAATGCCCCCAGTAATATACCAAACCAGATATTGCCATCACTGCTCGGAGGAGTGAGATCAGGTAAGCGTTCAGGTAGGGTGGTAAACGCAGGAACGCTATAAGCCAAAATGATTAATAAACCAATTATGCCTAATATAGTCGTGGCAGCTGTGACCCATACCGATTCGTTCACCCCCCAATAAGCCAGGCCTGTCATGGCTAAAATTAATAAAGTGATGGCCCAAAAGTCTGTAATAGGGACAAACACTTGAAGGTATCCTACAAATCCGTTTGCGATAGTCGCAGCACTCACAATGCCAGTTAACACCACCATCCATCCTACTAAAATAGATAGGGGGCGAAAATGAAAGGCGGTTTCTATATAAACCGCTTCCCCTGCACTTTTTGGCAAATGAGCACTTAGAGCGGCATAACTATAACCACTTAGACCTGCTAATAACGCTGCAAATAAAAAGGAAATGGGTGCATAAATACCTGCATGTATCGCAACCTTTCCTACAAGTACATAAATTCCAGCGCCTAAAATCGTGCCTAAGCCATATAGGGTAAGCATGGGAAAATTAAGAGTACGTTTGAGCTGGTGGTTGGTCATAATGAAAATAAGCCATGGGATTTTTCTAAGCATATCGTGGCTAGGAAATTAAGTCTTGCGTCACATCAGGTGTATTTTGTTATTTATTAAAAAGGCAGCCATGATGGAATTTACCCTTGTTTATTAACGCTTTTTTGAATCAAGTTTATGGTTGGTTTTAATAGAAAGTTATATTCGGAAATTAATGTGATAAGTAGAATGAGCCATAAGATCGTTCCTACAAAAATACCATCTTGAAGTTTAGATTGGGCATCATCTTCATAGGCAATAACCATGATGTTTAATCGAAACAACAAGTAACTTACATTTTCTGCTTCAAAATAGCTTAGGTCACTTGGATTAATATCACTCATTTTATTGGCTTGGCTAATAGAAAGGGCGGCTGCGCAATAGGCTAGAACTTCGTCATTCAGTGACGGGTCTCCTGAAAAGTATAAAGTTTTTATTTCTTCGGTTGTGTTTTCAGCAATAAGTGTTTTGTGGCTGGTGAGAAGTAAATTAGTAGAATCAGTAATGTAAGTTCGAGTTAATTCATCAATGTCTTGTTTGAGGTATATCTTATTTAACAGTGTCGCGACGCCTAATGCCGCCCTTTGTGAAAGCATGCGCTGGCGTCCCGCCTCATTAATGAGGTGGGCGTCTAATTTTTGGTTTTTTGCCATTAGATTCAAACCTAAATACGAAGCACTGGACAAGAGCCCTATAATCACTAAGGACAATATAAGCTTCAGCTTCGTTTTTTGGATTACCGCGTCATGCTCGGTCAAGAAAGGTCCATTTGGTAAATTGGCTACAAGCCAGTAAATTCAAGGTGTACTGAGTTAATACTAGACGAAATTAGAAGGGCTAAAAGGAATAAGGCAGTCTTTGTAAGGCATAAAAAAAAGCAGCCAAAGGCTGCTTTTTAAAGAGTGAAAGGGCTTGTTAGGGCTTATTCGCACTCGTTAGAGTAGTCATCCGCAGATAATAGGTCTTCTAGCTCGCTTTCTTCAGAAAGCTTCACCTTGAAGAACCAAGCGCCGTCATATGGCTCGCTGTTGGCTTTTTCTGGCTCATCTGCAAGTTCTTCGTTGATTTCGATGATTTCACCAGACACTGGAGCATAGATGTCGCTGGCGGCTTTAACTGATTCAACCACAGCAATGGCATCATCTTTGTTCACTTCAGAGCCTACTTCAGGAAGCTCGATGAATACTACGTCGCCAAGTTGTTCTTGAGCGAAGTCAGTGATACCAACCGTCACAACGCCGTCGCCTTCGTTGCGAATCCACTCGTGAGAGGCAACGTATTTTAGTTCAGCTGGGATTTGAGCCATTTTATGGTCCTTAAATAGGTTTTGAAAACTTTGGGCTAGTTTAGCCCGAATAATTTATTTTTAAAGGGCTTTGTCTAGGGGATTTAACCTAAACAAAGCCTATAGAGGCTATTCGAATATTTTTTGGCCATTACGAACAAACGGCATTTTCACAATGCGTACAGGAACCGCTTTACCACGCATGTCTACGGCACATTCATTGCCAGCATCCGCAGGAATGCGAGCCATGGCGATTGATTGCTGTAAGGTTGGACTAAAAGTACCAGAGGTTACTTCGCCGGTTTTGTCGCTGGCGGTGAAAATGATTTTTTGGTGACTACGCATCACGCCGCGAGTCTCTAACACCAAGCCAACCAGTTTGTACTCAATGCCTGCGGCTTTTTCAGCTAATAGGGCTTCTTTACCAATGAATTCACGGTCGTCCTTTAGGGCCAATGTCCAGCCCATACCTGCTTGCCATGGGGTAATGGTTTCGTCCATGTCATTACCGTATAGGTTCATACCGGCTTCAAGGCGCAAGGTATCACGGGCACCAAGTCCAGCAGGTTTGACACCCACGTTTAACAAGGCATCCCAAAAAGCTGGTGCTTCATCGGCAGGAATCATTATTTCTAGGCCGTCTTCACCTGTGTATCCGGTGCGACCAATGAACCAGTCGCCACATGGAAGACCTTGGAAAATTGATAGTTGCTCAATGATGTTGGCATGATCAGCGGAGGCGGCCAATTGTGCTTTTGCGATGGCTTCAGGGCCTTGTACGGCAATCATAGCAAGTTGAGGTTGTTCAGTAAGAGTGGCATCAAATTTGGCGATTTGTTCGTTCATCCACTTTAAGTCTTTTTCACGAGTGGCGCAGTTTACTACAACGCGGTATCCACCTAGTGCGTCGGCGCGGTATACGATTAAGTCATCAATGACACCGCCTTTGTCGTTTAGCATGCCGCTATAAAGGGCTTTACCTTCTTCTTGAAGCTTGGCCACATCATTAGCAAGTAGGTATTGCAGGTATTGGGTCGCTTGTGGGCCAGTTATATCCACAACTGTCATATGGCTCACATCAAACATGCCTGCATCTTCGCGAACTACATTGTGCTCTTGAATTTGCGAGCCGTAATGGATGGGCATATCCCAGCCACCAAAATCCACAATTTTTGCGTCTGCGGCTAAATGTGCGTCATATAAAGCGGTGCGTTGACCCATGGATATGATCCTAATGTTGAGATGGTTTAATTTCAGAGGCGGCATTATACCCAGTGATGGGCCTAGGTGAAACGAGCAGTTTTCAAGATAGGATGAATTCGCTAGGTTTTATTGGATGGCGACCTTCCAACGGCCTACACCGCTATCAATAAAACCGATGGTTAAATACCTTGGAACGGAGCTGTCATCGTTTTTTGTGTGTGGAAAAGGCCCTTTATGGTAAATTTGTGCGTGTATATAAACTAGATTTTAGTACTTTTGAGTTGATTATTGAATGAGTGCTTACCATTACTTCATACTAACGCTTTAGCTGTCGCGCTGGGATTATGCATCTGAACGTTAGCGGCTCTGTTAAGGTGCTTTAACAATGCAATGGGCTGTGGTTTTTATCTTTTTTCAATTTGCACATTAGGGGGTAATTATGTCGAAATCGTTGGCGTTTTATTTTGATTTTGTCAGTCCATATAGTTATTTAGCCATGACGCAACTACCAGAATTGGTGGCGAAACAAGGGGCTGATTTAGTGTTTAAGCCGTTACTACTTGGAGCGCTTCATCAGGCTCAGGATATGCCTTCTCCGGCGTTTATTCCCAATAAAGCAAAATGGATTTATAAAGATTGTCACTTGTGGGCAAAGCACTTAAATGTACCATTAATCTGGCCTAAACAATTCCCGTTTAATACCATGTTTATACTGCGTGTTTGTTTGTATTTACAGCAATCTAACCCGTCAAAGGTAGCCGAATTCGTGGAGCAAACCTTTAATGCTATTTGGCAGCAAGGCTTAGACGTGAATGATGAATCCTCAGTGCAAGCCCATTTAGTGAGCTTAGGCTTAGATGTTGACGAGGTTCAACAAGGTTGCCAGCAGCAATCCGTAAAAGATGCACTTAAGCAAAGTGTCAGTGATGCCCATGGGTTAGGTATGTTTGGCGCGCCAGCGTTTAAAGTGAACGATGACGTGTTTTTTGGGCAAGATAGGTTAATATTTGTGGAGCAAGCGCTAGCGGACATTCAAGAGTAATGACTCAAGCCACGAGCTGCCCTCTATGCTTAGGGCGAGAGCATCTGCTTTTTCATCAAGATAATAATAAGCGCAGTCAGCGTGAGTATCTTCAATGTAAGCAATGTTATTTGGTTTTTGTTCCTTGCCAGTATTATTTGACTTCAGCAATGGAGAAAGCGGAATACGACAAGCATGAGAACGATACAAATGACGCAGGGTATGAGCGATTTCTAAATCGCTTGTGGAGTGAACTACGACCACGCTTGCCATTAGAGGCTGCTAGCCAAAAGGTTCTAGATTTTGGATGTGGCCCCGGGCCATTATTAGCAAAAATGATGAGTGAAGATGGTTTTGACGTAAAAGTCTATGATCACTTTTATGCACCGGATCAATCTGTTTTACAACCAAGCCATTATGACGTAATCACCTCAACAGAAGTGATAGAGCACCTACATGAGCCAAAGCAGGTATTTGAACAATGGTTATCTTGGTTAAAACCGCAAGGTTATCTGGGTTTAATGACTAAACTGGTGACAAAACAATCTGCGTTTGCCAATTGGCACTACAAAAATGATTTAACCCATGTGTGTTTTTTTAGTGAGGAATGTTTTAACTGGTTAGCCCGTACTTATGCCTTGGAGTTATCCATAATAGGCAAGGATGTGATTATCTTTAAAAAACTCGCTTAATCGGTCGGCAGCAGTTGGGCTTCTTTAACAGATGCTATCAGGGTTTCCATGGCTTGTGGCATGGCATCTAGCTCCGCTTGAAACTCATGGTTGTTATCTTTTATTTTGTGATCAATGGCTGTACACAGGCCATATAGCTCATCTGCAGCTAGATTCCCTGAAACCCCTTTTAAAGCATGATTAATGTCATGTACGGCACTCCAATCTTCAGCTTGAGCGGCTTCAATTAGGCGGTTGACGTCATTTGTGTGACTGCCTTCAAACATGCCTAAAAGCCTCACATATAGCGTCTTTTTGCCACCCAACTGAGTTAAGGCTTGCTTGAGGTTTAAACCGGGTAGTGAATCGGGCCAGTCAGACACAGAAAATACCTTTTTAAATGCATAATGTTAAGTTTGGTTCAGCATACATAAATGTCAAACATGATAGGATATAACGCTTTAGTTTTAAGTCTCTGATGTTTTATAAATATCTGTTTTTAAATGAAAGTGTTTAATTTTTAGGGCGGTTTTCCATGCTCAAATTGTATCAGTCAAATAAAGTGGAGCGATTGTTAGCTCAGCTGATCAAGCTTCTGCTTGAGCGTGATGTGGCACCACTTGAGCAAGATATCATAGTGGTCGAAAACCCAGGTCTGGCTCATTGGTTAAAAATGCAACTGGCCCATAGTTTGGGCATAGCTGCGAATATCGAATTTCCCATGCCTTCTCGGTTTTTATGGCAAATCCAGCGCAACCTGATGCCGGATATTGCCAATGAAAGCGTATTCACCAAAGCCAGTCTTACGTGGTTGATTCTAGAGGGTTTAGAAGACCAAGCCTTAATGCAGCAAGATGAATTTGCGTTGCTGCGTCACTATCTTCAAGGCCATGATTCAGATTCAGAGAATGAACAGGCCCTCAGAGCATACCGTTTAGCCAGTACCATTGCCGATTTATATGACCAATATTTAGTGCATCGTCCAGATTGGATCGAACAATGGCAAGCCAAAACCTTTGAAATAGACGGCAAGCCGCTTGCCGATCAAGCTTGGCAGGGGATTTTTTGGCATTACCTGATTGAAAAAGTAAAAAGCAAAGGTTTGTCTGAGCGTCATCGTGCGAACTTGGTCAGTGACTTTTTGCAAGAATTAGAAAGCACCCAGAAAGCACAACTACCTAAACGCGTTATCTTCTTTGGTTTTACCTCTTTACCCAAGCAGCAGGTTGAAGCCATTAGTTTACTGGCTTCAAAAGTAAATGTGCATTTACTCACGCCAAATCCTTGTGAATATTATTGGGGGGATGTGGTCAGTGAAACCATGCAAGCAAAGCTGCGAGCGCGAAAAATTGAACTGCCAATGGCTGATGCCGGTAACGACTTGTTAGCTTCATTAGGAAAACTTGGGCAAGATTTTCAGCGTTTGTTAATGGAAGTGGGTGAGATAGAAGATGTGCCATTATTTTTAGAATCTCACGCTACACATGCTTTAGCGCACATTCAAAACCAAATCCTAAAATTACAGCAACCTACATCACCCATAAAAATAGACGATGACAACAGTCTAAAAGTAGTGGGCTGCCATAGCCCTATGCGTGAAATTGAAGTGTTGCATGATCATTTATTAGATATTTTTGAAACCACAGACCTTACTGCGCAGGATGTTGTGGTGATGATTCCTGATGTGGCCAGTTATGCACCGTTTATAGATGCGGTGTTTAATGCGCAACCGGCTCACATGCGCATTCCGTATTCTGTATCGGATCGACCTTTACAGGCGGAGCATCCTATTTTAAATGGTGTACAACTATTATTGAGCATGCCCCAATCACGCATGCCGTTTTCTGATGTCATTACGTTGTTGGAAATTCCGGCGGTTTATCGCCAATATGAATTACAAGAAACACATCTAGCGCCACTTAAGCAATGGCTGGTGGCTGCTGGTGTACGCTGGGGATTTGATGGTCAAACCCGTGAGGGCATGGGGTTACCCCAGTGGCAACAAAATACGTGGTTGTATGGATTTAAGCGATTACTAATGGGATATGCAGCTCAAAGTACCCAACCTATTTTGGGTATTGTTCCTGTGGAAAACGTGGAAGGATTAGACGCCGCTATTTTAGGGCCGCTGATACAGTTTGTGAATGACCTGCATCACTATGCACAAGCATCACAGCAGTCACGCCATTGTGATGAGTGGTCGCCATTTTTTAGTCAATGGTTGCAACATTTTTTACAACCGAATGATGAAGAACAAAGCATAATCGAGCACGTTTACGAAACCTTAGAAAACTGGGTAGAAAGCGTTCAAGCGGTTCATTATTCACAAACCATACCTTACGAAATTTTCAGCGATTCCATTAAGCAAGGCTTGCAAAAAAGCAATGGCTCGCAACACTTTATGGTCGGGAAAGTAAATTTTTGTACCTTACTTCCAATGCGAAGTATTCCTTTTAAAATGGTGGCGGTATTAGGATTAAATGACAGTGAATATCCAAGAAGTGTCATTCCAAATAGTTTAGATTTAATGAGTAAACAGCACAGGCTTGGTGACAGAAGTCGACGCAATGAAGACCGTTACTTATTTTTAGAGGCCATTTTATCTGCCCGTGAATTCTTGTGGTTAAGCTATCGCAGTAAAAGCCAACAAAACGACGAACCCTTAACACCTTCAGTGGTGTTAGCTGAATTTTTAGATTACATCCATCAAGGGGATTCACCGTTAGACCTAGTGCAACAACACCCATTACAGCCATTTAACCCTCAGTATTACAATGACGCTTCGGATTTATTTAGTTTTAATCAAGATTGGTTGTCTGCCATAGAGTCATCAGCACCAGCTTTGCATCATACAAACAATACAATACAGTTGCCCTCTAAGACTGATCCGCAAGATGATATTTTATTAGAGCAACTTATTCGCTTTTATCAGCATCCGACAAAATATTATTTAAACCAAGTGCTTAACATTAACCTGCACCAATATTTTGATGAACTGATTGATCATGAACCGTTTATATTAGATGGTTTAGAGCAATTTAAAATCAAGCAAAGTATTTTAAATGACGTGGTGCATAAAACGGGTAATAGCCTAGCGAAAACAGAAGGGCTTTTGGCTTTTGGCGAAATCGGGCAGCAACATCTACAAGGACTGCAACAACAGTTAGAGCCCATGATTCATCAATATCATGATTACCAATCTCACAGTCCCATCTCACCAATTGAAATAAATGTAGGTTTTAGTGCAGGTTTGCCACGTTTGTTCGGCTGGCAATATCAAATTTTTGATCAATACCATATTGTGCTGGTGCCTAGTGGCTTTAAAGCCAAACATTTGATTGCTTTGTTAATTGAACAGGCCAGTTTAAGTGCCATGGGTTTACAAAAGCACAGTCGTTTAATATGCCAAGATCAGATTGTTCAGGTAAAACCTATGGCTATGCAAATCGCTAAAGATTACTTACAGCAATTAGTTGAGGTATTTATCAAAGGTCAAAGTCAGCCTTTACCCTTGCTCATTGAAACCGCATGGCAATTGAAGGCACCCATTAGTAGTCGTAGTAAAAAAACACCAGAAGACTTAGCTTTTGAAAAATTTATAGGCAGCCAAGGCAGTTCCGCTTGGGGTTATGCAGGAGAGCGGGATGATATTCATGTTCAACGATGTATTGAAGATTTAAATGAAATTCCAGCACAAACTCTGCAACTGAGTCATAGTTTATTTGATGTTTGGTTGAATAATGAGCTGATTGAAATGGAGGCCTTATCATGAGTGATTCTCAAGGGTTAACCATGCAGCCATTACATGTTGCAAGAGTGCCTCTTAGTGGTATTTCCCTGATTGAAGCCAGTGCAGGTACAGGTAAAACCTATACCATAACCGGTTTGTATTTACGCTTGGTATTAGGTCATGGCTGTGAGCCATTATCCCCTGAAAATATTTTGGTAGTAACCTTTACTCGGGCGGCAACTGAAGAGTTACGCAACCGTATTCGAACTCGTTTACGTCAAGCCTATATGGCGTTAAGTGATCAAGCAGAGGATGACTTAATCAGCGAAATCAAAGCTAAATTAGGCGATACAGAGCAAGCTAAACAACGTTTAAAAGATGCTCAGCAACTTATGGATTTAGCGGCTATCTATACCATTCATGGTTTTGCTCAGCGCTTATTAAGACAAAATTCAGTGGAAACTGGTTTGAATGGTGAATTTGAATTAATTCTGGATGAAAGTCCGTTACTTGAGCAAGCCATACATGATGTTTGGCGTAATGAAGTGTATCCGTTAACCGGTGCTGAGCTGCAATTGATATTGGGGCAGTGGCCAAGCCCAGACGTATTACTGCAAAGTTTAAGGCCGCTTATTTATAAGCAAGTGAGGTTCCACTTAGGCGAGCCTCAGGGTGAGATAACTCACTGTCAGCAAATGGTCAGTGATGCACTTCATGATTTTTTAGAACCATGGCAAATGCATGGACAAAACTTTGTTCAAGATCTTAAATCTCATCCAAAAGCCAATGGCACGTTTGTAAAGGGCTTGGATAAAAAAGTGGCCAATATTGAGGCGTATGTAAATGGTAAACTTAAATTAAAGACCAGTGATGTGATCAGTGCTTTTCAAAGTTTATCACCTAATGGTTTATTAAAATCGGTTAAAAAAGGCGGGGAGCCAATTGAACACGAATTAAGTTTAAAATGTGAAACCCTAGCCAATGTATTAGAAGCCTTTGAACAAGCCAAAGTTTTTGCAGTAAGAGAAAAGCGTGTTTCGTTATTAAATGTATTACGTGAACGTTTGCAACAATTGAAACAACAGAAGCAAATATTATCCACTGATGATTTACTTTCACAAGTAAATGTCAGTTTACAAGGGGCTAATCAACAACGTTTGATACAGCATATTCGCCAGCAATATCCTGTGGCTATGGTGGATGAATTCCAAGATACCGATCACGATCAATACCAAGTCTTTTATCAAGTGTATTCCAGCACATTACTAGAGCTCGAAAAACAACATGCTTTGTTTATGATAGGCGACCCTAAACAGGCTATATATAAATTCCGTGGTGCGGATATTTTCACTTATATTCAAGCTAAACAACAAGTGGATGCACAGTACACTCTTGATACTAACTATCGTTCAAGTAAAGATATGGTTGAAGCGATTAATCACATGTTCACGCAACATGATCATCCGTTTATTTATGATAAGAGTATTCCGTTCTTAAAGGTTAAGGCTAACAATACAGCCCCTGCTTTGGTGTTAGAGCATAAACCAGAACCAGCACTTACTTGGGTTCACGTTAAGGCGGAACAGTTTGACTCGAAGCCCTCATTAAATGCCATGTGTGCGGAAAGTTGTGCAGAAAAAATCAGTGTTTTACTTAATCACTCGCAACAAAATCAAGCAACACTAAAACAGCAACCGGTGTCAGCAGGGGATATGGCAGTATTGGTTCGTAATCGAATGCAAGCGGCATTGGTAAAAATCAGTCTGGCCAAACGTGGCATTAGTTGTGTATATGTGGGGCAAGAAAGTGTATATGACGGTGACGAAGCCATGGCCTTACTTATGCTGCTTCAAGCGGTACATGAACTGAGTGAACGACAATTTCGTAATGCGATTGCTTACCCCACTTGGTCATTAACGTTAGCGGATTTAACTCATCTGAATTTAGATGAAAGCGCGTGGGAAGGGCAATTAGAGCAACTATATAAATGTTATGATATTTGGTCCCAGCAGGGCATTATGGCCATGTTAATGTATTGGCTACATACCCGCGGATTACCACAGATATGGTTGTCAGAGTTAGAGGGAGAGCGTCGCCTAACTAATGTGATGCATTTAGCTGAAATCTTACAACATAGTTCAACGCAGGTTCAGGGCATGCAAGGGTTGATTACGTGGTTGACCCATCAAATCACTCAAGCGGATGGAGACGCAGAACAAAAACAATTACGTTTAGAAAGCGATGCTAACCTTGTGCAAATTGTTACCATTCATAAATCAAAAGGTTTGGAGTATCCCATTGTGTTCTTACCGTTTAATTGGGACGGTAAGGAATCAAAAGACGAGTTATTTTTTGACGAAGCAACTCAAAGTAATGTGTGTGATTTAGTTGGTGACTTTCAACTACAGCGAATTCAAGAAGGCTTAGCAGAGGAGGTTCGTTTACTCTACGTAGGGCTGACTCGGGCAGCCAGTAAGTGTTATGTAACTATGCCAGAAGTCTCAGGTACTAAACGTCTAGATGAAAGTGTTAAATCCAGTGCGCTTAGCCATGTGTTATTTTCCGAAGCATTAGCCGATGAGCCCAAGCTAGCAAAAATTGAAGCACTAAAAACGGCTCTGCCAGAAAGCTTTAACATTGAGCCAGCCTCGGATGAGGTCACACTGTTTCAAATACAGGACTCACAAGCCTCTTTGGTTGTGCGTGAGTTTACTGGTCATATTAAGCAACAATGGCAAATGTCGAGTTTTTCAAGTTTGGTGCGTAACTTACACGTGGCTCATACACCTAGGTTTGAAATGGATGATGATGCATATGCACAAGCAACCCCAATTGATAGAACAGAATTAGCGGGACAATTCTTATTTCCAAGAGGCGCCCATGCGGGTAACTTTTTACATACATTGTTAGAAGAAATAGACTTTTCTGATGTCCCTGATGATGTTGATACGTTAATTGAAAGTTTATTGGCTCGATTTGGTATTGATCTAGAACATCAGCCATTAGTCAAACCTTGGTTGGATATAATTCTGACGAGTCCTATGGCGCAACATGAAGGTGAGCCATTGTGCTTAGGGGATTTAACACCTGATTTGAAAAAAGTAGAAATGGAGTTTTATTTTCCAGTTGAAAAATTAAATGCCGAGGACTTTAACGCATTATTGGGCCAATACCCATGTGTGGATGTATCAGGGGCATCCCTTAATTTTAATCAATTAAAGGGCATGTTGAAGGGGTTTATTGATTTAACCTTTGAGTGGGGTAATCAATATTTTATTTTGGATTATAAATCAAATCATTTAGGTGATGAGCTTTCTGATTATCAAACTCCGAGTTTACATTCGGCCATGGCTGAACACAGATACGATGTTCAGTTAGTCATTTATACATTGGCGTTGCATCGTTTATTATCGTTGCGGATTCAGGAGTACGATTATGATGCCCATATTGGTGGCGGATATTATTTATTCTTACGAGGGTTAGATATACAAAACAGCCAAAGCGGGCAGTTTTATTGTAAGCCGGAAAAATCATTAATATTGGCCTTAGATGCGTTATTAAAAGGTGAAACCCTTGAGCAGGCATTGCTGATTGCTCAATCTGAGGCATCACCATTATCAGTTCCCTCACAAGGGAGCTTATTATGAATTATCAAAACTATTTATCACGCTTAGAGTCTACGGTGGCTCGTCCTATTGATTCAGCATTTGCTGACTTTTTACAATCATTAGAACCAAATAACCCTGTTATTTCTTGGTTAGGGTATGTGTTAAGTGCTCAATTAGGTAAAGGCCATGTGTGCTTGGATTTTGCTCAAACACATGAGCACTTAAACCAAGATGAATTGCAGCTTTTAAAAGCCAATGCGCAAACCTCTGAAATCGTATTTCAGGCTCAAAGCCAATCAACAAAAGGTGTCTTGCAAGATTTGCCACTGGTTTTGGATGGTGATCGATTATATTTACAACGCTATTGGTTATATGAATCACAATTACAATTGTGTATTGAACAAGGTTTAACTGAAAATAAATGGGATTTATTGCAAGAAAAGTCGTTTATTCAGCAATTATTTTTATTGAATGATGAAAATAATACAGTTAACTGGCAGGCCATTGCCGCTTGTATTGCTGCGAAGCATGGTTTTTCAGTGATCAGTGGTGGCCCCGGCACAGGTAAAACCACTACGGTAATTCGTTTATTAGCTCTGCTGGTGAAATTGCATCAAAGTCAGTTACATCATCAACCTATAATTAAATTGGTGGCACCAACGGGTAAAGCGGCCATGCGTTTAACGGAATCCATTAGCCTAGCCAAACAAAAATTAGATGTGGATGATAAAATTAAATCAGCCATTTCTGAACAAACCAGTACGATTCATCGTTTGTTGCAATCTAATGGCCGTGGCGGTTTCCGTTATGATGCACACAACCCATTGCATTTGGATGTATTGGTGGTAGATGAAGCGTCCATGGTGGATCTACCGCTTATGACTAAATTACTGCAGGCGTTGCCCAGTCATGCGCAAGTGGTTTTATTGGGGGATAAAGATCAACTGGCTTCTGTGGAAGCTGGTAGTGTTTTAGCCGATATTTGTGATGGTAATACCCTGCATGGATATGACCAAAATACTCGTAATGACTTACAGAGCATTTTGAAAATGGATTTAGCCCCATATTCGCAAGAACAAGGGGCTCAGCTGCGCCAACACATTTGTCACTTACGTAAAAGTTATCGTTTCCATGAACAAAGCGGCATTGGCTATTTAGCCGCAGCGGCTAATGCAGGAGATGCTCAGCAATGGCAACAGGTTCTTGCAAAGGGGTACTCAGATCTAACTTTATTGGATTTAAGTGATGCCAACTTCGATCAATTTACTCAACAAGCCGTATCTATTTATGGGCAGTATATACAGACCATTAAAATAAACGCAGTAACTGGCTTAAGTGATGAACAGGCCTTGGAAGTTCATCAACAGTTTAATCGGTTTCAGGTGTTGTGTGCCTTAAGAGAAGGGCCTTTGGGTGTAAGTGGTCTGAATGAGCGAATTGAACAAGGTTTGAGCAAAAAAGGTCAAATCGAAACAGAATCGGTTTGGTATTTAGGTCGACCAGTGATGATCATGCAAAATGATTATGGCGTTAATTTATACAATGGGGATATTGGTTTGATATTGCCAAGGCAGGAAGCCAGTGGAGAGATCAAACTTAAGGCCGTTTTTGTGGGAACAGATCAACAAGTGCGCTGGCTACAGCCTTCTCGCTTGCCTCAACATGAAACTGTTTACGCCATGACAGTGCATAAAAGCCAAGGTTCTGAATTTGACCATTGTGCTTTTGTTTTACCTGACTATGATACGCAGGTATTAAGTAAAGAGTTAATCTACACTGGCATTACCCGCGCAAAATCCCATTTGACGTGCATTAGTCACCCCAAGGTTTTGCAACAGGCGTTAACGCGTCAGGTGCAGCGAGCCAGTGGTTTGCGTGATCGTTTATGGCGTCAATTAAGTTCCGTAGATGTAACGGCCCAGACCTCGGGTTCAGATGACTCTCAGTATTCGTTATTTTAAAAGGTAAAAGTTTATGGGTATGCAAACCATGATTACAAAAGATCAGGCCTTGCCTGGTCGTGCAGATAAAATGCCCATTACGCATAAACACGCAGTATTTGGTCGTTCAATGGAAGGCCCGTGGCCAACTCATGCGAAAAAAGCATTTTTCGCTTTGGGCTGCTTCTGGGGCGCCGAGCGCTTATTTTGGCAAACCCCCGGTGTGTATTGTACTGCGGTTGGTTACATGGGTGGTTTTACTAAGAACCCAACCTATGAAGAAGTATGTTCAGGACAAACAGGACACACGGAAACCGTCATGGTGGTATTTAATCAAGAAATCACTGATTTTTGGACTCTGCTTGAAATCTTTTGGCAAAGCCATAACCCAACCGAGGGAATGGCTCAGGGGAATGATAAAGGTACTCAGTATCGTTCGGCGATTTTCTGGGAAGATGATATGCAAAAAATGTTTGCAGAGAAAAGTTTAAAACTTTATCAAGAGAATTTATCTAAGGCCGGTTTGCCGGCCATTACCACTGAAATTATCAAAGCCAAGTCGTTTTATTTTGCCGAAGATACTCACCAGCAATATCTTCATAAAAACCCTAATGGCTATTGTGGCTTGGGCGGAACCGGTGTGCCGTTTGTTTAATGCATTCACGTAATCCCCACCAAAACGGTTATGATATGGACGCGCTAACTCGGGTGTTACCTGAGTTAACGCCTTTCATTATTAAGGCCAAACATGATCGTTTAACGATTGATTTTTCTAACGATAAAGCCGTTAAGCTATTAAACAAAGCGTTGTTAATGCTGCACTATGGTTTATTGGATTGGGATATTCCAGCAGGGTATTTATGTCCACCTATCCCCGGTCGTTTAGATTATCTGTGTTTTTTAGATGAGTTCTTACAATCCCATTTATCCTCTGAAATATCACAACACAAAGGTATAACTGGGCTGGATATCGGCACCGGTGCCAATTTGATTTATCCGTTACTGGCAAGCCGCCATTTACATTGGAATATGGTAGCAAGCGATATTGACTCAGGGGCGATTAAAAGCGCCGAAGACAATATTCAGCGTAACTTAAGCTTAAATTTAAACATTCAAGTTCGTAAACAGCCAGATAGCAATAAAGTATTTGAAAATATCATTATGCCTGGCGAATATTATCACGTGACTTTATGTAACCCTCCTTTCCATGAATCTCGCGCTGCGGCAATGGCAGGCAGCGAGCGAAAAAATACTAATCTAAATCGTAATAAGCAAAAACGACAATCGAACCTAAAGAAAATAGAGCAAACTAAAACGCTTAATTTTCAAGGTAAAGGGAATGAATTGTGGTGTCAGGGTGGTGAAAAACGATTTATTGCCGACATGATTTGTGAATCAAAAATGTTTCAACAGCAAGTTGGTTGGTTTACTTGCTTGGTGTCTAAAAAGGAAACTATTGCGCATATTAAGCGGTTGTTAAACAAACTTAATGGGCAGTTTAAAGAAGTGCCAATGAAGCAAGGCAATAAAATCAGCCGATTTATTGCCTGGCGTTTTTAGTTGAGTTTATTATTCGCTATCACGTATGGTGCGATTAAATTGTTGTAGGTTGTTGTGGCGAATCATGGCCTGTATTTCATGGATATACGCTTCGCGACGAGTACTGTAGCTCCATAAGCCTTTTGCTAATGAAATACCCGTTATCATGCTTTCATCTTCCCGAGCTTCTGCTCTTAAATCACGTAATTTCTCGTAAGCGGCTTGTGAATTCAAGTTGCGCATATAGCTTTCAATGGATGCTAATATATCTTTAAACTTAGCTACCTCGTGGCGCTCGCTACTTGTTCTTTGTTTTGGAACAAGTCCACAGCCTTTTACATAACACCACTGGCCGAATAAATTGTTGCCTTTTTGCGCAAAACGAGAGGTTCCCCATGCAGATTCATTGGCTGCTTGTGCCAGAGCTAATGAAGCGGGAATAATATCGATACGTTTGATTAATTCATTAATAGAAGAGTGATTGTCCTCAGAGTCCACTTTGTATTTATCTTTTAGGTGAGACAAAGTCGTTAACTGAGCTTGAGTTAAATTAGGCAGTGCAGATTGTAATTCAAAAACGCCTCGACGCTCGATTAAGATATTGTCATTTGATTGTTTTACCTTAGGTAATAAAAAAGAAAAGAAATCGTTTTTCTTCTTTTTAACATCTTGGTAATTGGAAAAATCAGGCATCGAGCTAGACGGAGTAAAACCATCGGTTTTGTATTGGGTTTGTATTTGTACTTGTTGATTATTGCTGGGGAAAAAGTACCCCGTCAAAAATGACAGCAACAATAAACTAACTAAAACAATGCTATAAAAAGTGCTCATAACTGATCCTATTAAAAATTTTTAGTAGTCTATCAGTTCACAGTTTTAGATAATAGTCGCTTAAATAGCCTTTAAATTTTTGTGTGTATTCGTTGCTTTGTGACTGGTAAATAGTGATGTTGTCTTTTTCTATGTCTTCGCATGGTAAAAGAGAATAAACCCAAATTCCCAATTTTGAGGGTTTATTATTACGAGGCACGATTTGAGTGTGGCTTTGTAAATGTAAACCATGTTGCTTGGCATATTGATTAAAGTATTCCTGTTCATCAGGAGGCAGTAATAACCAAGCTTTACCTGTAGGTGTTAAAAACTTAGCAATAACATTACTTAAATCTTCAAAGCTTAATTGTGAATTATGCCTTGCAAGGTTCCGTTGTGTATTTGGGCCTTCGAGTTGACCAGAGAAAAATGGCGGATTACAGATAATAGTATCAAATGTCTTGTGATTATATGCTGTTTGAAAATCTTGAATGGTGCAGTTGAATAGTTCGATTTGATTATGAAATGGGCTTTGTAAAGCATTTTGTTGAGCTTGTTGATAGGCTCTAGGGTCCAGTTCAACCCCTTCAATTTCCGCTGGCGTGCGCTGAGCAAGCATCAAGGATAATAATCCGGTTCCGGCACCAATATCTAAAACTCGTTTAGCGTTTGATACATCGCAAACAGCAGCAAATAAACAGGCATCAAGGCTGACCTTCATTGCGCATTGATCCTGCTGAATCTTGAATTGTTTAAATTGAAAGCTGTTGGACAAAATGCAACCCAAAAAAAGCCCTTAGTATAAAAGTCTAAGGGTATTTAGGTAAGCTTTAATGTGATTATTTAGCAGGCACTTTTACTGGTGCAGTGAGCCAACTCTTGTGGATGAAGGATATATAACACCCATGCGATGGCCGTTGCATAACACAGGTTGGTGGCCAATTCACTGTGAGGATCTTCTAAGAATGCTCGCTGGGACGCAAGCCCTCGAATGCGACTGGCTAAATCTGGATGAAATGCCAAATACTTATCCCATATTAATTGGTGTGTGTAGCTATCTATGCCATAAGGGCCTAACCCTTTTTGATTGGACTGCTTCTTATGTGGATGAAGTTGTTTTTGGGTGGCAATGGCGACAAGTAGATTTTCGACAGCTGTGCCGCCTTTGTTCAAATATTCAAGGGTTGGGTGAATAATTTGGTCACGTAATTCTTGTTTGCTGATATCCATGGCTTACCTCCTCGGGCGCCCTAGGATCGGCTAGTTATTGACTACATATAAAACAAGTGCAAAAACCCTGCCTAAATCCCTAATATCAATAACACTTTCGAACTGAAAGCTTTGGCGTTGTTATTAATACTATCGACCAAACCGCCGGAATATTAAGTCCTTTGTATTGGTCCTTATATAGAACATAGTGCTAACACATTAAACTTCAAGTGTTCATACTTGAATATACGTGACAAACTCCTTGTTAGATTTAGTTTTAAAGGGATAGGAGGTCGGTTTGGGTTGGGTTGATAGTCATTGCCATTTGAACTTCAAAGCACTTGATGCGCATGCATTGGTGCCAGACTTACTGGCTCATAATTTCGAGGCTATTTTAGTTCCTGCAACTCAAGTGGAACTCTTCCCTGATGTAATAGCGCTGAAAAATCAATATCCTCACTTGGTGCGTGTCGCTTTAGGTCTACATCCGTTTTTCTTGGCGGAACACGACGCATCTCACCTTGAACAATTAGAAAAATACGTGATTCAGTACAAACCACATGCAATAGGTGAGTGCGGATTAGACTTTATGCTTTCACCGGATAGCGTTGAACGACAATACTTTTACTTCACAGCTCAAGTGGAGATAGCGAAACAATACAGTTTACCTTTGGTCATACATTGCCGAAAAGCCCATGATCAAATCATCAGTGAAGTGAAACGGGCTAAATTTCAACATGGCGGGTTTATTCATGGTTTTTCTGGTTCACTTCAACAAGCTAAGCGTTATATAGAGCAAGGGTTTGTTTTAGGGTTAGGCGGGGCTTTGACCTATGAGCGGGCTAAAGCCATGCATAAAATGGTGGCCGCTTTACCGGATGACGGGTTCACCCTAGAAACGGACAGCCCAGATATGCCGCCAGCATTTGCACGTAATGAGGTTAATACACCCTTGAACGTCCCCAGAATAGCGCATTATATTGCTAATTTAAGGGGGCAAAGCATCGATCATATACAAGATGTGAGTCGTCAAAATTTTTACTCAATAGTAGGCAAACCTGCAGGATGATACTTTGCAGAAGGTTTAGATGATGGAATAGGGCTTATGATTGAAATACCAGTTTTAAGCTTATCTGCATGACGTTGCCAAGCTCGATAGGTTAAACTAGCTCTAATCTAAACCCCAGATGAAAATCTGGGTTTTTTGTATGTGAGAGTATTAAAGTGAAGCTAAATGGCGAATAAATTTGTTGCGCTTGTTGTCATTATAAGTGTATGGATCTGCGTGCCAATCTCGGCAGTCAGTAGCGTACTGCCTTCTAATTTTGCTCAGCTGCCAGATGACGTGCAGGCTTTGTTACTTGAATACGCCTTCTTTAACGATCAAGTTAACCAACATTGGGGAGAGCAAGCCAGTTTTGCTAGCCAAAAGGCATATGTTAAGTACTTAGATGATTATTTAAGCCGAGCAACAGTCGATTTCGAAAAAGGGCAGTTAGTAGTAGAAACGTTAGCCACTAGTGAGCCGAAAAAACAATTAAGTAATGCCATTGTCACCGCCTTATTAACGCCAGATGATCCTGCTGCGGTGGAGTTATTTTCTGCGCGCAAGGTTTCAGCTTCTGGTAAACCGTTTTTGCTTGGGCAAGTCTTAGATCAATCGGGTAAATCCATTGCATATGAATGGCGAGCCAAACAATTTGCCCAGTATTTATTAAATAACCAGCTGAATGTTAAACAGACTTCTAATGGAGTGCGTTACTGGGTCAATATTCCCATGGTCAGTAATCATACTGAAGTGGCGGCAAAAGGGGTGAAAGCTTGGGTTAGCGAAGCAAGTAACCGATTTAATTTACCTGAATCTCTTATTCTAGCGATCATCGAAACTGAAAGCGGGTTTAATCCATTTGCTGTCAGTCATGCAAATGCTTATGGATTAATGCAAATTATCCCCTCCACTGCTGGTGCGGATGTGTTTCAAAAGGTACTTAAAAAAACCGGAAAGCCCAGCCGAGATTATTTATTTAATGCAAAAAATAATATAACTGTTGGCAGTGCGTATTTGAAGATTTTACGAGACCGTTATTTATCTAAAATTAAACACCCAACGAGCCAGTTGTATTGCATTATTAGCGCTTACAATAGTGGCGCTGGCAATGTGTTCAAAACCTTTCATAGTAGCCGAAAACAAGCGATTCAGCGTATTAATAGTTTATCGCCTGCGGATGTTTTATGGCGTTTACGTAAGCACCAGCCAAGCCACGAAGCCAGACGCTATGTGGAAAAAGTATTGGCCTTCCAAAAAAAGTATTAAGCATGAATGAATTTGACCGATTAAACCAACAAGTGGCTGAGTTGTTTCAATCCCAGTTAGCATCCATATCGGTTGAAGATATAGCGCTTACACTTTGGTTGATGGAGGTTCCCCAGTCACAAGATTTTAGTCCAGCCCAAGTGGAGGCAATTTGGAGCAACATGCCATACTGGGCCTTTGTATGGTCAAGTGGTCGTGCATTGGCTAAATATCTATTGTCGAATCCTCAATTAGTTGAAGGCAAAGTAATCGCCGATTTTGGTGCAGGCAGTGGAGTGGTAGCATTGGCCGCTTTAAAAGCAGGGGCTAAACGAGCCATAGCTGTGGATATTGACCCCGCCGCTTTGCAAGCCTGTACAGCTAATGCTGCTTTAAACAAATTGAACCTTGAAGTAGCCACGAGCCTAGATGAACTTTCAGGTGTGGATATCATTTTAGTGGGGGATGTACTGTACGACCCTAGAAATCACGGACTAGCACAAACCTTATTTAATCAAGAGCTTGGTGTGATTTGGGCTGAAAGCCGTGCTCAAACCAAACTCAGTGAATATGGCCCTGTAGCCAGTATTGATGGGGAAACCCTGCCTAATATAGGTGGATTTGACGAGCATAAAACCATTCATATTTATCATCACCGCTTATAAGATCAGTTTAATCTAACGGTGCTTGCTGAAATAGTGTCTATACTAGATGTACACGGATTGAGGTGAGAATTATGCACTATAAGACAGTGAAAGATGTGGTCGATCACAGTCGACGCCTTCATCAACAAATTAGTCAATTGTATGCGGATATGAGCCAACAACACACTCAAGAACGAGTAAAAATGTTGCTGGATTATTTGCAGCGCCATGAAAAGCACCTCGAAGAGATGCTGTGTGATTTTGAGCAAGACAAAAGCCAAAAGGTGCTAGACAGTTGGTTTCAGTATGTGCCCGATCAAGACCTTACGGATGTGTTGTCCGGCATTGCAATAAATGATCAAATGAGTGTTGATGAAGTGGTTGCTATGGCGCTAAAGTTAGATGATTACTTCATCGAGCTGTATGAAAACATGGTAGAAAGCTCTCATTCCTCAGATGCGAAATCGGTTTTTCAAAATTTATTAGATATTGAGAAGCAAGAAAAAATTAAAACAGCTCGAACGGCTTTGTCGGTACAAGATATGTGATGTATGGCAGATACTTACATAGTGTTGTGGTAGACGGTTAAATCAGCTGTTAATAATTTAATACCATTAATTGTAACGTGGCATTTCATTACTGCTCACTTTGCTCTGTATTCATATAACGAATATTCGTTGTAAGGTATGAGCCGGTACAAGATTGTTGGCGCCTTTTATATTACTTAAAGGTGTCAATCTCCCTTGGCCTGAGCGCAACTAAAACTGGCTGTAATCCCACCTTTGTTTTTGCTTAAACCAATCTAATTCCCCCACCAAATTTGCTTACCAGTAAGGTATCTTCAATAGAATCGATTGCCATTCGGTTGTGGTTAAAAATTTATTGAGTGTCATAGGGTTTGTAGTATTGTGAGGTGATAAAAGGCTAGGGGTTTGATCGTGAAACCTTTCGTTAAATATGATTGTGTCAAAAAAGCGGTCATTTCACCTAATCGATGATTCAGACGATAAGTATCAAGGGTAAGGTCATACAATGTATATTGGTAAATTTTCTGAACTAACTGGAACCACACCTAAGACAATTAGATTTTATGAATCCATTGGATTAATACCCGAACCAGTGAGAAAGGGAAAATATAGGATTTATGATCATACATACATAGAAACAGTTAAGCAGATTAAAAGAGCACAAGACTTGGGGTTTAAGCTTTCAGAATTAAAGGCACTGATGGAAGGAGTGAATATAAAGCGGGGGCTACCTGCATCGGTCATAATTGATGCAATCAGGGTAAAGCGTGATCAGCTAAAAATAGAGCTTAATAAACTGAATTTAATGGATAACCAGCTATTACAGTTACAAAATGAATTAAAAACTACCATTTGTAATGTTGACTCTGCCCTATAGGGCAAAGCTTATACTCTTTTTTCAAACTTAATTGTGAGTTAATAAAGAGGGTATAATGAATAAATCGGCTTATAAAAAAATAGTTAGAGCCAGCGCCATTTATGATGTGTTAACGACATTTGGATTTGCGTTTCCTGTATTAGTGTCGTTGAATATATATATGCTATCGAGCATTCATACGCAATTTTCATTTTCTGGTTCTTTTCCTGAGTTTTTACCTTTTCATCTATTTTTTCTTAATTTAATGGGAAGCGTTATTCTTGTATGGTCGGCTCTTAGAATTGCTAACCCAGAGCCCATTTTTGGTCTATATGATAGTATTGCTCGGTTTCTCTTTTCGTTTAACATGTTCTTTTATCTTTTAGCTTATGACATAACGGGCATATTGTGGCTATTTTTTGTGCCTGAAATAACTTGGGGTGTAGTGCAATTTTTTGGATACTTTTATTCTCAAGGAAAATCACCTAAGACGTTACTTAATAGCAAAGACTAACCGTTGATTTTGAAGGGAGTAATTCACTCCCAAGCTATTCTCTAGTGTATTAAAATACGTCTTTCATACGGAATCGATTTAACAAGGTTTATAAAGTGGTATTTTGTTGAGTTTGGAAGTCACAAGGGTGACACTAAGTAATAAACCCCAATGTGATATGTGGGTTATGTTATATTTTTGTGCACGGATTCTATAAATAAGCACTGCGTCATATGTCATATTTATACACCCACTTAATAGTCCAAAGGGATTGTGGTTGTTTTAGTGATATATGGCGCTTTTTACCGACTATCCATATTGGTATTTAGGCTGTTACTTTATACAGTTAATATCGGTTTATCGGAGGTGCTTATCTACGTTATGTATATTAATCCTCGCCTTTACGAAGACATGTATTTACAGTCGATAAACCCCACTTTAGGAGATGTAGTTTGAAATCAGCAGCTGTGTATTTAATGATTGGGATTATCCGATTAGTGTCGCTTTTACCCCTTGGTGGTGCTCATGGTGTCGGTTGGTTAATCGGCATAATGTTATGGTATAGCCGCAGTGGCTCTGCCAAGGTGGTTATGAAAAACCTTGAGCTTTGCTTTCCTGAAAAAACCTTACAAGAACGTCAAAAGCTTGCTAAAAGTAGCTTGATCGCATTGGGTAAAACCTATGGAGAGATGGGGGTTGCTTGGATGTGGCCTATCCCTAAGGTAAATAAATTAATTACCCAAGTTGAAGGCATGGAGTATTTGCAAAAAGCGCTTGATGATCAAAACGGTATTATTCTGATTGCGCCTCATTTGGGTAATTGGGAGTTATTAAATCACTTTTTCCGTCAACATCTATTTATGACGGTTATGTATAAAGCGCCAAAAATCCCAGCCTTGGATAAATTTATATTTAAAACTCGAAAACGAGTGGATGTGGGGCTAGTGCCAGCGGATAAAGGTGGTGTGATTAAATTATTTAAGTTATTAAAAAACAAAGGGGTTATTGCTGTTTTGCCTGATCAAGAGCCCAGCCTAAAAAGCGGCGTGTTTGCCCCGTTTTTTGGCCAGCAAGCATTAACCGGAAAACTTATCGGCGACTTAGCTAGAAAAACACCGGCGTATTTATTGTGTTGTTACGCTAAGCGATTAGATGATGGTAATTACGGCGTGGTGCTTAAGCCTGCAAATGATGAGATTCGTAATAAAGATTTATTAGTTTCGGCTACGGCGCTTAATCAAAGCATAGAAGAATGTATTCAAGACTGCCCTGAGCAATATCAATGGGTATATAAGCGTTTTCGCAGGCAACCCGATGGCACAAAGTTGTACTGATAGCGCTCAACCCTTATGGGTGCTTGAAGTTAAATATTTGAAAAATTTAAAGAAATAATATGCATCATCAAGGAAGTTGTCACTGCGGAGCAATTAGGTTTGAAGTAGACGCTCCATAGGTAATAAAGGCCGATTATTGTAATTGCTCTATTTGCAAAAAATCTGGGTACCTGCATTTAATCGTGCCTTTAAGCAAGTTTAAGCTGCACAGTGGAAGTGAGTTTTTATCGACCTATACATTTAACACGGGTGTGGCTAAGCACACGTTTTGTAACATTTGCGGGGTTAAACCGTTTTACACGCCACGCTCGAATCCAGATGGCATAGATGTGAATGTTCACTGTTTAGATACTGATGGGTTGGTAGTCAACATCACTGAATTTGATGGGCAAAACTGGGAGCACAATGCTCATAAAATTGCGCATAAAAGCAAATAGCTACAGCAATACGCTACAGACCCATATATTGGGCAATTAAAAACGAATCCCCTTTGCCTTCTTCTTTACCAAAATAACTCACAGGTTCACGTTTATTGTTTTCCATGGTACCGACCTCACAATCAATGTCGTACTGTTTGGCTAAATCGTTAAACAAGTTAACTGGAAATTTAAGGTGTATGCTTTTTTTAGCACCTTGACTGATACCAAGTAGCCAATCTTCACAGTATTCACTGTCGCATTCATTGATTAAACTGACGCCTTTGTCGGCATGGGTTTCTGCATAGGTTTGCAAGGCTGATTGTAGGGCGGGTAGGTTGGTTTTAAGTTGGGCTTCTTGTGCGTCTTCTAGGCGGTCGCAGGCAACAAGTAGATATATTTGCATGTGGCTTTCCGAATTAATTTCTGTGCTTATTTTAGCATAGGCTGGTTAGTTCCAACTATCACTCATGATGATTTGTAAATCCTTTTGGGCTTGTTTTGGGTTGCGAGTGTCTTTAGCTTCGATCATTTCGCAGTCGTCACGGATCATTTCATCTAGTGTGCTGGGGTAGTAACGGCAATCGTCTGGTCGGTTATGGTATATGGCACAGGTATAGGCTGAGCTGTTTGATTGCTTTTCTAACCATGGGCAGGCATTGAGTAACGCCTTGGTGTGTGGGTCAAACCAAATTTCGCCATTATGGGCGTATTTGGCAATTTCAGGAGCGTCATCTATCCATGTTTGCAATTCTTGATTGCTGATTGATAGTCCACCGTTTCCGTATTTTATACAGCACTTCCCGCAGGCGTTACAGTCTTTCATGAATTATGTATATTGAGGTATGTGGGTGCAGTGTACGCAATGTCGTGATTGACTGCTTGGGTTTGTTGGTTAATTTGAGTATTCACGACGGTTTAATAGGAAGCATTCTTTTCCTTTAGCCTTGGCTTTTAACAGGGTTTGATCGGCCCGCTCGATGCAATCATTAATGCTGTTTTCATTCCCCGTGGTGAGGTAACCACCGATGGAGATGCTAAGTTTTGGTAGTTCTTCGTGATGTATGGTTTTAACGGATTGTACTAAAGCTTCCCCTATCATTTGACCTTCCGTTCGGGTGGTATTTTCAATGATAATCAGAAACTCTTCGCCGCCATAGCGGCTAACAAAGCCGTTTTTAGGTTTTAAAGTTTCACTCAGTGAGTAAGCAATTAACTTAAGAGCGATGTCACCCTTTTTATGACCAAATTGATCGTTCAGTTTTTTGAAGTCATCGACGTCGGCCATCATTACAATCATATCTTGTGGGATCAGGTGGGCGTACTTTTCGATTTTGGCCATGATGGATAACCGATTAGGCAGTTCTGTTAGTGGGTCGGTAAGGGATTGATGCTTAGACTGTTGTTCTTGGGCTTTTAGTTTTTGTGACGATATGAAATAACCTAACAGGTAGTGTTCTCTGTAAGCGACGGATAATAGCCCTAAGCAAGAAGCGATAATAAATATAATGGTGTTATTGAAAATTACAGAGATATTTGGCTCGGACAGTAATGCGGTACTGAATAGATAGCTGACCCAGCAGGCCGTTGTCATGATGACGGTTAGTAAAAAGGGGGCCTGACATAAGGTGCAGCAAAATATAATGAGTAGCACAGTGCCTTGCTGGTAAGCATATATGCCTTTATCGGCAAGTAGTACGCTGATATACACCACTACTAAGTTGTAGCTAAAAACAGAGAACGCCAGTACTAAATAAGCATGGTTAATACTTAAGCGATGAATAAATAGCGTGGCAATGGTGCAAAATAGTACGATTGAAATGCGTATGCTGGCGATTTTAGTGAAGTCTTCTGGGAATAAATACGCATCAGGGATTAAAAAGAGCAAAGATAAGAGCAATATACCAATCGTAAATAAACGGGAGCTATTAATTTGCTGTTTACGAATTTCAGAATCAAATAATGCTTTTTGTTCCGGGGTTAGTCTGTTGTTCAATTTAGGAAGGTTAAGCCATTCCATCTATATCACCCAATGAAACATGATTGATCAGCACCCTTATTATGCAGTAACGCTATAAGGTTTATGTACATTACATGAATGTTTAACTTTAAGGTTAGTCTGATTTTGCTGCAAAGTAAGGTAAATTAGCTTGAATTTTCCATCTAATAAGTGATCTGATATGGGCAATAACGCCTATTGTTAATGATGTTTATGTCTGCGGATTTGTATTTATATGATTAAAGTGGAAAACCTGTGTAAGTCGCTCACATTAGGTGAGCAAACTCTAGCTATTTTGAGTGATGTCAATGTGGCTGTAAATGCGGGGGAAACGTTGGCCATTGTGGGGAAAAGTGGCTCAGGTAAATCCACATTGTTGAGCTTATTAGCAGGGTTGGACAAAGCGACAAGTGGCCATGTTTACATTAAAGGGCAAGACTTAAGTGGTATGAGTGAAGATGAGCGGGCCAGTATCCGTAAACAGCATGTGGGTTTTGTATTTCAAAATTTCCAGTTGTTACCTCATCTAAGTGCACTGGATAACGTGATGCTGCCTCTGGAGTTAAGTGGTACAAACGTAGATGCTAAAAAAACCGCTACTGACTGGTTAGAAAAAGTCGGGTTAGCTGAACGTTTAGAGCATCAACCTAACCAACTAAGTGGTGGTGAGCAGCAACGGGTTGCCATTGCTCGCGCTTTTGCCTGTTCACCTGATATTTTATTTGCTGATGAGCCAACGGGTAACTTAGACGAGCATACAGGCGAGATGATTGAAGACTTATTGTTTGATTTAAATACCCAGCTTAATACCACCTTGATCTTGGTTACCCATGACGAAGCTTTAGCAAAGCGCTGTCAGCGACAAGTACATTTGCAAGACGGCCAGTTGCTAGAAACGCCAGCTGTTTCTTTTTCGCAGTAATCTAATTCAAAGGAATTCTGATGAAAACACATCAAGTTGGATTATTAGCATACAAACATTGGCTTAACGACCTTCGCAGCAGTGAAACCCGCTTACTTGTTATTGCCACGTTATTAGCCGCATTAAGTATGTCCATGATTTCCAGTTTTAGTGATCGTTTATCGCGTACCATGCATTATCGCGCCAGTGAGCTAATAGCAGGGGATTTAACCTTACACAGTACTCGTGCTTTTGCCCCCGAATACGCTGAGCAAGCGAAATCATTCGGACTTGATGTGTCACAGGCTATGGGGTTTTCGACCATGGCATTTGCTAATGATCAATTGCAATTAATTCGCGTACGTTCGGTACAGGACAACTACCCATTGAAGGGCTATAACCAAGTGGCTAATGGCTTTTATGCAGATGAACGCACACAGGTTGAGCTGATCTCTCAAGCTCCCGAGCCGGGAACTGTATGGGCGGAAGAGCGTATTTTACAAAAACTCAGGGTGAATATTGGCGACTCTATAGAAATAGGGGATGCGGTATTCACCATTGATAGAATCTTACAACAAGACGCCGACCGCTCCGGTAGTTTGTTTAGTCCTTTTGGTCAATTATTGATGTCCTATTCCGATGTACCTAAGACTGGAGTTGTTAATGAAGGTAGCCGGATATTTTATAAACAATATTTTACCGGTGATGAAGCTCAATTAAGCCAATTTGTCGATTGGCTAAAACCACAACTTAGCAAAGCCGATCGCTTGGCAGGGATAGAAGAAAGCCAAAATAATGTGGGCAATGCTTTGCAAAAAGCCCAGCAATATTTATCCCTAGCCAGTTTAATCAGTGTGTTATTAGCTGCGGTGGCCATCGCCTTGTGTGCTAAACGATATAGTGAACGTCACTACAATACAGCGGCGTTGTTTCGGTGTCTTGGGGCATCCAGTGCGCAGGTTCGAAACCTGTTTATTTATAAACTGGTGTTTACTGCGTTAGTGGGAGCCGTGTTAGGAGCGACTTTGGGTTTTGCTTTACACTTTATATTGTTGGAAACCGTGGCTGATATATTACCTAAAGACTTAATGCCAGCTCGATTATTACCGGTTTTAATAAGTTTGGTGTGTGCGGCTTTAGTACTCATTTTAATTGCCCTTGCGCCTATTTTAAATTTAAACCAAGTGAGCCCTGTGCGGGTATTACGTCGCGAATTAGCGCCTCAATCAATTAAAGCTAATGTGTTTTTTGTTTTGGCGGTGGTCATCATGTTGGCATTAGCTTATTTGCTTTCGGGCAGTATTTGGTTGTCGGTGATATTTGTAGTGGGACTGGCGGTTTTATTATTAGTGTATGGCGTACTTTCCACTTTACTGTTAAATGCCTTGGTTAAGGTGCAAAAATACTTACCAAATTTCATGACGGTAGGGCTTACGCAGTTAAGTCGGCATCAATATTATGCTCGCTCTCAAGTGGCCGCTTTTGCATTTATCTTTACATCGGTGGCGCTTATTTGGTTAGTGCGTGGGGACTTATTTGATGACTGGCAACAACAGGTGCCAGCGGATACGCCTAATCATTTTGCCATTAATATATTCCCAGAAAGCAAAGATGATTATGCAGCGGCGCTGGATGACAAAGGCCTAGCTTATAGTGAGTTTTATCCAATGGTACGTGGTCGTTTAAGCCATATTAATGGTGTAAACGTCAGTGAGTTATTTCCTGACGATACCGGTCCAAACGCCATTCGTCGTGAATTGAATTTAACTTGGAATAGCCAATTAACACAAGACGAGACACTAGTTGAAGGATCTTGGTTTAATGGACAATCGGTTGACCAAAATGGTATTTCTTTGGAGGCTCAATTGGCTAAGCGATTAAACGTCAAACTGGGTGATAAAGTTACCTTTAATATTGCTGGTAGGGATATCGTCACAACAGTTGAAAATTTACGAGAAGTAAAATGGGAAAATATTCGACCTAACTTTTACGTAGTGTTTGCAGATGGAGTACTAAATGCATTTCATCATACCTATATAAACAGTTTTTATTTGCCACCAAACGATAGTCGTTGGTTAATTGAAATGAATCAGCGGTTTAAAGCCATTACAATTATCGAAATTGACCAAATACTAAAACAAGTTCGAGAAATTTTGGCGCAAACCAGTGTAGCGGTGGAGGCCATTCTTGCGCTAGTACTGGTGTGTGCCATGGTGCTGATGTTTGCAACCTTATTAAGTACGCTAAGCCTGCGTAAACACGAGGCCGCTCTATATCGCACGTTTGGTGCTAGCGAAGGCATGATTCGCTCACGTATCCGTAGCGAATACATAACACTAGCACTGGTAGCGAGTATTTTGGCCATTGCCTCGTTTGAGGCTATTAGTTTAACCTTGTATGTATTTATTTTTGATGTGAGTTGGCGTGCCCATGTTTCATTGTGGCTGGGTATTCCTGTTTTGGCGTTAACCAGTATTCTCATTAGTGGCTTTTGGGCCAATCGAGATGTACTTAAAGCGTCCCCACGTCAGTTATTGCAAGATATTGCTTAAAGAGAAGTTATGACCAACTCTAAATTACAAACCATTGTGATTGAACCTATAAAACCTGCCAATGCAGTGATGATATGGTTGCATGGCCTAGGTTCTAGTGGTGATGATTTAGCACCGTTGGCCGATATGTTGAAACTGGATGACAGTATTCACATGCGCTTTATTTTTCCTCACGCCCCTATGCGCCCTGTATCTTTAAATGGAGGCATGCCCATGACAGCGTGGTATGACTTAGAGATTCATGGCCACGAGCGAAGTGTCGTGAAAGGGGATTTATTAGCATCCAGTGAGGCCGTGTTAGATATGATACAAGGTCAAATATCTAAGGGTATTCCCAGTGATCGTATTATTCTTGCGGGGTTCTCTCAAGGAGGGGCCGTAACCTATGAGACGCTGTTTCGCTGCTCCCACCAATTAGCAGCAGCGTTTCCTATGAGCACTTATATCGGAAACCCAGAAACCATTGAACAAGCCCAATTTAAACAAACACCTATTTGGGTGAGTCATGGTACAGAGGATGATGTGGTGCCCTTTGAATTAGGGCAAAGAGCCGTAGGTTTATTAGAAGTAGCCGGATTTACACCTAGCTTTAATCAATACCGTATGGCTCATACAGTGACTCCTTCTCAAGTGAAGGACTTGCAAAGAGTCATTAATCAGGTCTTGGGCTAACTTAGAAGGCCAGCTTATAACAATAGCTTACTTGTATTTAAGCAATATGCTTAAGCGTAATATGATGTCACGGCCTCATATTTATTTGTAATTGCCAGATAAATAGGCCTTTGTTGCGTTAGTAAGGCTTAACTTTCTTTTCCCTGTTTTGCGCAAAAATGTGACAAATAAGCGTGTTATCTTAGATAAAGGCTTTCTAAAGTTTACAGTTAATTTCCCCTTTATTTGCACCGCGCATTTCTATTTTGCAACGCTGATTTAACACCCATAAGGCGCCACCACAGCTGAGCTTGGCACTTTCTAGTCCTCTGGATATGTAACCACTACAGCTTCTAGATACCGGTTTTAGCTTGTCGCCTTTACACTCTATGGATAGGGACTGGCGACCCTCTCGTTTGGCTTCACAGTTTTTTTCAACATCTAGGTAACTGAATTGAAAGCCTTTGATGTTGGTGCTGTCTAAGTCAGCGGCTAGGCTCAAAGGAGTAAGCAAGCTCCACAAAATGAAAAAAAGCACTATTTTCATGCGTCACCTCAGTTAGAAAAATAATTTAGTCATAAACAGTCATGTTGTTTATTGAACATTAGCCCAATACTGGCGTAAGGCCAGTATTCTCGGTAGAATATGCCCCCTTATTTTTTCAAGTGTTCTGGTGTTTTTTTAACCAGTCTTTTATGCCTTTAGGAGCATTATATGTCCAAGATCAATAAAATTGTTTTGGCTTACTCCGGTGGTTTAGATACTTCTGTTATCGCAAAATGGTTACAAGAAGAGTATCAAGCTGAAATCGTAACCTTTACTGCTGACCTAGGTCAGGGCGAAGAAGTAGAGCCTGCTCGTGCTAAAGCTGAAGCTATGGGTATTAAAGAGATCTACATCGATGATTTACGTGAAGAATTTGCCCGCGATTTCGTCTTCCCAATGTTCCGTGCAAATGCCATCTACGAAGGTGAGTATTACTTAGGTACTTCAATTGCACGTCCATTAATCGCTAAGCGTTTAATTGAGATTGCTAAAGAAACCGGTGCAGATGCGATTTCCCATGGTGCAACTGGTAAAGGTAATGACCAAGTGCGCTTTGAGCTTGGTGCTTATGCACTGATGCCGGGTGTTCAGGTAATTGCTCCTTGGCGTGAATGGGACTTGAATAGCCGCGAAAAGCTAATGGCATACTGTGATGAACACGGTATTCAAGTTGAGAAGAAAAAAGGCAAAAAGTCGCCTTACTCCATGGATGCGAACTTACTGCACATCTCATATGAAGGCGATATCCTCGAAGATCCATGGAACGAGCCAGAAGAAGACATGTGGCTATGGACTGTGGCCCCTGAAAACGCCCCAGATGAGCCTACCTACCTAGAAATTGGTTACAAAAATGGCGATCCAGTGTCGATTGATGGCAAAGACATGTCAGCCGCTGAAATCATGGAATATTTAAACAAGGTGGCTGGTGCAAACGGCATAGGTCGTACAGACATTGTTGAAAACCGCTACGTGGGCATGAAAGCCCGTGGTTGTTATGAAACCCCTGCAGGTTTCGTTATGTTACGTGCTCACCGTGCTATTGAGTCTATTACCCTTGACCGTGATGCCGCTCATCTAAAAGATGAAATGATGCCACGCTACGCAGAACTGATTTATAACGGTTACTGGTGGAGCCCAGAGCGTAAAATGCTACAAGCGGCCATTGATGAGACTCAAACCTATGTAAACGGTACGGTTAAAGTGAAATTGTACAAAGGTAACGTAACAGTTGTTGGCCGTAAGTCTGACGACTCTTTGTTTGATGAAAGCATTGCAACATTTGAAGATGATGCCGGTGCGTATGATCAAAAAGATGCTGCTGGCTTCATTAAGCTAAATGCATTGCGTTTACGCACAGCGGCTAAAAAAGGTCGTGATTTACTTTAATCCCTCAGATTAGAGTAATAGCCAGAAGCCTCGCTTTGAAAGAAGCGGGGCATTTTTTTGGGCACAAAAGGTGTATTAATGAAAAAACTATTATTAGTGTTAGTCGTATTTTCAATTACTGGCTGTTCGACAGTTGGTAATTACAAAGAAACCTCTGACCCAAGCGTGTTTGATATTACTGTTAGAATGAATGCATTCAGTGTCGGGGATAAACAAAAACGGGTAACAGAAATCACTGATCTAGCAACTGAAGCTTGTGGTTCATCTAAATTTTCAATGGAAGGCGTTATGACCTCAAAGGTTGATAAAATTACCACCTATAATAATGGGCAACCGCTTACAACAAACGTCTACGTATTTATGCAAAAAATCAGATGTATCCGTTAATCTTCGGTTTTTAGTTGGACTCGAAACGAGAAATCTTACTTGTATAAGTCGGCTTTTTATTGGGCATTGTTGGAGGTTGTAGATACAGAACCGTTAACATTATTTCTGATTTGGAAATAGCCAAGAGGTGTAGTCAGCAGAATGATTGAAAGCCTCAAAAAAAGGGGCCATTGGCCCCTTAGTTTTAAGTAACCCCTTAATGAGGTTATTTATTACCATCGTAATGCAGTAATAAACTTTTACTGGTTTGTGCCAGTACATGTTGCTCTAAGTAGTCGGCTACTTCCGCTTTATTTAGTTTGGATATGTACTCGGCTAATGTCGCTTGTGTATTAAATTCGTGGTTATCACGATCAATTTCACTCCAAAACTTTCCAGTTTTTTCACTCAAGTTTAATGGCTTTTTCAATAGATTATTAATTAGACCTTGCTGATGAGCACTAAAGTCTTCGTCACTCATGTCACGAATTGTTTGAACGTAATTTGCTAAAAACTGCTGACTTTCGCTCATTAGCAATGCAGAGTTAGCTGTGGGAGATTGCACAATAAACGCAAGCCCTCCTTGGTCAAGCATTGGGTAAGGTGTAGCAAAGACAATGTAGCCGTATTTTTGTTCGGTACGCATGTAAGTGTAATAAGGGGCTTTGATAATTTGTCCTAGCAGGCCTATGGTGGCGCGTTCTTCTAAAGTATCTGTTTTGGCCTGTACGTACCATGTAATAGCGTTGTCGCTGTGCTGAGCGTTTATTTGCTGTTTGGTTAAGCCAGTAGGAAGTTGCTCTACAAACTTACGAGGTACACTAACGGTGTGGCTGTGCTGCATGATGTGTTTTTTGATGGTTTTATTTGCGTTTAACAGTTGAGCTTGATCTATATTGCCGTGACCGAGTACCACAACCTCTAATTCATTAAAAAATTGCTTACTAAATTCAATTACGTCTGACAGCTTGGCATGATTAACGGCATCCAATAAAGCTTGTTCGTCAAAGTTGGGCTGGATGAAATGTTGTGATAATTGGGCAATAGCGCGCTCATAAGGTTTTTGTTTTAACGCGTTTTCATAGGCACGTACTAACTCTTGTTGAGCTTGTTGCCATTGCTGTTCATTGGCTTCAAATTGGGTGAGCTCTGTGCTGATTTTTTCAAGAATCACATCTTGTTTATCACGGTAACCGTGCAGGCGAATGCCTAGGCCACGCATGTGTCCATATAAGCTGTACTCTTGCCCAGCCAGAAGTGCAGGGTAGCTAAAGCTATTTAGGTGATCGTTTAATAATTTAACCCATGCATCTAGCATCACTTGGTTGTGGGCACTTTGTTTGATTAAAGGTGAGCGCAAATTTACATAGATGCTGCTTTGCGGCCCATGAAAACTGGTGTCCTGTAGATGCCA
This sequence comes from Oceaniserpentilla sp. 4NH20-0058, assembly GCF_040371755.1. Classification (NCBI taxonomy): domain Bacteria; kingdom Pseudomonadati; phylum Pseudomonadota; class Gammaproteobacteria; order Oceanospirillales; family Oceanospirillaceae; genus Oceaniserpentilla; species Oceaniserpentilla sp. 4NH20-0058. The sequence goes on from NZ_BAABWE010000005.1 coordinate 212,094, forward strand.
AAGTTGTATGGCCTTTTCTTGTGTGAGTAGTTTTGGGTGAGTTTCATTGGTATCCGCCAGAATGCTGATATCATCAGGAATAAATGGATTTTCCTTTGGCAGATGTAATCCTTGCGCGAGTTCTGCGCTCATCCAAGTATCTTGGCGCTCAGTTGAAAGGGGGGTCACGGCATAGGGTGCTGCAAACCATTTTTCAGTTTTGTCGGTCGTAACATTAGGCGCAACCAATGTGCGAATGACGTTTTTTGGTGTTAATTTTTCAAGTAAATTAAGAATGCGCTGCGGATCAAATTCTTCCCATAAGTAGGGGCCTTGTAGAATATCGATTACTTTGTATTCGTGCATCCCCATGCTTAATTGTTGCACTAAGCTGGCAGGGCTTTGTCCTTGAGCAAAAGTGAATTGTAAATGGCTTAATTGTTTTTCTTCGTCAAATACCCATTGCTCAATACCTTGTTGTTTAATGAGACGAATGTAAGCAAATAATTGGGCACTGATTTCATCTATGTGATTTAACCCTTGTTCCGTCAGGCTGATGTTCACTTGTAATGTGCTGTTATTTTTCATGGTGTTCCCAACGCCAGCACCCAGCCCCTCAGCCCAACCTTTTTGTTTTAGCCAAGCTAATAAGCTGCCTTCACCTTCATGGCCTAACAGGTGGCCAATATACTGAGTGGGCTTTTTCTTGTAGTCACTTACGCCATCGTTTAATGGGAACACAAAGTTTAAGTTGAGTAATTGTTTAACCGGTACAACAGAGACATCCAGTGGTAATTCGCTATATAACTCACTTGGATAGTTGTCGATGCTTGCTTGGGAGTTGTTGATTGGGCTGAACAGTGTTGTTGCCCAGTTTTCTAATTGATTTAAGGATTGAGGCCCGTATATCACTAGTGTCATTAGATTTGCACTGTAATAACGCTGATAGAATTGAATAAGGTCGTCTCGTACGTTACTGGTATCGTTATCGCTTAGGGTATCTAAGCTGCCTGTTGCAAAGTGGCTGGCAGGGTGTTGTGGATTCATTAGTGCCTTATTCACGTATTGAATGCGGCGATAGTCGTCTCGGTATTTTGATTGATACTCACTATTAACGGCATTTTTTTCGCGTTGAACGTATTCTTCGGTAAATAATGGCTCGTAAAAAAAACGGCTAAATTGATCCAGTGCGCCTTCAAGTTTGTCTGAATTCACTTGAAAGAAGTAGTTGGTGTGTTCCGCTGCGGTAAATGCATTATGGCTTCCGCCATGTTGGCTAATGTAGCTTTGGTAGTCACCTGCAGTTGGGTAGGTTTTAGTGCCTAAAAATAGCATGTGTTCTAAAAAATGGGCTAAGCCAGGGCGGTGTTGGGGATCTTGTAAACTGCCTACGTGCACGTCTAAGCTGGCTGCACCGTGATCAGCTTTGTCATCACTGATCAGTAGTACCGGAAGTTGATTCTCTAAGGTGAGATAGCGGTACTGTTTGGTGTCTTGGCTACTGGAAATCGGCTGAGGATCAAAAGTGCCGCGAAAGAAGCTAAATACAATCGCCAAAAAGATGGCAAAGAAAAACGTGCGATTGCGTGATGGCATGAATACTCCTTATTTAGCAGCAAGTTTGCTCAGGGTTTGTTGAGCCAGCTTGGTTGCCTGTTCTATGTTTAAATCTTGCCCATTGGCAATAAACTCTAAAGCGGTTTTGCTGTCATCAAGCTTTTCGAATAAAGCCATGTATTCTTTGTTGAAGGCAGTTTCGATGGCTTGATAGACCGTTTCAGTGGTCTTAGCATTGACCTTACCCATCTCGGCTTGTTCCTTTAACGCTTTAATAGTGGCACTGGCAATTCGGTTGAAGGCTTTTTCTTTGTTCACGGTAGTCTGTCTTATAGAGTAAAACGGGGATTCTAACCCATTATGAAAGGCGTCACGACCAATGATTCTATTTGATGTTAGTTTGCGGTTTTAGTTTGGTTGCGGCCTGATTCTTTTGCCTCATATAGGGCTTTGTCGGCTCGTTTGAGAATATCTTCTACTTTGTTGTCATTGTTATTTTGAGCAATTCCTAAGCTAATGGTGAAGGTGAGGGGACCTCCCTTTGGGGTATCTATTTTTATGTGTGCGAGAGCATCTCGAATGCGCTCAGCCACTTCAAACGCCCCTTTAGCAGGGGTATTAGGAAGGCAAAGGACAAATTCTTCACCGCCATAGCGCCCGCAAAAGTCGACTTTTCTGAGTTGATCTTTTAATAATTCCGCCAGTTTGATTAATGCCGCATCACCTATAAGGTGGCCATGAACATCGTTTACTTGTTTGAAGTAGTCGATATCCACCATGATAAACGACAGAGGCCGACTTGATCGGCGAGTTTGTTCTAGTTCACGGTCGGCCAGCTCAAAGAAGTGGCGGCGGTTCATAAGCTCGGTGAGAGGGTCGGTGGTGGCCCACTTTTCCAAAAGGTCTTGCCGCTCTTTTTCTCTGAGGGCCGCTCTGACTCTGGCTAGTAAAACAACTAGGCTATAGGGCTTGATAATGTAGTCAAAGGCACCCATGTCCAGCCCTTCAGCGACTTTTTGGTCATCGGCATTGGCGGTTACTAATATAACAGGGATATGTTCGGTTAGAGGGTTGCGCTTGATCTGGGCGAGCACATCCAGTCCACTCATAACGGGCATCATGACATCGAGCAAGACAAGGTCGATTAGTTCAGGGTCTTTTGCTAATACCTCTAAAGCATGCTGACCTGATTGACTCTCGATGACCTCATACTCTTCATCCGTCAGGTGTACATTGAGGATTTGAAGGTTAGCAGGGACATCATCAACGATTAAAATTCTTGCCATTAGTGCTTCTAGCGTATGTGTTTCATTAAACTATAGCCCAAGATCAAGGTTTTATTTGAAGTAGAACTCATATGATGAGCAGAGACTTAAATTGGCAGGAATAAGCTATCTAGCACAAGGTGGTGCAAAGGTTTTTATGTGAGAAGGGTTATCAAAATAGCATGGGGCTTTAATAGGCCCCATAAATGTTAGGGGCTTACAATAAGGGGCCAAATGGCAAAAATTTGTTTTGGGTGTGGCTTTTTACCCATTTGACTAAGGGCTTATCTATGCCATGTTGCCGGCGCAGGGCTTTGAACAGTGGAATAACGGGTGACTTTTCTCCCAGATACCAATTTCCTTGTTCTTCGGCAAGGGTGAATAACCCAATTAAGTTGATTTGTTGGTTTTGATCCAAAGAATCGGCGATTTCTTCCCAAATTTTCTTATCCAAGTGCGCTAATGGCTGAATAAATTCCAATTCTGAGGTAAAGTCGCACTCTTTTGGTTGGCCTTGGGAAATAGTAAATAGTTGATTTAATTGAGCTTGTGAAAGCTGGCTTGGTGGTTTGACAGGTTGCCATGAATCGACGGACACAAACTTCTCCTAAATGAAGATAAGGCAAAGATGCATTGTCCCACATGGTGGCCATAAGAAAAACCAGTGGATTTGTAAGGTAATTGGATGAAATCGAACAATAACTTAAAATCCAACATGCTTGGGGCCCTACAGTATGGATTTGGGTCTATTTTGTATCGTTCTGGAATAGCGGGTTGGCACCGCCTTCTTCATGATTTTACGATGAAACAGTTACAACGAGCCAGCCATAAAGGCCATGGCAAAGCGCAGAAACTAATGTCAGTGCTATTGGCATACCGCGGTGTTGATGTATTAGACAAGCGTGCAGGTGTCGCTCTATTGGCTCGTCAGGCTGAATGCGGTGATGCGCAATCTCAGTTTTTATATGCTGAGACTTTGGTGAAATCTCAAGTGATTTTACCTGAAACAAAATCTCTTGCTGTTCGCTGGTATTTAGCGGCAGCTAAACAGGGTAATGCAATGGCTGCATTACGTTTAAGTAAAGCCTATCAAACAGGTGGGCTTGGGCTGCTAGAAGATAGCTCTCAAGCGGAATATTGGTCACAACAGTTTATGCAGCACAGTCAAAATATGAGTTCAGAGTCATGAGTATGCAGTCCTTTGATGATATTCGTGCCTATCACGACCATGAAGTAAGTGATGTCCTGAGTTCGTTATTAGAAGATGGCGAATTTCTAAGCTTTTTAGCCCAAAATAAGTTTCCGTACTTGAACCGTTTTTTACCTAAATGGACACAGCAACGGATCCAAGCAGGGTTAAGTCGGCACTTTAATGCCATTGATAGTATTCAGTCTTGGCAGGCAAAGCTGGCCCCTCATGTTGAAAAGTTACTTGATAAAACAATTGATGACTTTTCGATTACAGGGATTGATCAATTAGACCCTGAAAAAACCTATGTTTTTGTCAGTAATCATCGTGATATCGCCATGGACCCATTGCTGGTGAATTACGCACTTTTAAAAGCCGGTTTAAGTACCAGCAAAGTGGCCATAGGCGATAATTTACTAAGCCGCCAGTTTGTGGCGAAATTGATGCGACTAAACAAGAGCTTTGTGGTGAAACGCTCAATTTCTGGCCGACGTGAAAAATTACAAGCGGTACAAGAGTTATCTGAATATATTCATCATTGCATTCAAGGCAAGCAACATGTGTGGATTGCACAGAAAGAAGGCCGAGCCAAAGATGGCATGGATATCACTGATACGGCTGTATTAAAAATGATGCATATGGCTGGGCGTAAACTTGGCTGGGAGTTCAAGCAGAGCATGGACTTTTTGGGCATTGTTCCCGTTTCCATTTGTTATGAGTGGGACCCATGTGATATTGATAAAGCAAAAGAGCGTCATGCATTGGCGCAGTTTGGCCGTTACGAGAAATCCCAAGATGAAGACTTCCGCAGCATTGTAAAAGGGTTACAGGGCAAAAAAGGGCGAGTAGCGTTAAACTTTGGTGCGCCGTTGCAGCTTGATACGAATTCACCCGAACAGTGGAGTGATGCGATAGATACAACAATTCATAGTCAATATCGGTTATTTGAAAATAACCATATTGCTTATCAATTATTAAATGGCAGCAAATTATCTTCTACACCTGAAGCAAGTAAATGGAAAAAACGCTTTAAAGGTGTGCCAAGTGATATTCAGAAAAAAATTGTTGAATACTATGCGAAACCAGTGGAGCTAAACATAGAGGCTTTAAAGCATGATGGGGAATAAAAAAGCGCTGCCATTTGGTATTGTCACCATTGCTTTGGTAGCCGTGACTTGGGCGTATTCATGGTTTAGCAAAAGTGATTGTGTGGTATTAGAGCAAAATATGACACAAGGCTATTTTTTAAGATGGATGGAGCCAAAGCTATTACTGGTGACTGCTAATCAACAGTCCCATATTGTAGAAGCGCAAAGCAAAGAACAAGCATGCTCTCAAATGATGAAAGAGCTGCGCATTCAGTAACTCACCCTAATGTTTGTACTTTAGATTGGGTTTTAGCTGTTCAATGCAGCCCGTAAGGCATCTTTTAATGAAGCAGGACCGATGGTTTTGTCAAATAACGCACATACCCCAGCTTGTCGAACAGCACTCAAGCGACTGCTATCTTGTTCGCTGGTGACCATAAGTATTGGCAAGTAAGAATATTCAGATTGCCGTAGATAGTTGGCCAATTCTTCACCGTTCATGTGAGGCATATTATAATCACTAATAATGAAGTCTACGGTTTCACTTTTTAAAATTTCAATGGCTTCAAGGCCATTTTCAGCTTCAAAAGTGTTCTCAATACCACAGGCATTTAATAGCTTTAATACATGACGGCGAGCCGTTTTTGAATCATCAACTATTAGGCCTACTAGGGAATCTATGTCGATGTCATTGAGTTGGATTTGGTCCACTTCAATGGTGTCTCGGGCAGCGTTTAAAGCCGTTGATAAATCACGTTTATCAAACGGCTTAGGTAAAACGGCTAATACTCCGGCTTGTTTTATATCATCAAGCATCTTCATGTCAGTTTCACTTGAGACCAGCATGAAATTTAAATCTTGCGTTGCTTCGTCTTGGCGCAGATGTTTTAACAGTTCTATGGCGTTCATATCGTCTAAATACATGGTGCTGATAATGAGGTCAGGCTGTTGTTTTTGAGCTGTTGCAAGGGCTTGAAGCCCAGTAGAACACACATCTACTTTTTCTATGGTTTGCTCAGATAATACATTAAGTAGGTACTTACTTTGTGTAGAAGATGGCTCAATTAGAAGTACCGTGAGATCTTTTAGTTCTAGTGGCATAATGACCCCAAATATCGTCAATTAGTTTGAGTATAGTTGATGCCATTTGATCTGCCTAAAAGTTAATCAGGTGCATATATACTTGGGCTGTAGGTAATATGCTAGAGTTGTTTGAATAAGGAATTTGTATGTCTGATTACGCACATTTAAGCCGACAAGCCACTATTGCTAGCGTGATTGTAGCACTGGTCCTTATTTTGGCTAAAACATGGGCATATTGGTCAACAGGTTCAGTGAGCTTATTAGGCTCTCTATTAGATTCCATGTTGGATGGTGTTACCTCTTTAATTAACTTCATCGCATTGCGCTATGCCTTAATTCCGGCGGATGATCACCATAAATTTGGCCATGGCAAATTGGAATCCATTGCTGCATTGGCGCAATCAGCCTTCATGGTGGGTTCGGCGGTTGTTTTAGTATTAAATAGCTTTGATGTGATGTTAGATAATCGCCAAATGGTGAATAGCCATATAGGGATTGCCGTAAGCGTATTAGCCATTGTATTGACTCTGGCTTTGGTTACCTTCCAAAAATATGTAATTTCTAAATCTAAATCCCTCATTGTGGAAGCCGACTCCTTACATTATCAAGGAGATTTACTGATGAATGGCGCGGTACTGATTGCTATGGCGTTAATAGGCTTTGGTTGGTATTGGCTTGATTCAGTAATGGCCATCGGTATTGGTGTGTTTTTATGTGTGAACGCGTGGCATGTTGGAAATAAAGCCTTTAAAGAGCTCATGGACGAACATTTACCTGAAGTCGAAAAGATCATTGATGAGTTAGTAGGTCAAGAAGTTGGTCCTGAAGGTTGTCATGATGTTCGTTGCCGCCAATCTGGTCCTCAGTTATTTATTCAATTTCACTTAGAACTCGATGAAAACCTAGCATTATGGTCAGCCCATGAGATTGGTGATCGAATCGAGAAAAAAATTAAAGAATCTTACCCTCATTCAGAAATACTAATTCATCACGACCCAGTAAAAGTAGAGAGCTAATATTGCGTTTTGTTGTTTGTTTTTTCATATTAATTTACTTTTATCGTGTGTGCTTAGCGGCACCGGTAGAAGCAGGAGTGGGAGGCAATGAGCCTGCCGCGCCGGATCATCTATTTGAAGTAACAGATGATCACGCTGAAGTGAACGATTACACCAGTATCGAATTTTTCGATTGGAGCCAAGCGGTTGCATCGGATTATGTGGAGTCTCTAAACGATAGGGTGGATTCCTTTTTTATGGGGGCATTCTTTGATGAAGAGTCCGTTGAAGATGAGTCATCAGGTAGTAATGGTCGTTTATTTTTCAGTAGCCGCCGTGAAGACGGTGTTGATCCTGATTATCGGGTTGGCTTAAACCTTAGATTAGTTCTACCCCGTACCCGTGATCGTTTTAAACTGTTGCTTGAAACGGATGAGGATGAAGATAATGATAAAGAAACCAATGTTTTAGGTACCACAGAAAATGTCACATATTCTACAGCCATTAGGGTTGAGGTAGATAAAGGGCAAAACTGGAATACGAGTTTTGATAACGGTATTCGCTGGTCTGGAGAGCCTGTTTTTTTCTCCCGTGTTCGTGCTCGGCGTACAGACTATTTTGATTCATGGAAAACACGATTGGTTCAAACCGTATCTTGGCGAACGGATGAAGAGTGGGGATCTCGATTTAGTGCAAGCGCACTTAGACCGCTAGACATTGAACATCATTTTCGTATGGGGTTTAACGCAGATTACTTATTAAGTGATGATTACGCTAACTTAGATACTAGCTTTTCCATATTTCATGAGCTCAGTTCACGCTCGGCTCTATTGCTGGATTTATCTTTTTTTGGTGATACTCAAGACTACTCAAAAGTTAGTGACACTGTGCTTTCATTAAGTTATCGACGTAAAGTGTTTTCTCAGCATTTATTTGTTGAGGTAGTACCTGAGCTAGCTTGGCCAAGAGAAAACGAATATGAGCTTACGCCGGCGATTACACTTTTGTTTGAAATGATTCTAGGTGTGAATAACTAAGGTAACACTTAATGTGTCACCCTAATTATGACTTACTTATGCGCCTTCATTGGCACTGAATAAACCATCAAATAAGATGGTAGATAAATAACGCTCACCACTATCTGGTAAAATAACCACGATGGTTTTATCTTTAAATTCAGCTTGTTCAGATATTCTTAATGCAGCAGCAACCGCTGCTCCGCCAGAAATTCCAGCTAGAATCCCTTCTTCTTTCATTAATTTTTGCGCAGTTTCAATGGCTAGTTCATTACTGATTGCTTGGGTTTGATCCACAACGGATAAATCTAAATTTTCAGGGATAAAGTTAGCGCCGATGCCTTGGATTTTATGGGGGGCAGGGGAAATGCTTTCACCTTTGAGTGCTTGAGAAATAATGGGTGATGCTTCTGGTTCCACCGCAATGCTGGTAATCGCTTTGCCTTGTGTGTTTTTAATGTAACGGCTAATGCCACTAATGGTGCCGCCCGTGCCTACGCCTGCTACTAATACATCAATAGTGCCGTCAGTGTCATTCCATATTTCAGGGCCAGTGGTTTGCTCGTGGATGGCAGGGTTTGCAGGATTATTAAATTGTTGAGGCATGAAGCGGGTATCGGGGGAGGCTTCAAGTAACTCTTGAGCTTTTTCAACTGCACCGCGCATGCCCTTTGCACCTTCGGTTAAGACAATGTTTGCACCTAGTGCTTTCATGACTTTACGACGCTCAATGCTCATGGTTTCTGGCATAGTGAGAGTAACTTGATAACCGCGCGCTGCACCGACAAACGCAAGTGCTATGCCTGTATTACCACTGGTTGGCTCAACAATTTCCATTCCCGATTTTAGAAAACCATCTTTTTCGGCTTGCCAAATCATGTTGGCACCAATGCGGCATTTCACTGAGTTGGCAGGGTTGCGGCTTTCAATTTTTAATAAAATATTAGCTTTGGTGAGTTTTTTTAAGCGAACTAATGGTGTGTTACCGATGGATAAACTGATGTCGTCGTAAACTTGCATGATTTTTCCTTAAGTTATGTTAATGGCTGATGAGGCTGGCCATTAAGCAGATTTTGAATTGTTTGATCTTTTTCTAACCATAGTTCGTGTGTCCATTGTTGAAACTGGGCACGAAATTCAGGGTCATTGTTGTAATCGTGCTGTGAGAAATGCGCAGGTATCGGTTTCTTCTCCACTCGGACAATAATCTTTTTTACTTTCCCTAATAAGAAATCCATAAATGTGGGAATGCCATCTGGGTATACGATAGTCACGTTTAAAAGACTATCAAACTTATCCCCCATGGCGTTGATGGCAAATGCGATGCCGCCGGCTTTGGGTTTCAATAGGTGCTGATAAGTAGATTGCTGTTTAGCATGTTTAGACTGAGTGAAACGGGTTCCTTCTAAGAAATTCATGACGCTGGTTGGCATTTGCTGAAATTTCTCACAGGCTTTGCGGGTGGTTTCTAAGTCTTTGCCTTTCATTTCCGGATGCTTTTCTAAATAGTCTTTACTGAATCGCTTCATGAACGGGAAGTCTAATGCCCACCAGCATAATCCCATGACGGGAACCTTGATGAGTTCTTGTTTTAGAAAAAACTTCAAGAAGGGTATTTTAAGATTAAATACGTGTTGAAGTACCAGTATATCAACCCAGGATTGGTGATTGGCATTTACCAAGTACCAGCCTTTGTAATTTAAATGTTCAACACCTTGGACGTCCCACTGGGTATTTTGTGTGATTTTCATCCATGTGGAATTTCCAAAAATCCAAGCTTCTGCAATTTTTGTCAGCAAGGGGTTAATCCATTTACGAATGGTGTTAACTGGAATCAAAATTTTAATTAGGGCGAAAATGAGCAGTAAGCTACACCAAATCATTACGTTACATATCAGTAATGTTCCAGCGATTAATCCTACTAAAGGACTAGGCAGAAAATTCAACATAGGAGAACTCAGTGATTATTTTTTCCGCTTAGTATACGTGATGCCCGCTTTAAGTTAATCCCTAAAGCGGTTTTTCGAGGGGCTATTTTTGGGTGGCTTGAATAGCGGTGAGGGCAATGGTGTAAATAATGTCTTCTACCAATGCGCCGCGGGAGAGATCATTCACCGGTTTTGCCAAGCCTTGTAACATGGGGCCGATACTCACTACATTGGCGCTGCGTTGAACGGCTTTGTAAGTGGTATTGCCGGTGTTTAAGTCTGGAAAAATTAACACATTGGCTTGGCCTGCTACTTTGCTATTTGGCGCTTTAGAGGCGGCCACACTTGCAGTAGTGGCAGCGTCGTATTGAAGTGGGCCATCAAGTATTAAATCTGGTTGTTTGGTGTGAGCAAGTTCGCAGGCACTTCTGACTTTTTCCACATCGCTGCCGCTACCTGATGTCCCTGTGCTATAACTGATCATGGCGACTTTTGGTTCTATGCCAAATGCTTTGGCGCTATGTGCGCTTTGTAAGGCAATGTCTGCTAGTTCATCAGCGCTTGGATCAGGGTTAACGGCGCAATCTCCATATACCATAACTTGCTCTGGTAATAACATGAAAAAAATTGATGAAACCAATTTGGCATTCGGTGCGGTTTTAATTAACTGAAGTGCAGGGCGAATGGTATTGGCGGTAGTGTGTATTGCGCCACTGACCAAACCATCTACTTCATCCAGTGCTAACATCATGGTGCCTAGCACAACTGTGTCTTCTAGTTGTGCTTCAGCCATTGGTGCAGATAAGTGTTTGTGTTTGCGTACTTCCACCATTGGCTCAATGTATTGGTTGCGGATATGATCAGGTTCTAAGATTGTCAGCCCTTTGGGCAGCGTGACTCCTAAACTAGTGGCTTGTTGCTCTATGATGTCTTTCTTTCCTAGTAATATACACTGAGCGATTCCACGCTCTTGGCATATGACAGCGGCTTGAATGGTTCTTGGTTCTTCCCCTTCTGGGAGTACAATTCGTTTGTTGGCTGCTTGCGCCATTTGTACCAGTTGATAACGAAATGCAGCGGGGCTTAATCGAGCTTTGATATCTAGTTGCAAACGATCTTTTAAAAATTGCCCATTAATATGAGCTGCCATATGGTTCATGATGGATTCAACCCTGTCTGGGTCGTCGGCTTTTACGCCGTCGGGCATATGCGATAATAAGGATGCAGTTTCAAAGGTATCGGATGTTACGGATAAAATAGGCAGTTTACTCAATGAAGGCTTCACTAAGTTCATGACTTGTTCATCCGGCGCTATATTACTGGTTAATAGCAACCCTGATAACGGCACTCCATTATGAGAAGCCATAGCCGTGGCTAATAAAATATCTTCACGATCACCCGGTGTGACCACAAGCGTGCCGGGGAGTAAGTCCGATACCATATTCGGTACGGTTCTGGCACACAGGCTGATTCTTTGTACTCGGGAATGTTCTAAACCTTGTGGATTAAGAATGCTGGCATTAAGGTAGTTTGCAATGTCTTGGGTTCTTGGAGCGATAAGGGTAGCGTCCCAAGGGATAAGCCCTAAGATCTTAAAGTGCTCTGATTCAAAATTACTAAAGGAGGTGTTTTTAACTTCTTGGTCTGAAATATCAATATTCAAGGATGTTTTAAGCGGCGAGTAACTGGTATTCGGTGCATTAATTTTATTGATAATGCAGCCAAGTAAATTGGGATTTTTATCGCCACCAAATAAACCTTTGGCAATATTTAAGTGTTCATTTAATGCGGCTATATCACGAGACTTGGGTGCGGTTACTAAGATAATTTCAGCATCTAATGTTTTTGCCATTTCCACATTTAATTTGGCAGTGAATGGCTCGCTTCGATCTGGCTCAATTCCTTCAATGATGACCACATCAACTTCTTTACGCACTTTACGTTGCATACCGATGACTTCTTCCATGAGTCGGTCTTGTTGACCATTACTAATCATGTTTTGAGCTTGAGCTAAGCTAATGGCTTTTGGCGGTTTGATGCCACTAGCCAATGTGATTAAGTCGATGGCTCTGTGTTGTTGATCCTGTTCACTGCGGGCTATGGGTTTACATATACCAACTTTTAATCCCAGTTGATCTAATGCACGGATTATTCCCAAGGTGATGGATGTTAATCCTGTGCCCATTTCGGTAGGGGCAATAAAAAAGGTGTGCTGATGCATGAAGGATCCTTTTAACCCGTGTGTGAAACCTATTGAATAATTGAAAGTGTATCTTGGGCGATCATTAATTCTTCATTGGTGGCAACCACTAGTGATAGGGTGCTGTCTTGAGTGGTGATTTGGCCAATGTGGTTGCCGTTAGTTTGATTCAATTCGCCGTCAATTTCAAAGCCCAAAATGGTTAGGTGCTCTAATACCAATGAGCGAGTAAGACGGTCATTTTCACCTATGCCCCCTGTAAAAATCAGCGCATCGATTTTGGGCAGAGAAACCGCTAAGGCGCCAAGGTAGCGGGCAATCTTAAACGCAAATACTTCAATGGCTAGGTTTGCCTGAATGTGTCCTTGTTGCGCAGCTTGTTGAATTTCACGCATATCGTTACTTAAGCCTGATAGCCCTAATAAGCCGCTTTGTTTGTTAAGAATGCTCATAATATCAGCTAATGGCAGATTTAAGCGTTCACATAAAAAAGGCAATAATCCGGGGTCAAGGTCACCACTTCGGGTGCCCATAGCGAGCCCCTCTAAGGGGGTTAATCCCATTGATGTATCAACGCTCTGTCCGTTTCTAACCGCACATGCACTGCAGCCATTGCCTAAATGTGCAATCAAAAAATGGCACTCTTCTGCGGGCTTGTTTAATCGTGTAGCCGCTTCTTGGCTCACATAACGATAACTTGTGCCATGAAAGCCATAGCGACGAACACCGTGTTGTTGATAGTGCTCATAAGGTAGAGCATATAAAAAGGCACTTTCGCCCAATGTTTGATGGAAAGCAGTATCAAACACGGCTACTTGAGGTATCTCGGGCAGCAGTGAGAATATGGCTTTCATACCTAGAATATTTACTGGATTGTGCAGTGGAGCTAAATGACTCAAGGACTCCAACTTGGCTAAACTCTCTTGCTGAATTAATTGAGACTTACTGAAAGCTTCGCCACCATGTACAACACGGTGACCCACGCCAAGTAATGTATTCAGAAGTTGATTGTCCGCGAGCACTTGGATAACAGCCGCAATAGCGCCTTGGTGAGTGTTATCGGCTAGGGATTGTGCCTGTTTTGATTGATTTAATTCGTAGTCTAAGTGTGCTTGTGGGCTATTGAGGCGATCGGCTAAACCCTGCAAAACAAAGGTGTCGGTTGATGGCTGGATAACCGCAAATTTTAATGAAGAGCTCCCACAATTTAGGACTAAAATATTTTGCGGCATAGTGACAATTCATTCCTTTAACTGATGGTTAAGAGGCTTGCATGTGTAGCGGTGCTCGAATAGAGGCGGGCATGCCTAGCTCAATGGCTTTTAAAATTGTAATCGCTTCACGATATGGTTGTTTGTCAGGACGTTCAAGTACAAAGCGTACTTGGGTTTGATAGTGAGGGCCGCAGCGTTCGCAATTTTCAACTCGGGCACTGACTTCACGGATAGTATGAGTGCCTTGTGCGATATTAATTAATATCAACTGATCAGGTTTCAATTTGCATCGGCTATTAAAGGTCACATTAAACCGATTGAATTTAATAATTTGGGCATTGACCGCTTTTTTAGGGCGACCCAACCAACCTAGCATGTTGACAGTGAGTTCCATATTGTCGCCTCCATGTGATGTATTTGTTACATTTTAGCCTATTAATGAATTAAATAGAGTAATTAACCACCACTTTGCTTGGCATTGTGGCCTAATTCTTCCAGATATTTCACACTTTGCTCGGCTAGGTCCCCTTGAAGTTCAATATTCCAATTTTTAACAGCGCCACCACAGCCAAAACGTTTTTTGACCTTTTTACACAAATCACTTAATACTTTCTTGTCACCTTGAAGACCACTAATAACCGTAACGGTTTTACCTGCGCGGCCTTTTTTTTCCCGTTGCACTCGTATCACACCATCATTTTCTGGTGCTTGTTTTGCTTGGCAGCAGCATTGATTAATTGGGTACTCGCAGCCTTCACATAAGCGGCCGCTTTCAGTGGAATAAACCAGTGCCATGAGAGCCTCTGTTTAAAATATGTTCAAATTTATGGCGTGTATTGTAGTATGTTTAAAGAAACTAGGTAAGTATTTCATTTTCTTAGATTTTTTTATTATTAGGTAGGGGTTAGCGTATTCTTCACTTACTCTTTTGGGGTAAAGTACGGCTCGTAATAACTCACCCTCCACATTGCTTTACCTGCTTTATATAGGAACGTGCATGGATTCGCTTAGCAAGTATAAGGATAAAGGCTTTAGCGTATACCTAGAAATGGGAGACGCTCAATTAGCCCGACCGATAACACAATGGGTAAAAGATTGTGCTGGCCTTGTACAAGTACCTTCGAGCGAACTGGCAGATTTCCAGATTTGGGATTGGCCAGCGTTTGAATACCATAAACAATTAGGGGAACCACTGCCCTGTGAGTTGGTTGTAATCGAAAAAGATTACTTACCCTATAAAGAGCAGGCGGTTTTGATTCACGGTGCTCAGTTTTTCACCTATCCGGATGAAGTTGACTTACTGCTGTTAAGACTTTCGACGCATATTCAGCGATTAACGTATGTTCAAGCATTAGAAAGCTTATCTGTTTCGGATGCTTTGACGGGATTATTTAATCGCCGAAAATTTGATCAAGAATTAGACATTGCTTGGCGTCAAGGTAAGCGTCAGAAGTCGCAATGCAGCTTGTTACTCATTGATGTGGATTTTTTCAAACGATTTAATGATAGCTATGGCCATCTAGCTGGGGACCAGTGTTTACGGGAATTAGCACAGGTATTTCAAGCCTCTGCAGTGCGCCCACATGACGTGGTAGCTAGAATTGGCGGAGAAGAGTTTGCGGTAATATTGCCTGATACACCTTTATTGGGCGCTCAGTTCGTAGCGAATCAAATTATTGAAGCTGTTTTCGAAAAAAATATTCTTAATGACGATACTCCCCTTGGCCGAGTATCCGTCAGTATCGGTATTGCCTGTGTGCTGCCAAATGATACTCGCAATCTAAGCCAGTGGCAGAAAAACGCAGATGATGCACTCTATAACGCAAAAGAAAACGGTCGTAATCAAGCAAAATGGGATGCAAGTGCTAGCAAGAAGTTAGACGCTGAAATCTTTTAGCGTTAATGTGAAAATACTTCCATAGCCTGAGCAAATAGAGGCTTAAGGTTGGCCTCAGTACGGGTGCGTAGCACCGAACTTTTCAGTAGGTGATCTAAATTATTTAAGGTTTCTAAGACGGTATTGTCTTGGTAGGCAATGATTTCATATTCATAGTGATGATCCTGCACAGAAACCTTGGTCAGTTCAGTTAACTCTGTTTGTAGTAACCGTACGGCATTAAAGCATTGGTTCTTCAAGTCCATGGTGCTGCATTCCCAATATACGTCTTCTAAAACAGCTAATAGCTCTTCAATAAACACGGTTGCTTGAGAAATACTGATGCTCATTTGGTGGGCTCTATATCGTTTGTGATGTCTTTCAGTCTAGCCTGCTTTTGCCATCTTGGTAGGTTGCCGGTCCATTTTTAGGCTACTTTTTAGGCTTGTTTCGTATATAGAGGGTTTTTAAGGCTTTTGCGATAAGCTTGCCGTTATCATTGACCACATCAACTTCAAATTGAGCCTGAGTTACTTCAAAGTGGGTGGTTACAGTGCCTGTTCTAGGACTAATAACCCCTATCTGAGCTGATTTATCCCACCCAATGTACTCTTTTCGTAACTGGATCATGACCAGTAGTATAAGAAAAGGGTCAACTATGAAGTTCAAGCTGTCACCAAAATGAGTGCCCACATAGTTTTTATTGTACTAGCGAAGGGCATATGTACGGGCGCACTTGAGAAGTCATAGGCTAGATGTTTTATTTTGACCCCGCACCTCGGTAGGGGCCATTACTTTAATTAAGCCTTCACTTGGGAGCTTTGCACCACTCCTTCAGCGTGCTTAGGGTGATTATATGGCTGATTCAAAATGGATTGGATATTTTGCTGGCTGTGAGCTGCCATGACTTTTCTATTTAATTTTGAGGCATCCATAGCAGGTAAAAAATGCACATGGGCAATGGTTTTGCGTTCAAATAGAAGCGCCATAATGCTCATAAAAATACCGTCATCATCAATAAATGGTGTAGTTTGGCTGATGTTTTTTTTATGATTCCAATATCGAATGGCCACAGGCTGAACAAAACTTTTTTCCCGTACGGCTACTTCGAACATCATCGGTCGAAATGTATTAGTTTTAACTCCAATGGTTGTCGTACCTTCTGGAAATACCATTAGGTTATCACCATCTTGTATGTGTCTTTGTGCATTAGGTAATGAACGATAAACCTGAAACTTATTATCTCGACGAATAAATACCGTACCCAGTAGTTGTGCTAATAATCCAAGTATCGGCCAGTTTTTAACCTCTGACTTAGCAATAAAGCGCAGACGAGGTGCAGGCATAAATAGCAGGGCATCTAACCAAGATATATGGTTTGAAACGAAAATCCTCGCATTTTTATCCACTTGGCCAATGTAATGTACTTCCACGTGCAAGCACACCAGCAATAAACGACATAAGTGGCGTTGACAGATTTCAATCATTTCTTTGCGCTTAACCTCATTGTTAATCACTAAGTAAATGATAATGGCATTAAACATCATGATTACTAATGTCATAAAGCCAATAACCACACGTATCGGCGCTGTCAGAATAGTTAGCATGGCAAGTCCTTTTTATGCACGCAAGAAGTGTTTCAAATAACGCATATTGATGTTTTCTTTTTCTAATAAAACCATTACATCTGCCACGTTGAACGCCTTATCCCAGTGGGCTTCACCACAAACTTTACAGCCCATGCGTAGGTAGGCTTTTAGTAATGCTGGTACAAGATGTTTACCGTCCATGTCATTTTGTACTTGTGGCAAGGTGTGTTTTGGAATAACGCGCTTAGAGGCATCGGTGAAATGTTTGGTTCTTAGGTAGTCAATGACTGCAAGAGTCTGGCGAGAACCATTAATGAATGGGATGCTGGCACAACCAATCAAGCAATCAATATTATGCTCCAACATGAACTGACCGATTTGCCCCCACAACAATGCAATGGCACTTCCGCTTCTATGATCATCGCTTACACAGGTGCGGCCAATTTCCATATAACGTTTTGATTCATCCATAATACCGTCAAGCTTGAATTCACCAGCGGTGTAAAATCCATTATGCTGACGCGCCATATCACTGGTGATGATGCGGCTATATGCCACCACTCTTTGTGAATGCTGTTCTTTTACTACCAAGTGATAACAATACTCATCAAACTCATCTTTATCGATGCCTGGTTCTTCAGAGTGAAGTTCGGCACCAAATTCCTGAGTAAACACCTGATGGCGTAATTCAAATGCGCTTTGAATATCCATCGGGTCATTAGTGATGTGAGCGCTCAGTGACACTTCCTGTGTAATTGGTTGTAACTTAGCTGCTTGATTCATGTTGATGCTCCTGTAACGTTTTAAGCAAATTAAGCTGATCAAATGACAACCAAGTGACAAAGCTTTTACCATTTGATGACGGCTAAACCAGAGGTCTTGTTCTAGTATTAGAGAGGGGTACCTATTGGTGAGGTTTGGAGTGTTTATGAGAGTACTAGCAGTACTGTTGAGCGTTATGTGGGCAACGGTATTGGTTGGAGCAGAAGTTTATTTACTACCGGCTCAACCGAGTAATAATCAAATTCAGCAGGTATTTGACCGAGAGCTGGCGCAAAATTTGTTGTTTCATAAGCCGTTTGACTTGCCAATTGAAGTGGAGCGTACACATAAGGCCATGATTAAAAGCCTAACGCCTTGGGTGCAACTTGGATTTGTTTCACAAGAAAAAACGCGATTTATGGCGGATAAGATCATGTACGGTGAACCCAGAGAAGTCAGCGTGGGTGGTTTTAAGTTTAGTTATAACCAAGAAAACCCTCTCGTCAGCGATCAAGGAATTTTCTACGGCCGTCCGAAAATGCATAAAATTTTTGAAGTGAGTCAGGTTGTTGATATATCTGGGGAATATTTTTGTGAAGTGTACCTTTCTTGGCATGCCGTTGATTTGCCCAAGTGGCTGGACAAAGTGAATCTTAAGAAGCGAGAGAATCGTATGTTGCGCAGAGCAAGAGAAAGTCAAAGTAGGCCATTTGAGAAACGTGTGCAATTAATAAACAAAGACGGGGAATGGCACTTATGGAGTGGCAGGGGAGAGAGAAAAGTTAAGCAGCAACTATTTTAAATACGAAAAAAATGAGGCCAGCATAGTAATAAATTGATCAGACCTAGCCCTACGATAAGAGCAATATGAGAAAAATTAGAGAAAAACTGAGCATATTTTGATTGGGTAACCATGCATCTTACTATCGTACTGATGAGTAATGTAGTACCAATACAATGTAGCCATAGTGCCAAGGCGCCATTTAATTCAGCCAAGCTGAACAGTATCATCAATAATAGAGTTAAATAGTTATAGTCATCGCGGTTATTCTTTGAAGTAGGCGAGATGGTTTTGTCGAATGAGTCAGAGTGATTAGTAGAATCACGGTCGGATAATGTTCGATAAAGCATGACGAACACTATTAAAACAGAATAAACTGTCACTATAGGTAAGAAAGGCATTAATTACTCGTTTTTCATAACTATTGGTAATAATATTATTTATACAAATTTAGCTTAAACCATAGCTATCGAAGGTAGTGTTAACTATACCTAAAGGATAGCTAAGTTTGGTGGGATCACGTGTCTTGGATTGATTTTTTATTAGTTTTTAGTCTTTTTGCGCAAATTGCCATTTTGTTTGTGGTGATTCATGCACGCCATAGATTTATCCCTTTTCTTGGAAAACCAGCCGTACTTCTTGTTGGAATTGGCTTTTTCTTTTTAATTTGTGCCCACGTTCTTCAACTAGCCTCTCATTTCAATTGGATAAAGGCAGGTGAAAGTTTGGACATAGTCGTTCAGACTTTGAGTTTTACTACCTTTTTATTCGCGATTTTATTCGCTTTTAATGTTTCGGAGAAAGTAGCAGGTAAACACGCAAATGCAAAACTTCGAGAGCATTGGTTACGTAAAGTTAATGAGAACATTCCAATAGCGATCATGGTAATGGACGGTGAAAGAATTATTTATAAAAATAATTTGTATGAGCAGCTGCAAATTCAGTATAAGAGTGACAATCCATTCGGTGAGCTAGACCTATCAAAAGATCAGCAAGAAATTTGGTTGCATAACGAAAATGGTGATGGATTTGGTTATTGGATTAATAAATACAACATCACCAACACCAATAGTATTGCCTTTATCATTACAGATATCACCGCGGCAAAGATACAAGGTAGCTTCATCCAAAAAATTGCTCAAGATTTAAACGCACAAAATAAAAATAACATCACAGAGATGACACGTTTAATTCATAGCTTTGCTCCTAGTTCAATCTTATTTGTAGGCGCATACAATGGGAATGACGAAGTATATGATTATATAACCCATGAAGGCGGTGCCAATATTCCAAAAGGTCGGTTTCATATTCATCCGAGCATACTTCAAGATGATGATTGGAATTGGCATGCCAGTGATCAACTTAAATCACATCAAGTACCATCAATTGTAAAACACTCAGAACTATCAACATTCTCAGTGCTGCCATTAAAAAGCGATTCAGGACAACCTCTAGGTATTATTTTACTAATCATTCCAGATTCTCTTGAGCGGGACTCATTAAGTGAAATACTGTTAGATTTTTTAGCGATCTTTAGCTTACGAGTGAAATCTGAATTAGAGCATCAGAATGATAAAGAACTCCTAAAACAAAGCACTCAGCAATATAAAGCCATCATAGAAAGTAGCAACGAAGCTATTGTTGATTTGGTTGTTCATCCTAACGTGCATTTAGACGAAAGTGTTGATATGCAGTGGAACAGTTTAAAAGAGTATGCACAAATTACAGAAGTGAACTCTGTTTTTCTTGATTTCTTTCAATTAGAAAGCTTACCCAGCATAGAAAAATTCTTTTCTATAAAAAGCATTAAGCACATGTTGCGATATGTACTTGAAAGCGGATTCAGCAGTGATGTAATTGAAGTGGCGCATCAAAAATCAGGGGGAGGTATCGCTTGGTTGAGCTGCAATGCCATGGCCGATATAGAAGATAGAAAAATTCGCCGTTTGTGGTTAATTATCCGTGATATTACAGACAGCAAAAACCATATACGACACCTAGAGCATGAAGCTCGTCACGACAAACTAACTGGCCTTGCCAATCGGTCTGCTCTGCATGATTATTTAGATGAAAAAATCGACCAAGCCAATCAGTTTGGTTTTGAGATGGCGCTATTGCTAATAGACCTCAACCGTTTTAAAGAAATAAATGATGCATTGGGTCATCACTATGGCGATGTATTATTGAAAAAAATAGAACCCAGAATTAGAGATATAATTGCCAATAAACGTGGTTTTTTGGCTCGACTGGGGGGGGATGAATTTGCCATCGTTATCCCCGCAATGCAAAGTCAAAATGAGGTACAGGTCTTAGCGCAAGATATAGCCGCTAAACTTAAAGAGCCGTTTGACTTAGGTAAACTTAATGTTGAAATTGGCTGTTCCATGGGAGTAGCTTATTTCCCAAGTGACGCTGATGAAGCAAGCTCTTTAATACGCTGTGCTGATGTCGCCATGTATCAGGCTAAAAAAGTTAACTCACGAATTTTAGATTACCGTAATGAAATGGATCAAAATAGCCCAAGGCGGCTAGCATTAACGGTTGATATGAATAAAGGCCTTAGAAATGCTGAGTTCTTTTTAGTCTACCAACCAAAATTAGACTTAAACACAAACACGATACACTCAGCAGAGGCCTTGATTCGTTGGCAGCACTCGGAGCTAGGTTTAATTGCACCAAGTGAGTTTATCCCCCTAGCAGAAATGAGTGATGTCATTATAAATATGACCCACTGGGTAATCGATCAAGCCTTGGGGCAAATAAAAGAGTGGCAGTCCCAAGGAATTAACATAAAAACATCTGTGAATGTTTCTACACGAAACCTACTAGACGAAGATCTCCCTGAATTCATTAGAACCAAGTTAGAAGAATATCAGGTACCGGCACACTTGCTTGAAATTGAAATTACAGAAAGTGCATTAATGGTTGACCCCGAGCGAGCCTTAAACACATTAAAAAACATAAATGAAATGGGCGTGAGTATATCTGTAGATGACTTTGGTACAGGCTATTCCTCCTTTATCTATTTAAGGCAGCTACCAATAGACACCCTAAAAATAGACATCATGTTTGTAAGAAATATGTGTATCAGCCAGCAGGATGAAATTATCGTCAACTCAATTATCAACCTAGCGCACAACTTATCATTGACCGTTGTGGCAGAAGGGGCAGAGACATTTGCAACCGTTGAGAGATTGAGAGAGATGAACTGCAATTTAGTACAGGGTTACTACTTAAGTAAACCTGTCCCCGCCGATGAATTCATTGTCATCAAGCAAGCTTGGGGCGATTAATCTTCATGCATCCCCTCTGATTATACGTATAGCCCCTGATTCAACGGCTTTTGTAAAACTTTTACAAAAGTGATTGACTCTTAATAGTATATGCGTAGAATGCGCCACCTCGACAAGAT
>NZ_BAABWE010000006.1:0-232830 GCF_040371755.1 Oceaniserpentilla sp. 4NH20-0058
AATATACAATTAAGCAAAAACGTATCTCACAAATAAGTAGGGTAAGTGAAGGCACTAACTTTCCCGATTTTGTATTCGTCGGATAGGCGAAGATTTAAACGAACTGAAATGGCTGTCTTAATAGTTTGTGGCTTAAGCCGCAATATCGAAGGCAAGGGTGAGTGTATGCTGTTCTCTAGCCAAGCACGGGGTGCTCATAGCTGTGTTGTGTAGAATCATTGGTGCAACACAAAAATGCACGATGCACACAGCGTGAAACCCAATGATAAGAAGGCGTGACTTCAAGACTGACCTGTTGTTTCCTTGGCTTTTTCAGTATTAATAGTTATTACCTATACGCAAAGTTTCATCACACGTCTAAATCCCCGCTGCAGCGATGGCTTTGTACTGCGTTGTAACCTTGCCAGCAGCCCTTATTTTGGGGCTTCCCTCATGGAAATCTGCCCTCGTTAGCGCTATAGTTGCCTCATTATTTTTTATTGATTCCAAACCCTTCTGAACAGTGTATTAGGCTTAATTATTGATCAGAATGTGTACATTAGGAGTGACCATGAGTCAGCTAATCATTTTTGATACCACCATGCGTGACGGCGAACAAAGTCCGGGCGCTTCTATGACCCGTGACGAAAAGGTACGCATTGGTAAAGCGTTGGAAAAAATGCGTGTGGATGTGATCGAAGCAGGTTTTGCAGCGGCTAGCCCTGGGGACTTTGAATCCATTGCCGCAGTGGCAGCAGCGGTTAAAAATAGCACTATTTGTTCGTTAGCCCGTGCCGTTGATGGTGACATTGACCGCGCAGCAGAAGCGCTAAAAGCGGCTGAGCGTAAACGCATACATACTTTCATTGCTACCAGCCCCATTCATATGGAGCACAAACTACGCATGTCACCAGACCAAGTGGTTGAACGGGCCGTATATGCGGTAAAACGTGCCCGTAGTTACGTGGATGATGTGGAGTTCTCGTGTGAAGACGCTGGTCGTTCAGAAATGGACTTCCTATGTCGTATTATCGAAGCGGCTATTGATGCGGGTGCACGTACGATCAATATTCCTGACACAGTGGGTTATGCCATTCCGGAAGAGTTCGGTTATAAAATCAAAACCTTGTTAAATCGCATTCCTAATGCCGACAAAGCTATTTTCTCTGTGCATTGTCATAACGATTTAGGTTTAGCGGTTGCTAACTCATTGGCGGCAGTTGCCAATGGTGCACGCCAAGTGGAATGTACCATAAACGGTTTAGGTGAGCGGGCAGGTAATGCGGCCCTTGAAGAAATTGTTATGGGAGTACGTACGCGCAGTGATTTATTTGAGGTGACCTCTAATATTAATACAGAGATCATCGTGCCTACTTCCCGTATGGTTTCTACTATTACCGGCTTCCCTGTACAGCCAAATAAAGCCATTGTGGGTGCCAATGCGTTTGCCCACGAATCGGGTATTCACCAAGACGGTGTGTTAAAGCACCGCGAAACCTATGAAATTATGCGTGCTGAAGACGTTGGTTGGGGCGCAAATAAAATGGTCATGGGCAAACACTCTGGCCGCGCTGCGTTCCGTTCACGTTTAGAAGAGTTAGGTGTGAATTTTGAATCGGATCAAGAATTAAATTTAGCGTTTGCGCGCTTTAAAGAGTTGGCCGATAAAAAACACGAAATCTTTGATGAAGATTTACAAGCGCTGGTCAGTGCCACTCGCTCAATGGATGAAAAATACCAATTGGTGACTCTAGAAGCACTAAGCCAAACCGGCGAAACACCAAAAGCTAAATTAACACTGGCTGTTGATGGTAAAGAAGAAACAGTTGAGAGTGATGGTAGCGGCCCTGTGGATGCAGTATTTAAAGCCATTGAAAGCAATGCTAATTCTGGTGCGAATGTTCAGTTGTATTCGGTAAACGCCATTACCCAAGGTACTGATAGCCAAGGGGAAGTGACGGTTCGCTTAGAAAAAGGCGGTCGTATTGTAAATGGTTTGGGCAGCGATACTGATATTCTAGTGGCATCAGCCAAAGCATATATCAACGCACTTAACCTGTTAGAGAACAATAACGATAAAGCCCACCCTCAAACTTCTGGTGTGTAGCGCTAATGTTATATAGTGCTGCCCAGTTAACTTATCTTGAGCACCTAGGTATTGATGTCTGGGTGCCAAAAGATTTACCTGTGCAGCAAAGCGCCATTGAGCCAGAGCTGACAAACACAGTAGCCCATTCGGAAGCTGAATTTGTTGCGCCTGTTCATTATGAAGACGTGCCGCCGGCCCAGTATAATGAACAAAGGGCTGAGCCTGCGCAAGCTTATGAACAAGCGCCTTCTGTTACCCAAGTTCCGGCACCTACTCAGTCTGTACCTCCAGCGCCAATGGCGGCGCCCAATTTGAATTCGGCGTTAACATCGTCGATACCTGCGCCAGCGTTTCCAAAAGCGGCGCAGCCAGAGACAACTCAGGTTAATCGGCTTGAGTTTCATGTTCAGTTTTGGTGTTACAGTTCAGGTGTATGGTTTATTAGTGGTGATGTAAATGTTACGCCGCAACAACATAAGCTGGTGCACAATTTAGCCCAGTTTATTCAAGGTAAAAAACGCAAACCGCGTCATGTGAATGTGTTCTCTTGGCCTATGATTGATAGCCCAAATGTGGATCAAGGTGCTGATGTTGCCAATAAATATTTATTATCTCACATAGAGCGTTTACAACAGGCGTGTGAGCAAAAACAGGTGTTTGTGTTTAATGACTGTGATTTTTACCCTGCCGATTTACCTCATGTGAAGCTAGATGTAACACTCAATGAGTTGTTATCTAACGCCCAAGCCAAGCAAGTGCTGTGGCAACAACTGTTGTCATTCCAACTGCCAGAATAATTGTTCGAGATTTATTATGCTCACGTTTCGCGAAATGACGCTGGCCGATATTCCGTTTATACATGCCATTGAAATGCAAGGTTATGATTTTCCATGGTCGAAAAATCTATTTGAACAAAATATCAAATCAAAAAAATATTGTGTGGTGGCATTAGAAAAAGACATTATCATAGGTTATGCCATCTTATCTTATGTGGTGGGCGAGGCTGAGTTGCTGAATCTTTGTATTGACCCGTTAGCTCACGGCAAAGGTTATGCAAAAGCCTTGTTGGATCATCTGATTGATCATGCCAGTGAAAAAGACAACCAAGATATGTATTTAGAAGTACGGGTAACGAACGCACCAGCCATTCATATATATGAACAAGCAGGCTTTAATGAAATTGGCCGTCGTAAAAATTATTATGCCACTAAAGCAGGTAATGAAGATGCGATTTTAATGGCTTTGCCGTTGTTTAAAGATTAAATAAATTACACACATATGTAAAAAAAGCCTGTCCGTAAAATACGCACAGGCTTTTTTATTGCTAGGGTGTTGGCTAATTAAAGCGCATTACCTTCAGCATCTTCTGGGTTTAGTTGATGATTATCCACGCTCTGTGATGCCGTTGGAATCCAAGGGGCGAGACATTCGCGGTCTTCAACACATGGATCAGTCAGGGCTTCTAAGAAGGCCACTAATTGATCCACTTCACTGTCACTCAACGCTAAGTTTTCTGGTACTAGACTATCACCTGCGGTTTGCTCTGCTTTAAGTTTAGCAAGAGCCGCACGGCTATTATCTTCAGCGTTAGGGTACAAAGTTGCACAGTTTGTCATGTCTTCAAACTGAGGTAAGTTACATACCCCCATACCATTTTGGTTGGCGACAAAATCATTGGTTGATTTAGTTTGATTTACATAATGACGAACCACACTTTCAAGGGTGGGCATACTACCACTGTGACTGTATGGGCCAGTTACTTTAATGTTAAGTAGTGAAGCCGTACGGAACGCATATTTGTCGTCAGCATCACCTGTTTCACGGAAGCGGCCAAAGTCATCACTGCCATCGGTGCCGTCACCTTTACCGATACCAATTTGCGGATATGCCACAGTATGATGTTTTTCGTCGGTAAATAGTTGACCTGTGTGACAAGCAACACAGCCTGCACCGCCATTTTCAGGAGTTGTGAAGAAAAGCTTCGCACCTTTTTTGGCTGTTTCACTGATGGCATCTTCATCACCATCCATGTAACGCTGCCAAGGGTGATCAGTAAACACCATTGAACGCTCATACTCTGCAAGGGCGTGGGCAATGCGATCATAAGTAATTAAATCTTCTGCGGCAGTTGCTCCACCAAATGCGGTTTGGAATTCAGTTAACCAAGTATTGGCGCCAATTCCATCAGCAATGCCTTCGCCATAGTTACCGATACGGGCGGCGAGGTGGTCACGGACGTCTTGATTTGAGTTGCCAGCTTCAAAGGTAAAGCCTCGCATTTCATCAGCAGAGGTAACAGGAAAGCGAGCTTGTGCTGCCGCTAGGTTACGTCCAGCGTTATTGTCTGCAGTACTAAAAGTAGAGTCTGGCGAGCGAATATCGCCACTGGCACCATTGGTACCTTCAACTACGTTTAAAGATTCAACGCGAGAGTCATGAAATAAACTGTTGTCCCACAAACCTAGGTTGAAAACGGTAGGAGCATTACGTGGTACGCTAGGTAAGGATTCTGTTGCGCCATCCATGTGAATACGGCCTAAACCTAATAGGTCTTCATCATTTGAAGAGACACCCACAGAAAGAGATAGATCATCACCACCACCAAGTACAGGATGGTGACAGGTCACACAGGCGCTATCAAAGTCACCGCCAAGCGCTTTGGTAAAAAATAACTTTTTACCTAATTGAGCAATATCATCATTAATACTGGGTAAATCACGTTGTGGATGATCGTTGAGATTTTGATCTTCGATGATGTTAGATAGCTCTTTATCAAGCTTAGTATCATCACATGCGGAAAGTCCCATAATTGAGACTAAAGCCAAAGGTAGGCTGATTATTTTGTTATTCATGTATCTCTCCCCCGAGGAGGCGAGATTATAAACCCGTATAGAATGAAAGTGTTTAGAAATTCCAGATAAAGTGGTACTTAAGTATGGGTTTGTGCAAAACAGAGGGAAACTGCCATGTAAAATACATGGCAGGGAGTAACTATGACACTTAACTTATCATGCAAGTTTGTCTGTAGCGACGTGGTATTTAGGGTCTTCAATCACATCTACTTCAACCATATTACCAGCCTTGGTAAGTAGCTTGCGGCATTCAGGACTTAAGTGTTTAAGACTAAGGGTTTTGCCTTCTTGGTTATAGCGTTCAGCTAGGGTGTCGATGACCTCTAAACCAGAATGGTCTGCTACTCGGGAGTGTTTGAATTCAATGATTACTTGATCAGGATCGTTTTTAGGATCAAATAACTCAAGGAAAAACGAAGTAGAGCCAAAGAATAGTGGGCCGTGCAGCTCGTAAGTTTTCACCCCGTTTTCTTCTTTGATGTCAGCACGAATATGTTGTGCGTGTTCCCATGCAAATACCAATGCAGAGACAATCACACCAATAATCACCGCCATGGCTAAGTCAGTGGCCACCGTTACACCAGAAACCAGAATCAAAACAAAGGCATCTGTTTTAGGGATTTTCTTAAGGATACGCAAGCTCGACCACTCGAAGGTGCCTAGCACTACCATCATCATCACACCTACCAGTGCCGCTAATGGAATCTGCGCAATAATGTCAGAGGCAAACAGGATAAACATAAGCAAGGCAACAGCGGCAGTAATACCAGACAAGCGACCACGGCCACCGGAGTTAATGTTAATCATAGACTGACCAATCATGGCACAACCACCCATGCCACCAAAGAAACCGTTTACAGTGTTAGAAGCACCTTGGGCGATGCATTCTTTATTACTGCGTCCACGGGTTTGGGTTAATTCGTCGATTAGGGTCAGTGTTAGTAGTGACTCTATTAGTCCAACACCAGCTAAGATTAAGCTGTACGGTAAAATGATCCATAAGGTTTCAAGGGTAAATGGGACTTCTGGAATACTAAACTGTGGTAGGCCGCCAGCGATATTGGCCACATCGCCCACGGTGCGGGTGTCTAAACCTAACCAAATAGCTCCGAAACTCACCACTACAATGGCCGCTAACGCAGAAGGGATAGCATTGGTTAGTTTAGGTAAGAAGTGAATAATGGCCATAGTTAAGGCCACAAGGCCAAGCATGATGATTAACGCATTGCCTTCCAACCATGCTTTCATACCTGCATCGTCAACAAATTTGAACTGCTCAAGCTGGCTTAAGAAAATCACAATGGCTAAGCCATTTACAAAGCCCAGCATGACAGGCTGAGGTACAAGGCGTATAAACTTACCTAATTTTAGGATACCTGCTGACATCTGGATCAAGCCGGTGAGTACCACCGCTGCAAATAAATATTGAACACCGTGATCAGCCACCAATGCCACCATTACAACCGCCATAGCGCCAGTTGCGCCACTGATCATGCCTGGGCGACCACCAAAAATAGAGGTAATCAAGCCCACCATAAAGGCGGCATATAAACCAACTAGAGGATTTACACCTGCTACAAAGGCAAACGCCACGGCTTCAGGCACTAGGGCAAGTGCCACGGTTAAACCCGAAAGAATATCGTTCTTAGGGTTGTCCGTGGTTTTTTTGATGAGATTAAACATCTGATCTCCGATTAAAAAATGTTCAGCTGTAAAAAGTGCGCGTAGAGTACCTAAAATGCCTTAAAATAACCAGCAAAGCCGCGAAACACAGGAATTATAGTGAGTATTGAATCGGGTTTAATTCCCCTTTGGTTTGTGTACCTAATGTATCTGCCATGTATTGGGATTTTATTATGGGCGTTATGTCGAGTGAACTGGACGGCATTGAAACACGAATCCATATTACAGCATGTTTTTTACAGTGCCTGTGTGGCGCTGGCAGTTTTGTGGTCCATAAGGGCAGGGCTTAGTAGTGGCCTAGGTATTCACTTTATGGGGTTAACCGCCGCAACCTTAGTAATGGGCTGGCCATTGGCGCTGATAGCTGGGGCCTTGGGTTTACTTGGGGTGAGCATTTTAGGGCTTGAAGCGTTTGATGGGTTTGCGGTGAACTTTATGGTTTCGGTGGCCTTGCCTGTATTGACGTCCTATTGGGTTTTGACGTTAGTGCAAAATAAACTGCCTGCGAATCCATTTGTGTATATCTTTTTATGTGGCTTTTTTAATGGTGCGGTTTCCATATTGGCTGTGGCTTGCACGACCTCTTTAATGCTTGGGTTGCTGGAGGTGTATTCTTGGGATGCGGTTTACGAGGAGTATTTTCAATATTTGCCGTTAATGTTATTTCCCGAAGCGTTTATTAACGGCATGGTGGTAGCGGGTGTTATGGGCACGTTTCCCTACTTGTTAAGCTCATTTAATGTGGAAAAATACTTCAGTGATGATTAATTTTTTTAGCTTTCTTTTTTACTTTAGGCTGCTTAGGTGAACGGTTTGTAAAAAGGCTTCACAGATTTGAATCCAAGAGTGTAAATCCTCGTCTACGGCAATGCCTTGAACTTGAATTTCCCTAGAGGCCAGAACTTTATCTAGGTTAACCAACGGTTCCTCTCATAAAACACAGTCCACCGAACATTTTTTTCAGGTCAATATCGGCACGATCCAAAAATACTCTGTTATTCGCTGGGCTCAACCTTCATCGTATGTCATGTGATATTTTACTTGTCTGACTTATAAATACTGGTTTTAGGTTGAGCAAATACGCGGCGCAGCATGGGTTCAAATTCACTTAACGGCAGCGTGTCGTAGTCTGGGTCGAACGCAGGGTTATCATAATAAGCACAAAATTCGGCGGTACGCTCGAAACAAGGGTGGCCTTTAAATTGGTCACGCATGTTTTTATCAAGGCCAATATGTTCAAAAAAGAAGTGACCTTGGAAAATAGCATGGTGCTTGATCATCCAATGATTTTCTTCGCTCACAAAGGGCTGTAAAATAGCTGCGGCAATATCAGCGTGATTAAAGCTGCCTAGGGTATCGCCAATATCATGCAATAACGCGCACACTATGTACTCTTCGTCGCGGCCATCGCGCAGAGCGCGAGTTGCAGTTTGTAATGAATGCTGAAAGCGATCAATGGGGAATCCGCCAAAGTCGCCGTCTAATAGTTTTAAATGATCTATCATCCGCTCAGGTAGGTTTTGCGCCATATGCATGTGCTCTGAGGCTAATACTTCCCAGTCGGCTTTGGTGGTTTCATCTAAACGGGTAAACGTAGGTTTATGGCTCATAATGGACTCTTTTTATTATTTTGTTTTAATCTACCTGAAATAATTAGCGATTGCGATTAGCATAGGGCTAACTTTAATTAAGTTGAACATTAAGGACGATGCCCAATGGCAGTAGAAGTTGAATTACTGGATTACCATAATCCTAAACATGCCAGTGAGCTGGTGGATTTAATGAATCAATACGCATTAGATCCCATGGGAGGCGCTCAGCCTTTGAGCGATTTTGTGACGCAGAACCTAGCTAGTGCTCTATCAAAGCGAGAAGATGCCTTCAGTCTGATTGCTTATATAGATAATAAGGCCGTAGGCCTAGTGAATTGCATGGAGGGCTTTTCAACATTCTCATGTAAACCCTTGGTAAATATTCATGATTTAGTGGTCGATAAACATTACCGAGGACAAGGGGTCGGCCAACGTTTATTGGCTAAAGTGGAAGAATTAGCCCGAGAAAAAGGCTGCTGTAAGCTCACCTTAGAGGTTTTGTCAGGTAATCATGTGGCAAAAGCCGTTTATGAAAAACACGGTTTTAGTGATTATGCATTAGATCCTGAAAAAGGCAGTGCTCTCTTTTGGCAAAAAAATCTGTAAATATAAAAATCAATATGATTATAAAAGGATGTGTTATGAAAATTGTTTTATCAATTCTAATGGCGATTAGTTTGAATGCTTGCGCTATGAATGAAGTGTCATCCCATGGAATGGCAGACAGTAAAAAAATTGCAGATGGAATGATACATGTGGCCAGCCAGTTTAGTGTCAAACAAACGGCTGACCGCCTAGAGACATTATTGAAAAAGAAAGGCATGAAAGTATTTAATCGCGTGAATCATGGGCAAGGGGCTGCAAGCGTAGGTGTTAAATTAAATCCAACGGAACTGGTTATTTTTGGTAACCCTAAAGTGGGATCTCCGCTTATGCAATGTGCTCAAACCATGGCATTAGATTTACCGCAAAAAGCATTAATTTGGCAGGATAAAAACGGTAAGGTTTGGCTCAGTTATAATGACCCTGAGTACTTACAAAAACGCCATAAAGTAAAAGGGTGTGAAATGGATTTTGCTAATATTAAAAAAGCGCTGGCGGGTTTAGCAAAAGCGGCGGCGGTGGATGATTTGATTATTCAGCTTAATGGATTTTGACAATAACAATTATAGTTTTAAGTTTCTTTTATGGCAGCTGTATAACTCAAGGTTTAAAAAAAGAGTTACTTCCTAAGCTGCCTAAATCAGCGACCATTGGTTTAAATACATTAAACGGGCATAAACCATCTGCTTACATTGAAGCAGGTAAATTTAAATTAAGCGCCCAGTGTTAGTTTACACTTGGGTTCGCGGTTCTAGGGTGCCATCCTCACCATTCCTGTTGGCCTTCTTCGGCGTCTACTGTTGTAACGGTGCCTGCGTACTGAGCCGTCTTTAAAACATCACCCTGACTGTTTAAATAGGTTAAACCAATTAAACAGGTTTTATTCTTTTTTACCGAAAAATATGCCCAAACCTGAGCACAGGAGAGGGGGATCGCTATTTATTGATTTATATCAGGTCATAGCAATAGTTAGGCCAAAATGATTTAGAGCCGAGGTACGATAAGACGGGAACCCAGAGACGTTGCCCATTACAAGTGCATTATCGCCTAATGTTCAAATGGAATACGTTTGGAATATTTTGACGATTAATTAAATAGGAAGAAAGCCCCACATAAGTTATAAAAAATGGTAAGAAAATGAATGGGTTGCGAGTGTACAAATGATCAAGAGCGACGTAAAAAAAGCACATGGAATTGACGGCACCATGCTTTATCCCCATGATTGCTGGATTAGAAAGGAATGGGTGGCGTAATGTCCCGGCAAATACGTCACTATAAAATACGTCTCGGGACGTTGAATAAACTGTTATGCACTATGAATAAATTAATTCCCGTTGCCATGATTGGCTTTATTAGCACCTTTGCTCAAGCTGAATGTACTACTAAGCAGAATGAGCAAGCGATTCCATTATCCATTAAATACACCTCCGCCGGAACTAAAGCAGGAGGGAATCACGGGCATATGGATAAAGTGGTTATAGAAACTCCATTAGTAGTCGGAGTGCTTGAGTTATCTGGTATGGAAATAACTGAAGGTGAAGTCGCTAACTTCTGGATACCGTTAGCCTATAAAGCAGTTGATTTCATTGCTCGTACAGAAATTAGCGGTTATAAAGAAGAAATTAGAAATTTTGAGGTCGCTGTATATTACACTAGCGAGAATTGTCAAAAATCAATACAGCGCTTACTTCGATAAGAGCATAACAAGGCGCTCAAGCTATGGACGCAGTAAACTGCGCCGCTTAGCATGAGCGTTACAAGAGAGGTGGTATGAAAGAACAACGTGGAAATATGATAACGGCCGTAATTATCATCGTGACTGTTACGGAGATTATCTACCTTATTAGCCCGGATCTACCACAAAGTATTTTTGAGCATATATACAATGTGATTGCTACTCTTATAGCAGTTCCATATTTGTATTACATAAGTGGTGCCGTGAAAATGCGAAAAGGGGAGGTAATACATGATTATCGCGTGCGCGATTATGTATGGAGATTTTATGTTGGGTCTTTTGTAAGTCTATATGTTTATATGCCGATCTACCTTCTGTTTTTGAGGAAGATTTCCGCCACAGATGAAAGCCTATATATATTCGCAAGAACGATATTTCCGTTGGTGTGGTTTCTAGTTTGTTGGGGCTTGTTCGGTAACAGAAAACGAGAGAATCTGGTGTTTGTAGTCCGACTAATTAGAGGTTATTAGCTTCTAACCAGACGATGTACCAGACCTATACTGCGGGACTTTTGATTATGCATTCGCTTCGCTCATTTTTTCATAATAATAAATCGACTAAGGCACTCAGGATAATGAAATTGTCTTAGTTGGTGTTGTTAGGCCTGACTTCACTATAAAAAATCTGAAACCATGCGAATTCCTTATCATGAGTGTCTGAATAGAGTTTTGAATAGAGCTTTTATCAAACTTTCAAAAAACCATATGTGCTTGATTAATAAGCGCTAGGGTCAAGATAACTTTAGAGCGTCTTCCGTTTGGCTTTAAGCGTTCAAGCTAGAAACAAAAAAGCCTCAATATTTCTATTGAGGCTTTTAACGTCAGAGTCAAGATAACTTTAGAGCGTCTCTCGTCTTCCGTTTAGCACTAAGCAGTCATTATTTAGCCGCTTCGTATGCAGCCATGCTGTCTACGATGGCTTTTTTAGCTTCGTCTGCACTGCCCCAGCCTTCAACTTTCACCCATTTGCCTTCTTCTAGGTCTTTGTCGTTTTCCAAAAAAGGTGGAGAGTTGCAATTTGGTCGCTTTTTAAAAGGCACAAAAAAGCCCGCATGTGAGCGGGCTTTTCAGATTAGATGCTAATTATTTAGCCGCTTCGTATGCAGCCATGCTGTCTACGATGGCTTTTTTAGCTTCGTCTGCACCGCCCCAGCCTTCAACTTTTACCCATTTGCCTTCTTCTAGGTCTTTGTAGTTCTCGAAAAAGTGTGCAATTTGGTCACGTAACAACTTAGGAACATCGTTGATGTCTTGGATGTCTTCATAAGCTTTGCTGATTTTAGTGTGCGGAACCGCTAGTAGTTTAGCGTCTTCACCGGCTTCGTCTGTCATGTTTAAAACGCCTACAGGGCGACAACGAATTACAGAACCCGCTTGTACTGGGTAAGGGGTGATTACAAGTACGTCTAGGGCATCGCCATCATCCGCTAGGGTTTGGTTCACAAAACCGTAGTTAGCAGGGTAGAACATAGGGGTGGCCATGAAACGGTCAACCATTAATGCGCCGCCCATGTCTTTATCAATTTCGTATTTGATAGGGCTAGAGTTCGCTGGAATCTCAATAGCTACGTAGATATCGTCTGGAGCGTCTTTGCCAACTGGGATTTGATCGAAATTCATGATGAATCCTATGTTTAATCTGTGGATAAAAAAGGTGGGCGGATTATACAGGGTCAGGTAGGGGAGGGCTAGGGCAATGTCCATACCCTCAATAATATGAGAGTATGGCACAGATGGGCTTTATGCTTTGGCTATAATATCCTTAATCTCAGGTACACAACTCCCGCAATTTGTCCCAGCTTTTAATTGAGTTCCAATTTCCGCTGGGGTTTTACACCCTCCTTTTGCAGCCTTAGCAATTGTGTTTTCACCTACACTAAAGCACGCACATACGATGCGACCTATGTCTTCACCGGCGGGTGCAAAGCCGCTTAAAAGGGCTTGTCGAGCTCGGTCATTTAAGGTGTCTTTGCTAAATTGCAGGGCTAACCATGTACGTTGAGGAAGGTTTTGGTCGGGGCCAATCATGGCAACGGCTTCTAATCCACCTTGCTTATTCAGTATGGCTAAGCGGTATACGCCGGACGTACTGTCTAAATAAGTAATGGGTTCTAGGTTTTGCTCAATCACTGCTTGTTCGTTTTCAAACCCTAGCCAGTTCAGTAGAGATAGGGTTGGATCATTTAATGATTCTGAATGGGCCAGTTCATAGCGGGAGTGTTGATTCCCCTTGCTGCTCACTACATAGTCGGTATTAGGCCATGGGATGGTTGCTTTGCTTAGAATAAACCCATGCCATTGCGTGGGCATGGCGCTGACTTTTACGGGGGTGTGTTTGCTTTCGGGTTGACCGCTGTACGGGTCCACTTCTGGGTTCACGGTTGCATTAATGCGACCTGTTTTCGATAG
The DNA here is from genome assembly GCF_040371755.1 of Oceaniserpentilla sp. 4NH20-0058. Lineage (NCBI taxonomy): Bacteria > Pseudomonadati > Pseudomonadota > Gammaproteobacteria > Oceanospirillales > Oceanospirillaceae > Oceaniserpentilla > Oceaniserpentilla sp. 4NH20-0058. The sequence goes on from NZ_BAABWE010000006.1 coordinate 12,942, forward strand.
CACACCTGTCCAGTGCATAGGCGCAAACACATTTTCAGGTTTCACCGCATCTGTAATAACTAAGCGCCCGATCATGTGTCCCCATTGGCTTTGCACCTGAACCAACTGTTGTTCGCTTAATTTTAATTGCGCTGCGGTCATGGGGTGCATTTCAACAAAGGGTTCGCTGATATGTTGATTTAATTGTGCCGCCAAACCTGTGCGGGTCATGGTATGCCATTGATCGCGAATACGCCCTGTATTTAAACGTAATGGGTAAGCGTAGCTGACTTTGTTTTTAGGTAGTTGAGGGTGCAAGGCAAGCATTCTCGCTTTGCGATTAGGCGTAAAGAATCCGCCATCAGCAAAGAAGCGGGCCTTACCATTTGGGTTTTCGCTATTCAGTGGCCATTGGAATGGCTGTAAGTTGTCGTATTCTTCTTGCGTGATATTTTGCAATTTAGAAATATCAAAATCACGTAATTTATATTCACTTGAGTTTTCAAAGCCGGAAAGGGCTGCGTATTCTTTGAAAATGTCGGTGCCCGTTGTGTAGTTAAACGCTTGCTCAAACCCCATGCGTTTGGCCACTTCACTGATGATCCACCAATCCGGTTTGGTATTGCCCGCTAAGGGAAGTAAACCACGCTGGCGGCTGATGCGGCGTTCACTGTTGGTGACGGTGCCGTCTTTTTCGCTCCAAGGGGCGGCGGGTAATTTAACATGAGCCAAGCGCATGGTGTCGGTATCGGCAATGTTGTCACTGACTACAACTAATTCGCATTTTTTTAATGCGCGTTTCACTTGATCTGCATTAGGTAAACTGACCGCTGGATTGGTGGCCATGATCCAAACTGCTTTTACTTTGCCCGTTTCAATGGCGTTGAATAAATCCACAGCCATATAGCCATTTTTAGTGGCCATGTTTGGCGCATTCCAAAATCGTTGTACGCGATCAATATTGCTTTCATTAAAATCCATGTGACAGGCTAGGGTGTTGGCAAGACCGCCTACTTCTCGGCCACCCATGGCATTGGGTTGACCAGTTATGGAAAACGGTCCCATACCTTCTTTACCTATTCGCCCAGTGGCAAGGTGGCAGTTTAATATGCTGTTGACCTTATCTGTGCCCGAGGTGGATTGATTGACTCCTTGGCTATACAAGCTGACGCTTTTTTCAGTGTCACTAAACCAATTATAAAATTGAGTTAGATCGTCAGGACTGACACCCAAAATGGTACTTAAATTTTGAATATCACTTGAGCTTTTTTCGGCTTGCTCAAGTGCGGCCTCAAGCCCATCACAGTGTTGCTCTACGTATTCGTGATTAATTTTATTGTGCTGATGTAAATGATTTAACAGACCGTTAAATAACCAAACGTCTGAACCTAAGTTAATGGGTAAATGTAAATCAGCAATGTCACAAGTTTGCGTGCGACGGGGGTCGATCACCACTACTTTTACATTGGGGTTGGCTTCTTTATAGGCTTTGATGCGCTGAAATAAAACCGGGTGGCACCAAGCGGTATTGCTGCCCACCAAGGTAATGAGTTCGGCTTTTTCAAAGTCTTCATAGCAACCGGGTACGGTATCTAAACCAAATGCACGTTTGTGCCCCACCACAGAAGACGACATACATAGGCGGCTGTTGGTGTCGATATTGGCGCTACCAATGTAGCCTTTCATTAATTTGTTTGCAGCGTAATAGTCTTCAGTGAGTAGCTGACCTGACACATAAAATGCAACGGAGTCTGGGCCGTGTTCTTCTATGATTTTTTTGAAACCTTGCGCAACGGTATCTAAGGCGTTATCCCAAGTAGCGATTTGATTATTAATGTGCGGTTCTAATAGGCGCTCATTTAAACCGACGGTGTGACCCAGTGCGCTGCCTTTTGAGCACAAGCGACCGTGATTAGCAGGGTGGTTTGTAAGGCCTTGAATTTCAACTTGACGAGTGGTGTGATTGATTTTTGCTTCAATACCACAACCCACTCCGCAGTAAGCGCAAGTCGTCGAAACTGTGGTTTGTTCATCAGCTGATGAGGAGGTAATCATTTCCATTAGTGCTCACCTTGCTGAAATTTCGCTTGTTCTTCACATAGTGCTCGGCCAAACATTAGGTATGGGCGAATTTCAGTTAAATCTGTTTTGTTATCTAACAGCTCGTTATAGAAGCTGCCTTCAGCGGTTTCACCGTACATGACGGCACCAATTATTCGGTTGTTTTCAATGACTAACTTTTTGTATATTTGTTTTTGCTTATCTCGATAATATAGGAATTCACTCTTTTCGGTGCCCAAAAAGTTGCCTACCGAAAATAAGTTAATGCCAGTTACTTTTAATTTAGTGGCCGTGGGCAGGCTTTGAAATTGTGCTACGCCATGTTCACTAAAATGATTGGCCAGTACATTGGCTTGATCATAAAGCGGGGCAACTAAACCAAATGTGCCGCCGCGGTGTTGAATACATTCACCTAGTGCATAAATACTTGGGTCGTAAGTTTGTAATGTGTCAGATACAACAATGCCTTTTTCGCAGTATATGCCTGCTTCTTGCGCCAGTTGTATGTTGGGGCGAATACCTATGGCCATGATAACTAAATCCGTTTCTAGTGCGGAGCCATCTTCAAATACGATGGATGTTACATCACCTTGCGGATTACCTAAAATGGCTTTGGTATTAGCATTCATTTTAAAGGATAAGCCTCTCGAAGAGAGTTCTTCTGTAAGCAGCTGGCCTGCTTCTTGATCGAGCTGGCGGTTTAATGGTACGGCGTTATTGTGTACAACGGTTACATCCATGCCTCGTCCGCTTAATCCCATGGCGGCTTCTAAACCTAATAAGCCTGCACCAATAACCACCGCTTTACGCTTGGTTTTGGTGGCTGAAATCATTTTTTCCACGTCACTGATATCGCGAAAACTCATGACGCCGTTTAGTTGGTTGCCTTCGATGGGTAATATAAAAGGTTTTGAACCGGTGGCGATAATGAGTTTGTCGTAAGGCGCTTGTGTGCCATCTTTTGCGATAACGGTTTTATGAATGCGATTAATTTCTACGACGGCTTTTTCTTCACCAGCATGTAGCGTAATGCCATTGTCTTGATACCACTGTCGATCAAAAATCATGATTTCAGTTAATGATTTTTCCCCCGCTAGTAATGGGGATAACATGATGCGGTTGTAGTTGCCATAGGGCTCATTGCCAAATACCGTGATGTTATATTGCTCAGGGCATGATTTCATCAGCTCTTCAAGCAATTTGGCTCCGGCCATGCCATTGCCGATTAATACTAAATTGGCTTTCATATGCTCACTTTAATATGTGTGACAGCTGAGTATAGCAAACCTCATACCGTAACTTTTAGTTCTATTTATTTACTTCATATATTGTGAAACAGAGGTTATTAGACACAATACAAATTTAATAAGGGTGAAGATGTTAACGTAACCTACCAAGTATCAGATAAAAAAAGGGGCCATCGTCTTAGGCGTACGATGGCCCAAAGGGTCTCTATCTTAAGCGATGCTTAATTTTACGGTTTACCCAAAGGGCTTTGGTAAAATGCCACATTGTTTAAGTCGGTGGTGTGGCTGTTAAACAGCCACCAGTACGCGATTACCTTCTACCTTAGTTGGGTAGGCAGTTACGCTGACTGTTTCATCTTCTAAGCACTCGCCTGTGTCTAGGCAGTAGTGCTGTTTGTATAGGGGGCTGGCCACGGTTAAGCGGCCTTTGATATCACTGATTAAGCCACGGCTTAGCACGTTGGCTTTACCGATAGGATCAAAGTTGCTGATGGCAAATACAGTGCCTGAGGCAGCAGGGCGAAAAATCGCCACTTGCTGGTCATTGATTAAAGCACATACACCAGTATCTAGGTTGATGTCATTTAGGGCGCATACGTCGATATAATTACTCATGATCAATCCTTAGCTGATGGCGATTAAGTTTTCTTTTTTCATTCGCTCTTCTTCAGTAGCAGGGCGAAGTTGTCCACGTTCTTTCACATATTGCAGATTCTCATCGGTTTTATCTGCATTGATGAAGTGGCTAAAGCGTTTTAGTTTTTCTGGTGATTCAATGGTGGTTTTCCACTCGCACTGGTAAGTACCTACAACCGCATTCATTTGTGATTCAAGCTCTTCAGCCATGCCTAGGCTGTCTTCAAGTACTACTTCTTTCAGGTAGTCTAAGCCGCCTTCAAGGTTATCCATCCATACACTGGTACGTTGTAAGCGGTCGGCGGTTTTCACATAGAACATTAAGAAGCGATCGATGTATTTCACCAAGGTTTCTTTATCTAAATCTATTGCTAATAGGTCTGTGTGACGAGGCTTCATACCACCGTTACCGCACACATATAAGTTCCAACCTTTTTCGGTGGCGATCACACCCACGTCTTTCGATTGAGCTTCGGCGCATTCACGGGTACAACCAGAGACCGCAAATTTTATTTTATGCGGCGCACGTAAACCCTTGTAGCGGTTTTCTAATTCAATGGCCAAGCCAACGGAGTCATCAACACCAAAACGACACCAAGTTGAGCCCACGCACGATTTAACGGTACGCAATGATTTACCATAGGCGTGTCCCGTTTCAAAACCAGCATCGATTAAACGCTTCCAGATATCCGGTAGTTGATGAAGCTGAGCACCAAACATATCCACACGCTGACCGCCGGTTAATTTGGTGTATAAGCCGTAATCTTTTGCAATTTGACCAATGGTGATTAAACCTTCTGGTGTAACTTCACCACCAGCCATACGCGGCACCACAGAGTAAGTACCATCTTTTTGCATGTTACCTAGGAAGATGTCATTGGTGTCTTGTAGACCAATGTTTTTATCGGCTAGAACGTATTCGTTATAAACAGAGGCGAAGATGGAGCCGGCAAGTGGCTTACAAATTTCACAACCATGACCTTTACCGTGTTTTTCCAATAGTTCCGCAAACGATTGAATGCCTTCGATGCGAATAATGTTGTATAGGTCCTGACGGGTGTAAGCAAAGTGTTCACAGATGTCTGTGTTGACTTCTACACCAAGGTTAGTCAGCTCGGCGTTCATAACCTGTGTCACAAGAGCGGTACAACCACCACATGCCGTTGCTGCTGCGGTGGCGGCTTTTACATCCCCTATGGTTTGTGCGCCGTCTTGTACGCTGCAACAAATAGCCCCTTTTGATACGTCGTTACATGAACAAATTTGCGCTGTATCTGGTAAGGCATCCACACCTAATGTTGGTTTTTCTGCACCATCCAGAGAAGGCAGGATCAGAGCTTCTGGCGTTTTTGGTAATTCAATTTTATTTAGTGCTAGTTGTAGAAGGTTGCCGTAATCCTCAGCATCGCCAATCATGACGGCACCTAACAGGTGTTTTTTGTCTTCGCTTACTACGATTTTTTTATAAACTTGGTTTACTTCATCTGTGTAGGCGTAGCTAAGAGCCCCTTTAGTGCGTGCATGGCAATCACCGATGGAGGCTACATCTACACCCATTAATTTTAGTTTGGTGCTCATGTCAGCACCTTCAAAAGTAGCATCGCCACTTTGAGATAAGTGCTGCGCAGCCACTTTAGCCATGTTGTAACCTGGTGCTACTAGGCCGTAGATCATGCCACCCCATAATGCACACTCACCAATTGCGTAGATGTTTTCATCAGAGGTTTGGCAGTGGTTATTAATTTGAATACCACCACGAGGACCAAGTTCAATATCACAGCGACGAGCAATGGCATCTTGAGGACGAATACCGGCGCTGAATAAAATCAAATCGGTTTCTAGGCTTTCACCATCGGCAAATTCCATTTTATGTTTGTGGCTGTCGCCGTCGGTGATGTTTTGTGTGTTTTTGTTGGTATGCACACGCACACCTAATTCTTGGATTTTGGTTTTTAGCAGGTTGCCACCGGCTTCGTCTACTTGTACAGCCATTAGGCGAGGGGCAAATTCTACAACGTGAGTTTCTAGACCTAAGTCTTTCAGTGCTTTTGCTGCTTCTAAGCCGAGAAGACCACCACCTACAACCACACCCACTTTAGAGCCTTTAGCGCCGGCTGTGATGGCTTCTAAATCTTCGATTGTTCTGTATACCAGACAGTTTTCACGCTCATGGCCGGGTACAGGCGGCACAAACGGATAAGAACCCGTTGCTAAGATTAATTTGTCGTAGCTTAGGATTTCACCTTTTTCAGTAGTAACGGTTTTGCCTTGACGGTCAATGTGTTCGGCTTTGCTATTTAGTTTAATGTTGATGTTGTTTTGCTCAAAGAACCCTTCGCTTACTAAGCTTAAGTCTTCGGCTGCTTTACCTGAGAAATAAGATGATAAGTACACTCGGTCATAAGCAGGACGAGGCTCTTCACAAAGAACAGTGATGTCATAATTTTGAGCCTGTTCTAAATCAACTAAACTTTCTAAAAATTTGTGGCCCACCATGCCGTTACCAATCACGATGAGGTTTTGTTTGTTAGTCATTTCTCTCTCCAAGCCGTATTTATGTGGCGGGCTAAGTTTTGTAATTTGTTTTTATTTAGCAATGCTCGTGCCAATAGCTTATCTTGTTGATTTATAAGGGTTTTATCTGGATTTGGTACAAATACCACGCACCGGATTGAAGATATTAGATGTTTGTGTTCTGCGGTGGTGCATGTGGTGTGATTGCGTCTGCTTTTTTGTGGTGCGCACGGGCGCGCCTAGATCATGGGGTTAGGTGAGGGTGTTGATTTAGGTGCATCTGAGTTTTTTACAATAATGAGCGCACAAGCCCATTGAATTAACTGGATTTTATACTTGTGCCCATATTCTATTAGAGCGCCGTAATGTCGTTTAATTGAGCTAGAAACTCCTCGGGGTAGGTAATGACGAAAATGATATTGATAATATGCTTGTGTTAATTGATGCATAACCATTCAAAATCATTGTAAGGTGCGTCTACCTATTTTTACCCCTTGGAATATTTACTTAGTGTACTAATAGTGGATTAGCTTGCTGACTTTAGCTTTTTGTTTTTATCTATCTCCTCATACAGTGCCGTAATATCATTCATTTGTTTGAGAATACTTTCGGTTGTCATAGAGATAACTAAGGGTGTGCTATTGCCTTTATCTAAAATCTTAAAACCTTGCTTTGAAAAATTCCACTGAGTCGAAACCTTTCTCAATTTGTGGTTTACAAAGTGCGTGTTATCAGGGCTGTGAATTAATTCTTCTAATGCAATGTCAAATTCGTGAATGGCTTGTTTTAGGCCGGAATCATAGCGGGCCACATTACCAGAAAGGCTAATTGCACTGTAAAGCTTGGCTATGCGTTGACTCAACATGCGTTGACGACCAGAAATGTTCACCCAGCGAGCACTGTCTCGCTCTGCGGTTTTTTCCAGCTCTTTTACCAATGCTTCACAGGCGGCTAATGTATTATCACTTAATACGAGAATATTTTCAGCGGTGAACTCATTAGAGTTTTTATTAAGTTCAGATTTGTATTGGTACCACTGAATCTCTATGCCTTTAAGAGTTGCTTCAACTTCGGCTGGAGAGCCAAGATGTATTGATGAGAATTCTGTTAAATCTTTTAAGTTATTTTCAAACTTATTAAAGCTTGCAATAAATTGTGCGTGGGCTTTTTCAGGTTGGATATCCATGGCTTTCAATAAATACGCTTTAGCCATACGTTGGCTGAGCATACGCAGTCGACCAGATTCGTTAATAGCTTGAGATAAGCTGTTGATTTCAGCAAAGCTTGGAATGGAAAAACTGCTAGCGATTAATGCGATGATTAAAATGAAGCTTTTCATTCTAATATCCTTTTAAATGATTTGGAAAAGGTACTGCTTTTTAGTGAAGAGTGGCGCAAGGCGCCACTCTCATTTCAATGTTACCGCGTTAGGTTCTAGAATTTAGCTGTGGCGGTTAGCCATACTTTGGTTGTATCAACTTTTGGCTTTGCAAGGTTTTCAGCAAAATCACTTGCAATATAGTGGGCTACTTTTAAGCTGGCACCATATTGACCAAACTTTTTAGCTGCCACAAAACCAAACTCATTACCTAATGGGTCACTGCCTTCAACAGAAGTGAAGTTATGATATTGCCCAACTAATTTCACACCTGATACTTTAGTTACAGCAGAAGCGTAAAGGTTTTGAATGCCGTTATTACCTGCACCAGTTAGGAAAGTGTCAGACCAACCATAGAATTTGTGGTTAGTACCTAGGGGTGTACCAAATGCAGCGGCACCATCATCGCTACCGAATGTTTCGATACCTATAGTGGCTTTTATATCTGCAATCTTTTTAGAGCCTGCAATATGGTAGTACAGAGATGAGAAGTCACCACCTGCGGCTGTGGTTTTATTTTGTGTTGCCAGTTCCGCTTCATATCCAAAACCTGAAGCTTTACCTACAGCTCGAATACCAAAAGTATCCAAATCTACGCCTGTGTTGGTTGCACCAGTAGCAGCATTGTAAACATCATCAATACCGTAATAGTAAGCAGTAGCGGCTAGATCATCGCTCACTTTGTATTTTGCATTTAATAAACTTATAGATTCTTCAGTGTTTGCATTTGTGATGAAGTTGCGGTTATTAGCAATTGCAGCAAAAATTATTAAGTTTTCTATAGATGTATTTTTGATCGAAACTGCATCAAAAGTTGCTTCATCTTGACGGAAGCCGACACCACCAACGTGACGCTGGTTATCTAAAAGAATACGCTGATTACCCAGTTTAACGGTAGAGTCAAAACCATTGTATTGTGCATATGCTTGGTTAAATTGTGTGGTTTCTTGGTCTAGAACTACGTTGTATTCAGTGTTTCCGTTTTCTTTGTCGTCAAAGTCATCTGTAATGTGAAATACGTTATCCCCTTCGATGACTACCGATACGCCAGCGTATTCGCCTGATTTAAAAGTAAGGCGAGATTTTAGAGTATTAGCAAGAGCAGCGTCTTTTGCGTTATCTAAGTCTGCTGACTCCGTACGGAAGCGGAAGTTTAAATCAACAGATGAGCCTTTTACGATGTCGTCAAAGCTTTCTGCGTGAACACTTACACTTGAGCTAAGGGCAAGGGCCGCAATGCTAGAAGCAAGTAGAGTCTTTTTCATTTTTAGTTACCTGTATTATTAATGTGAGTTTTAAATTAATAGTGTGTGAGTTTTTAAAAATATTTTTTGCATCAATATCCCTATAGAGCAACGCATATGCCAAGTTGGCGTTTTTTCATAAGAACTTATAAAAAATGTTGTCATGCACAATTGTGATTCAAAAATGATTCGCCTTTTGAGTGGACTCTTCATGGTGGTGCAAAAAAAACGGATTTCTGTGGGGCTAAAAGAGGGCGAAGATTGAAAATCCCATGTATTTTTGGTGCGCGTCGAGTGCACTATGTAGGTTCATTAAAGTTTTAAATGGTGCTCGGTTCTGGGGTTTTTTGGATTGTTTTTAAGGTTTTCAGAATAATGAGTGCACTTTAATTGTGTGTTTTAGGTTTTTTTAGGTGTTTTGGGGTCAAATTGCACATTTTTTAATGAAAATGCTGTTTTGGCATGAAGACTGCTCTAAGGGTGAATTAAATCAATTAATGAGTTTATTTTAGGAGCAGTACTATGTCGGACGTAGGTTTAAATATATTAAAGGTGAAAGAGCCTAAAATAAAAATGTTACATGTGAGTTGGTTTGCCTTCTTTTTAACATTTGTTGTGTGGTTCAACCATGCGCCTTTAATTGGGTTCATTAAGGAAGCATTCGATCTAACCACGCAAGAGGTGAAAGCTCTTCTTATATTAAATGTGGCATTAACCATTCCTGCTCGAATCGTGATTGGTATGTTGGTGGATAAGTTTGGCCCTCGTCATGTTTATTCGGGCTTATTGTTTGCTACTGGCATATTGTGTACGGCGTTTGCGTTATCACAAACCTATGAGCAACTTGCTTTATTCCGCTTTTTAATGGGTTTTGTTGGCGCTGGCTTTGTAATTGGTATTCGCTTAGTTGGTGAGTGGTTCCCAGCTAAAGAGGTGGGTGTTGCTGAAGGCATATATGGTGGCTGGGGTAACTTTGGTTCAGCGGCTTCTGCTATGTTGTTACCGACCGTTGCTTTAATGTTTGGTGGTGAAGACGGATGGCGTTATGCGTTAATGTCAACAGCGCTGATTGCTTTTGTGTATGGTTTTGTATTCTTTAAAGTGGCACGTAATACACCAAAAGGTTCTACATACTTTAAGCCTAAGAAGTCTGGTGGTTTACAAGTAAGCAATAAAAAAGACCTGTATTTCTATTTAGCCATGAATATTCCAATGTATATCGCATTAGCGGTATTAACTTGGAAATTGTCGCCTACAAATCTAGGTCTTTTATCTGATTTCGCTGTGAATTTCATTTATGTTGGGTTAGTGGTGTTGTTTTTTGTGCAAACCAAACAAATCTTTAACGCGAATAAAGAGCACCTAGCAGAACCTGTTCCTGAGATTCAGCAGTATAAATTCAAGCAAGTGGCGATTCTGCAGTTAGCTTATTTTGTGACATTTGGTTCTGAACTGGCGGTTGTGTCTATGTTACCGCTTTACTTCTTAGAGACGTTTGAAGGTCTTTCTGCTGTTACAGCTGGTTTATTAGCCTCTGGTTTTGCTTTCATGAATTTAGCCGCTCGCCCAGGTGGTGGTTGGTTAAGTGATAAGTTTGGTCGTCGTAAAACACTTTCTATTCTAATTTGTGGTCTAACCGTAGGCTATTTAGTGTTAAGCCAAATTGAAGGTACTTGGTGGATTCCGCTCGCGGTTATTGCCACTATGTGTTGTTCTTTCTTTGTGCAAGCCGGTGAAGGTGCCGTATTTGCTATGGTGCCTTTAGTTAAGCGCAGCATGACAGGGCAAATAGCCGGTATGACGGGTGCTTATGGTAACGTTGGTGCGGTAATCTTTTTAACGGTATTGTCGTTCGTTGATTACAGTACGTTCTTCATTGTGATTGCGTGTTGTGCCGCTGTGTGTTTTGTTGCTGTTCAGTTTATTGAAGAGCCAAAAGGGCATGTAGCTGAAGTAAATGAAGATGGCACAGTTGAGTTAATCCAAGTAGGCCATTAATACTTTAGCCAATTGGCATTGATTGTTTTTTTAGTGAAGAGCTTTGATACCACACCGTTGCAAGTAGGGTATTAAAGCTCTTTATTTTTTTATAAAGTGTTATTTGAATTGATTGTTTTTGAGGTCTTCATGCATTTAGAAGCACAGCTTGTACTATCCGTAGGCCAACATAGTTGCGCGGGGGCAAAAGACATTAATGAAGATTGCATTGGTTTACGTATACCTGATCAACCAGCATTAACTTTTAAAGGTGCGGTGGCTGTGATTGCAGACGGTGTTAGTGCGGCAGAGGCGGGTAAAGAAGCCAGCGAAATGTGTGTGCGAAACTTCATCAGTGACTATTATGCAACACCTGATGCTTGGTCAGTAAAAACAGCTGGGCAGAAAATTGTATTGGCCCTGAACCGCTGGTTAGTAGGGCAAAGCCAGATTAAAGGCCATGTTAGTACATTAAGTGCATTGATTTTAAAATCCCAAACGGCTTCGATCTTCCATATTGGTGATACTCGGATTTATCGTTTAAGAAAAGGTAAATTTGAATGTCTAACTACCGATCATTCAATCAGTATAAATAGCGATACAGTTTATCTTTCCCGCTCCATGGGAATGGATAACCATCTTGAAATGGATTTTCAACAATTTGAACTAGAGCAAGAGGATGTTTTTTTCTTAAGTTCTGATGGTGTTCATGATTTTGTGCCTCATAAAAATATTCAACAGGAGCTTGCTTCAAGCAAAGATTATGATGCGAGTTGTAAAAAATTAACAGAGCAAGCATTGGCCGCAGGTAGTAATGATAATTTAAGTTGCCAGATTGTGCGTGTTGATCAATTGCCAGATGCTAACAATCAAGAGGTTTATAAAAAGCTAAGTGATATGCCGTTTCCTCCACCCCTAGAAATAGGCCAGTCATTGGATGGATTGACGGTTATTAAAAGTTTACATGCCAGTTCACGAAGTCAGGTGTACTTGGTAAAAGATGATGCAGGTAAGCGTTTTGTACTTAAGACACCGTCCGTTAATTTTGAGGATGATCCTGCCTACATCGAACGTTTTGTCATGGAGCAATGGATTGGTAAACGGGTAGATAGTCCTTATGTGGTTAAAATGGTAGAGCCCGTACATAAAACAGCACTGTATACGTTACTTGAATATGTTAATGGAATGACCTTAGAGCAATGGATAAGAGAGAACCCTAAACCAGACATAAGTGAAGTGATACGTCTTGCGGAACTGATCAGTCGAGGAATTAGAGCGTTACATAGGAAAGACATTCTACATCAAGATATTAAACCGGATAATATTTTGTTAGATCGTGATGGGGTGCCAAAATTAATTGATTTTGGCTCCTGTTATGCTGCCGGTATAGAAGAGATTGATACGCCATTTGAGCGTGAAGAAGCATTGGGTACGGCAGTTTATAGCGCCCCTGAAACACGTTTTAGGATGCGAAAAACAAAGCGTTCAGATATGTTTAGTTTAGCGGTGGTTGTGTATGAAATGCTGACCGGTAGGCTGCCATTTGGCGAGCAATTAGAAAACTTAGTGGATCAACGAAAAATTTCCAGTTTAAATTATCAGCCTGCCACCCAGTATAATCCGATGATACCCATGTGGATGGATCAAGCACTGCGAGTGGCGTTATCCCCTCAGCCTGAATTACGACAAGATGCGTTGTCTGAATTTGTTTTTGATTTACAAAAGCCCAATAGTAAGTATAAAAATAAAGAGTTCATTCCATTGTCGAAAAGAAACCCTGTCCAGTTTTGGCAAGGGTTAGCGATTGCACAAGGGTTAGCGATACTTGGGTTGTTGTATTATTTTTTGAAATAACGGCAGGTATAAAAAAACTAGGCAGTTTATTCACTGCCTAGTTTTTATTGGAGTAAAATTACGGTTTGTAAATGATTTTTACAGAACCATCTACCGCACCTTCATCAATGTAACCAATGATATTTGGGTTGCTAGCCACCATGTTTTTCACCTCTGCATCACCACCCACCACTTGAGGGGCTTGACCTTTACCGGTAAAAATCAAACGAGACCAATAGGATTTTAGCTGGGCTTCTGATTTCTTCACCACATTGGTATAAAAATCATTACGTGCAGACGTGCCTTCATTTTGATCAATAGGTACGACAGACACGCCGCCTAAATCTTTCTTTTTACCTAAAAAAGCTTTCACCACATCACTTTCGCCGGATGCTGAAATGGGACTGCTACTGCCAACCACCACGACTGGGCCAGCTTGAGTGACGGCGTATAGGCTCATTAAGGTTAGAGTAGCTAGAAATTTAATTGATAAATGTTTCATCGTCTATCCCCCCTTAAAATACAGTATCAATAGTGAAGCTTAAGAAATTTACTTTTCCATCTGTTGGGAAGGAATCGAACTCACCAATGGTATCGCCAGTGTCCACCATGTCGTATTGAACTTTTATCGCGATACCCGGTTGGTACTCCCAACGTATACCGATTGCGGTTCGATCTTGGTCGACATTCAGAGCAGCAGCTGCGCCTGCATTAAAGCCATTGATGATACTAGTATCAACTGCTGGAAGGCCGGTTGGGCTGGTATTGAAAGAACTTACTGCGCGTTTTTCATCGTCGGTTGTTTCTTGATGGGCAAATGTGACGTAAGGCATTAAATTACCAATGCGGTACCCCCCCATAACATAGTAACCGTCTTGGTCGGCGAAAAAGCCATCTAGTGTCAAAGTGTTGTATTCTGCAATGGCGAGGATCGTGCCGTTATCATACATAGCTGCCAAGCCTGCAAAAGTGCCTTTGAAAGTGCCATTAACGGTTTCGCCATCAAGGTCAGTCAGAGCTAACACGTCATTTAATCCAGTGGGAACAGGCGCTCCACCATACGCAGGGTTGGTCGTCGCATCGTATAGCGAGTTATATAGAGTAGTACCTTCAATTAATGTTAAAAACGCTTGGGAATAACCCGCGCGTAAGGTGAGTTCGCCATCGGAGATACTGCCATTAAAAGCTATAAGATCATTTGATATGGCGGTGTCGGTAATGGCGCGACCATATTGGAATTGGCCAGAACCGTACCAGTCCCCAAACTCAAAGTCGTAAGATAAATCCACGGCCTCATAGTTGGCAGATTCTTCAAGTACGCCATATACCTCTACTGGTGGCTGGGTCCAAGGCAAGGCGTAACCTACGTCAAAGAACTCCGACAATAAATAGTTAGGCTTTCTTAAACGGCCAATTTTACCGGTAAAGCCATCACCAAAGTCATGTTTTAAATAGAGCCATTCCGCAGTGGTATCGAACTCATTTTCACCACGAGATACTAATTGGGTTATGACAGAGGTATCTGATGACATATTGAATGTCATTTGAATTCCCGCTTTTGTATAGCGGCGAAAATTGGGTTGATCTGTGATGCCTCTATGGTAAGAGTCTTCGGAGTCGGATTGCACAATACCAAAGCTGGCAAATCCATTGATTCGGAATTTTTGATTTTGTTCAGAGATGCGTTTATTCATCTGTTGAACTTGTGTATTTAGCTGTTCTAACGTGATCGCTTGCGTGGGCAGGGAAGCTATCACTAGCAAGGGAAGTGCTGCACAAGCAACGGATTTGATCGCCATAATTGCATCCTATTATTGTGTTAATTCGCTGCCCATTTAGGGCTTGGGACATATATTAGGTTTAGCATATATTCAAAAATGTGCTGGAAAGCGGTTAAAACCTTGGGCAATTCACCGAAAACAGATCAAAAAAGGATTAAAATACGGACTCGATTGGTAACTTAGACCCAAAAAGTAAGCTCAACTATAAGGTTATCTACCAATTCTATGGCCTTTGGTTTTAAATAGGCTCACTAAAATAAGGCAATGAATAAATCTATGCATATTCACATTCTTGGTATTTGTGGCACATTTATGGGGTCTTTAGCTCAATTGGCGGTGAGTCAAGGGCATCGGGTGACAGGCTCAGACCAAAATGTGTATCCACCTATGAGTACGCAGCTAGAAAATGCTGGCATTGAAATAATGCAAGGGTTTGAGGTGGAACATCTTGAGCCTAAGCCGGACTTAGTCGTTATTGGTAACGCAATGAGTCGTGGCAATGTGGCGGTAGAATATGTATTGAATCAGCAAATTCCTTATACCTCTGGCCCAGCTTATTTATCTGAATATGTACTTAAAAATAAGTGGGTAATGGCGGTGGCAGGTACCCATGGTAAAACCACAACCACTAGTATGCTCACATGGGTTCTCGAAGATTGCGGTTTTGAGCCGGGTTTTTTAATTGGTGGAGTACCTAAGAATTTTGGAGTGTCAGCGCGGTTAGGTAAAAGCGACTTTTTTATAGTGGAAGCGGATGAATACGATAGTGCCTTTTTTGATAAGCGTTCAAAATTTGTCCATTACCATGGGCGAACCGTTATTCTGAATAATCTCGAATTCGATCATGCTGATATTTTTAACGACATAGAAGCCATCAAAACTCAGTTTCATCATTTAGTGAGAACGATTCCAAGTGAAGGGCAGATTATTTATCCCGTGGAGGAGCAATATATTCAACAGACCCTTGATCAGGGTTGCTGGACGCCCACTGTTCAAATTGGCAAGGATTGGAGTTATCAGTTAGTTGACCCTTCAGGGTCGCATTTTAACGTCATGCAAAATGGCCAGCATGTAGGTGAGGTGACTTGGTCACAAACAGGCTTACACAATGTAAAAAATGCACTTGCTTGTATCGCCGCGGCTTATCATGTGGGCATTCTACCTAAAGATTCAATTTCTGCGCTTAACCGCTTTTTAGGTGTTAAACGCCGTATGGAACTAGTGTGCAGTGTCAATGGTATAGAGGTCTATGATGACTTTGCTCACCATCCAACGGCCATTGCCAGTACGTTAGCCGGGGCAAAGAATTCAGGTAAATACAATCATATATGGGCAGTAGTAGAGCCACGTTCAAATACCATGCGTATGGGGGTGCATAAACAAGCGCTACCCTCGGCGGTGGCAGATGCAAGCAGCAGTATATGGTTTCAGCCAAAGGGTTTAGATTGGGATATGCAGCCTGTTATTGATGTCTGTCAGCAAAATTCTCAAGATGCCCTATTAATCGATGAAGTAGACGCTATAATTGCCCACCTAGTTCACAATGCCAAACAAGGTGATGCGATTGTTTTGATGAGTAATGGCGGTTTTGCAGGTATTCATCAGCAATTAGTAAGTGCATTAAAGGATAAGTATGGGGTTTGAAGGATCACAAAATCAGCCTGTAACCCTTGCTATTACAGGGGCATCGGGTGCGCCCTATGCACTAAGACTATTACAGTGTTTAGTGGCTGAACAACGCACGGTTTATGTGATGGTTAGCCAAGCAGCCCAAGTGGTGTTTGCCACAGAATCAGCCCATAAGTTACCTGCATCACCTGAAAAACTACAAACGTATTTAACACAAACCTTTGGCGCAGATGAAGGGCAAATACAGGTATTTGGTCGAGAGCAATGGTTTGCACCTGTTGCCAGCGGTTCTGGTCGTAAAGGCCCAATGATCGTATGCCCCTGCTCTACAGGTACATTAAGCGCAATCGCCACAGGGGCTAGTAATAACCTGATTGAGCGCGCGGCGGATGTGGCCATTAAAGAAAAACGCTCATTAATTTTAGTATTGCGAGAAACACCGTTTAGCCCAATACACCTAGAGAATATGCTAAAGCTGGCCAACATGGGGGTTACCATAATGCCAGCCAGCCCTGGCTTTTATCATAATCCTTTAAGTATTGAAGACTTGGTGGATTTCATGGTGGCGCGAATGCTAAACCATTTAGGCATAGAACAAACATTGTTACCCTTATGGGGTGAAAAAATAGACTGCTGATTTATCGAAATATTAGGCAGTTATAAATGAGTATTGGAGACGTAATGAAGTTGTCAGAAAGAGACATTAAAGTAGCCATTGTAAGCGGAATCATCGCTATGATTATCTCTGTTGTTGCACTGGACTATAAAGGCTATATTTATCACTCTTCGCCAGCAGATAAGAATGTAATCGATCGTTTTAAGCTACTGTCGTTGGATGTAAACAGTACCACCGAGGTATCGCCTAAATCGTCTAATAAAGAAGCATTCTGTGTGGATGGTTATTTATTAATCCGCCCAGAAAAGAATAATTCAGGAAAAACCGTAGCAGGTGTATTGGTTGATGAGAAAAACAGGGGTATTCCTTGTTCTCGAGACCTACCATCGCCTGGCCAATAATAGTCAACGAAGTAGACCGATGAATGGACTTATCGTTTGTTGAATATATATAAAAATGACGCCTACAATGTATGGGCGTTGAAGGATGAAACCAAAGATCGCTTATGAATAGCAATAATAATGACGAGCACATTCAAAAACTTGAACGAGAAATCTGGTTGTTCGAACAATGGCTTGTGAGCCTTGATGGCCAATCAGGTGATACTCAAAATAGAATCCGACATGCATATCGTGAATGTATTACGGCTAGAAAGCTTGAGTTAGCCAAATTACAATCCAGCTCAATTGTGCCAACTAATACGACTACCCAAACCACTAAAGCCCGTTACTGATGACTTATTGAAATGCTTGGAAAAACTGCCCTGCATTCATCATTAACAGTCATTCTACAATGAGTTAATTTACCTTAAGCCTAGTGTGTTTTAACACACTAGACTCATTAGTTATTGCCTGAAATTACGTCACTAGATAAAGATAGCGACTGTGGTGGTTTATGGATTGCAATATTTTTTACACAAGCAGTTTCAAGAAAAAGCTTTTGAAACGTTTAAAGTTTTTTTTGTTTTATCAGTAAACTAACAGCTATGGCGATTAAACTCATGACGGTCAAAATGAGTAAGGCTTGCCAGCTAAACAACCATTTTAAATCTAAATTTTCACCTAAATAATAACTGGGCAATGTAAATATTAATCCCCATGCGATGGCTGAGAGGCCGTTCAATAATAAAAAATGCTGGGTATTCATTTTCATCATACCTGCAATCATGGGGATAAAAGGACGTATGGGGCCGATAAAACGTCCTAAAAAAATACTTTTACCACCGTGGCGATGAAAAAAATATTCGCCGTCTGTAATCCAGCTTGGATGTTTCGAAAATGGCCATATAGCCGTTAAGTAGGGCTGGCAGTACCTGCCAAAACCAAAACTTAATACATCCCCAATAAACGCGCCGCTTATGGCACATAACAGAAACCAAATAATAGGGGTATTCACATTACCAGCTAAAACGCTAATGGCGGTAATTAAGCCGACACCGGGAACAATAATACCGACTACGGCTAAAGATTCGCACATAGCTACTAAAAAAACGCTGAATAATAAATATTCTGGATTTTGGTTTAAAAAAGATAATGAATCTTCAAACATATAATTAATTAAAAGACATTAGGCGCAAGGCCGTTTGCTGTTGTTTGTGAACAAAGCCGCTGGCTCGATTTAAAAAACTTTCGGCTGTCTCGTTATGATTTAAGCTGGCAAGACCTGCGTTTAATTGAAGGTCGCCAACATCTCCCCAGTTGTCCTCACTTAGTAGCTTTATTAAGCGATCTTTTATAATGATGCCTCCTTCTAAAGAGCAGTTTGGTAATAAAATATAAAAAGATCCTTGTCCGTTATGAAAGATTTCATCTCCTGCACGTAACAAGACAATCAGTTTATATCGGAAGTTTTTTAATAATTTTCCTCCCATATTTTTGCCGTGTATATCTTGAATTTGTTGAAAATCGTCAATTGTTACTGCCAGCATTGAAAGTCTTCTGTTGGTGGCCTCACTGCGAGCAATTTCTTGTTTGAGTTTATGAGTTAAATAACGTTCATTGTAAGCACCAGATTGATAATCAGTGACGGCAAGCTTTAATAGATTTTTTTGTTTTAAATTATTTACATAGGCATAGCATAATGAACACATGCCAATCAAAATATAAATACATGAAAAACGAAGTGTTTCAAATATTTCTAATAATAAAAAAAGTTGATAAATAGTGCATAACATGACGCTAACATTAAGTAGAAATGCCCAGCTAATTGGTAGTGCAAAATAGCTGATCATAGGAAATAAATAGATCCAATGCATGGTAAGTTCAGTGTTGAAAAACAACTGATATTGCATCAATAAGGCAATAGCGGTTAATGATAATAAGTTGATATATTTGTTTAGTGAACGCTCCTGATTCAAATGTAAAAAAGCAGAGGTCAGTAATAAAATGACGGTGGTGGTGAGTTGAATTAACAGAATATTCAAGTGGCCAAAGTAGTAGTGACTAATACATAAAATTCCCATAGCGCAGGCGAGAAGAATATACAACAAGCTTTGAGCGGGCTCTTTTTCCATGCTGATATCAAACATAAGTCAGCTCCTGTTGTGCTTGTAGTATTAAAGTTTCTTCAGTGTCGCCAACATTTAAACTGGCTAAGCCAACTTCTACTTTCCCTTGTAGTGAGGGCGGCATCTCAGACACCATAAACTTAACTTTTGTAAGAGCATCATCGGTATTGGCATGAGGCATGATAATCGCGAATTGATCCTTGTTTAATCGATAATATTGATCAAAAAGCCTAAGCTGGCTAGCAATGGCATTGGCACATTGCATGATGATATCTGACGGCAAACCTCTATTGTGTTTTTGAAATTTTAAATACACTAAAAGTAACCCCGTGCCTTCTCGTTCGGCTCGGTTAATCTCTTTCTTTAGAGCGGGCCTTAAAAAGCTTTCCAATTGCGCTCCGGTAGTTTCATCGCTGCTAATGAGTGGCTCAAGTAATTGATTGGTTCTGGATTTAACCATGGCTAAAAATAAGGCAACGCAGCTAACCGCGGCAAAACTAAAAATCGATTGTGCTTGAATTAATGTGGGCCCGTATTGAATAAAGATATATATAGCGATAGGGGTGAAGGCTAAAACGCATAAAATGGCAGTACGTAAAGAAAACAAAAAGTAAGCGGCAATAGGAAAGAAATAAGTCCAATCAGTATGACTGCCCTGCATGTCAGCACTGAACAGAGAAAACGAAGCCAGAAGTACAAGAAATAACGCATCTGTTTGTGTGGTATTCGCATTAGCACTGCGAAATACCATGGAAATCCCATTAATCACTAGAACTAACGCTAATAAGCAGGTGAACAAGGCCACAATGGTTTGCCCTTCATAATAATTCACCAGAGCCATGGTGCATAAAATAATCGCACCAATTGAGCAAAATAAGATGCGGATGTGGTTCACCGTTAACATGGGCATATTGGTCGATCCTTGCTGGGTGTCGCCTTTTCAGGGAATTTTACTCAGTGTTACTCGATTAATACTAGCATGATGGAAACTTAGTTTGGGTAACTTGCTTGATAGGGTATAATCCGAGCACTTTTTTGATAATTCCCCATAAAGGCCTAATTTGGTTAATAAAAGTGGGGAGACTTAGGTAAGTTAATGGATGTAAAACAGTACATGGCACAGGTGGGCCAACAAGCCAGAGCCGCCAGTGTTGCCATCGCCAAAGCCGAAAGTGGTGAAAAAAATCAAGCCTTATTAGCCATTGCCAGTGCCATTGAAAGCGCACGTGATGAATTGATTCAAGCTAATGCTAAAGATATGGTTCGTGGTAAAGAAAACGGCTTAGACGCCGCGTTTCTTGATCGTTTAGAGCTGACCCCGGCACGTATCGATAACATGATAGAAGGGCTGAATCAGGTGGCGGCCTTAGCAGATCCAGTTGGAGGTATTACTGATCTTGATTACCGCCCAACGGGCATTCAAGTAGGTAAGATGCGCGTACCATTAGGGGTGATTGGCATTATTTATGAGTCTCGTCCAAACGTAACTATAGAAGCTGCAAGCTTGTGCTTAAAGTCTGGAAATGCGGCTATCTTGCGTGGTGGAAGTGAATCCATAGAATCGAATCAAGCGCTGGCAAAGTGCATTCGCCAAGGGTTGGCCGAGGCTGGCCTGCCTGAGCACGTGGTTCAAGTAATTGAAACCACAGACCGTGCCGCCGTTGGTGAACTCATCACCATGGAAGAATTCGTCGATGTAGTGGTGCCCCGTGGTGGTAAAAGCCTAATTGAGCGCATTAGCACAGACGCTAAAGTCATGGTAATTAAGCACCTTGATGGTATTTGTCATGTTTACATAGACAGTGATGCGGATTTAACCAAAGCGGTTAATGTATCGATTAATGCCAAAACCCACCGCTATGGTACCTGTAATACCATGGAAACCTTATTGGTGAATGAATCGGTTGCGACCAAGGTGTTACCTCAACTTGCGGCAGCTTATGGTGAGTTGGACGTGGAGTTGCGCGGTTGTGAGCAAAGCCGAGCTATTGTCTCTGATATGCTTGAAGCTACTGAAGAAGATTGGTCTACCGAATATTTGGCGCCTATTTTGGCGGTGAAAGTGGTGCAAGATATGAGCGATGCTATTGCTCATATAAATTGTTATGGTTCTCATCATACGGATAGCATTATTACTGAAAACTATACAAAAGCCCGTCAGTTTTTAAGACAAGTGGATTCCAGTTCGGTAATGGTCAATGCATCAACTCGATTTGCAGATGGTTTTGAATATGGTCTGGGTGCTGAAATAGGCATCAGTACCGATAAAATTCATGCCAGAGGCCCTGTGGGCTTAGATGGCTTAACATCACAAAAATGGGTGGTACTTGGTGATGGACATATCCGTCACTGATCCCTTACCAAGGCAATATGTGGTTATGGGTGGCACATTTGATCCTGTTCATAATGGCCACTTAAAAAGCGCCCAGCAACTGGCACAGACTTTAGGTTACAGTGCGGTTCATCTGATGCCGTGTGGTGATGCCTATCATAAGCAAGGCGTTAGCCAAGCAATTCATCGAGTAGCGATGCTTAAACTGGCAGTGGCTGATGAGCCTTTGTTAACAGTGGATGAGCGAGAAACTAAGCGTCAAGGTGCCACCTATACTGTGGATACTTTAGCGCAGTTACGTGAAGAGTTAGGTCAAGATACTCATATTTCATGGATATTAGGTACGGATGCCGCGTTAGGTTTAAGTGACTGGCATAACTGGCAGCAAGTGTTCAAGTTAGCCAATATTATCTTGATTCACAGGGCGGGGGAGCATCTGCCTAAAGGTGTCACTGATAAATGGGCGGCTAATGAATACCTCGACCCGTTAAGTTTTAAACAGCAAAGCCATGGTGGATTTATTCAGCTTGGTTTAGAACCCTTTCAAGAGTCGTCTACCGCAATTCGACAGGCACTTGAGACAGAACAATCTGTGGACCACCATGTGCCACAGGCCGTATTGAACTATATTGAGCAACATGGGCTCTACCGAGGTAATCACTAAATTCAATGGATGCAGAAAATTTAAGCAAACTTGTAATCGATGCACTAGAGGGCCTGAAAGCCCAAGATATCGTGACTATTGATGTGGCGGATCGCACTTCTGTTACCGATTTCATGATTCTAGCCACTGGTACATCAAGTCGTCACGTGCAAGCCGTGGCAGATAACGTGGCTGAAAAGTCAAAAGAAGCGGGTGTAATGCCTTTGGGCTCTGAAGGCCGCGGCAATAGTGATTGGGTGCTGATTGATTTGGGTGACGTGATCGTACACGTGATGACGAGTCAAGCTCGTGAGCATTATGACCTTGAGCGCTTATGGAGCGAGCCTCGGGTGGCTCAATAACTCATGAAAATTCGTATTCTTGCAGTGGGCGGTAAAATGCCCACGTGGGTTGAGCAAGGCTTCAATGAATACGCTAAGCGCTTACCCAATGATTGCCGATTAGAATTAGTTGAGTTACCACTTGGGCCTAGGGGGAAGAACCAACCTCCAGCCAAAGCCATTGAAAAAGAAGGTCAGGCCATGTTGGCTGCCATGAAGCCGCAAAATACTTGCGTTGCTTTAGAGGTTTTGGGTAAGCCATGGAGCACACCAGTGTTATCTGAGCAGTTGAGTAATTGGCGTATGATGGGCCAAGATGTGGACTTGCTTATTGGTGGACCTGACGGTTTAAGCCCACAATGTTCGGCCAAAGCTCAGTTTAAGTGGTCATTATCGCCTCTGACTTTACCTCACCCGTTAGTACGCATAGTATTGGCAGAGCAGCTTTATCGTGCGTGGACTATTCTTAATAATCATCCATACCATAAGTAAGCTATTGAATTATAAAAATTTTAATTGCCGTTTGGCAGCGGGCTTGAGCTTTGTGTAAGTGATCATTAAATGAGTTTTGCTTTAAAAGATGCACAGATCGAAAAACAAATATTTGCAAAACGTGCTTATCTTGCAGCGTTTTTTGTATTTGTGTTGGTCTGTGTCTTGGCAGGACGCATGGCCTTTTTACAGGTCAGTCAACATGACCTTTATTCGAGTAAGTCTGAAAATAATCGTGTCCAACTGCAACCTGTACCACCTATCCGCGGATTGATCTTTGATCGTAATGGCGTATTGCTGGCGGAAAACCTACCTAGTCATAGTTTGACGATTGTTCCTGAACGGGTAAAAGACATGGACAAAACCCTTGGGTTGGTCCATTCACTAGTAGGACTAACCGACGAAGAAGCAGAAACGTTTCTTAAAAAAGTAAATTCCTATCGTCGCCCTTATGAAGCCATTCCACTTAAATATCGTTTAAACGAAGAGCAAATCGCCAAAATATCAGTGAATAACTACTTCTTGCCAGGTGTGCAAGTAGAAGCTGAGCTGGTACGTCATTATCCAATGGGGGAAGATTTTGCCCACGTACTTGGGTACGTTGGACAAATGAATGAACGTGAAAAAAAACGCCTTGATCCCATCCGCTATAAAGCCACGCGACGCATTGGTAAAATTGGTATTGAGCGTTATTACGAAGATGAGTTACACGGGCAGGTGGGTTATCAGAAAGTTGAAACCAATGCCCAAGGGCGCATCTTAAAAGTACTCGAAAAGCAAAGCCCGATCCCCGGGAAAAACCTCATATTAAATTTAGATGCGCGTTTGCAACGGGCAGCCATGGAAGCCTTTAAGGGGCGTCGAGGCTCTTTAGTGGCAATGGAACCAAACACAGGAGGGGTCTTAGCCATGGTGTCTAGTCCATCATTTGACCCTAACTTATTTGTGAATGGCATTAGCTATAATGCTTACAATGCCTTGCGTGATTCTTTAGATGTACCCTTGTTTGATCGGGCTACACGTGGCCAGTACCCACCGGGCTCCACCATGAAACCTTTTATTGGTCTTGGCTTTCTAGAAACTGGAATTACTAACTGGAAAGAAGAAATAGCGGACCCAGGTTGGTATATGCTTGAAAACGATGAGCGAGTCTATCGAGATTGGAAGCGAAAGGGTCATGGTGAACACATAGATTTACGTCAGGCTATTATTCAAAGCTGTGATACTTACTTTTACGAAATGTCATTCCGAACCGGTATTGATAACTTGCACCCATTTTTATCAAAATTTGGTTTTGGGAAAAACATGGGGTTAGATATTGGCAATGCTTTACCCGCGTTACTTCCAGACCGAGAATGGAAGAAAAAGTACAGAGGTAGGGCTTGGTATGCGGGGGACACGCTTAACTTAGCTTTAGGGCAAGGATATATGTTAGCGACCCCCTTGCAGTTAGCTACCGCCATGAATGTATATGCGGCCAAAGGCAATTGGAATCGAGCTAAGCTGGTGAATTTAATTGATGGTAAGCCATTGGAAGATGACAATAAACCAGAGGATTTAATCATCAAAGACCCTGCTAATTGGGATAAAATGAATCAAGCTATGGAGGGAGTGATTCAACATTACCTAGGTACAGCAAAAGGCTTAAGGCGCAACTTAAAATATCGAATTGCAGGGAAAACCGGTACCGCTCAGGTGGTGGGGATCAAGCAAAATGAAGAATATGATTCAGAAGCCTTGCTTGAGCGTCAACGAGATCACGCTCTTTTTGTGGCATTTGCGCCAGTGGATGCCCCTAAAATTGCAGTGGCTTCGGTGGTTGAAAATGGGGAGTCAGCAGGTAGTACCGCTGGGCCAATTGCTAAGTTAGTGTTAGATAAATTTATCAATGAGGTGCCATCAAGGAAAGGTATTGCGTATGATTTTTAACCTTGAATATTCACTTGATATAAGAATTACTCAAGAGGCAGTGACATAGCATGGCTGGAGACTTTATTCGACAGCTTGATAGTTCAAGCATGTCTCGTGGTCGAGGTATTTTACAGCGTTTTAACATCGACCTTACCATGCTCGTGCTACTTTTATTGCTGTGTGCTGGTGGCTTATTTATTTTATATAGTGCCAGTGGTCAGAATATGGGAATGGTATATCGACAAATGGTCTATTTTGGTTTGGGCTTTTTGATAATTTTCATATTGGCTCAAATAGATCCTCGCTGGTTTCAAATGGCAGCTCCTTGGATGTATGGTATTGGTGTTATTGCATTAATATTAGTGCTGTTAATTGGCGTGGGGGCGAAGGGTGCCCAGCGCTGGCTTAGCGTATTTGGCATGTTTCGCTTTCAGCCTTCAGAGGTAATGAAGCTGGTCACTCCCATGATGATTGCATGGTATTTATCTTCAAGGTTTTTACCTCCAGGACTAAAAACCATTTCTATTGTGCTTATTTTAATTTTCTTACCTGCACTATTAATCTTCAAACAGCCCGATTTAGGAACAGCGCTACTGGTATCGTCTGCGGGGATTTTTGTTTTGTTATTTGCGGGTTTAAGTAGTCGTTGGATCATGCTGGCGTTTGTCATCATTATGGCAGTAGCCCCCATCATGTGGTACGGGGTGATGCATGATTACCAAAAGCAAAGAGTACTGACATTTTTAGATCCAGAAAGTGACCCGCTTGGCTCAGGCTGGAACATTATTCAAAGCAAAACCGCCATAGGTTCTGGTGGTGTAGAAGGCAAAGGATGGCTACACGGTACACAATCTCAGCTGGAGTTTTTACCTGAGCGTCATACTGATTTTATCATTGCTGTTTACGCAGAAGAAAATGGTTTGATCGGCGTATTGATTTTATTGGCACTTTATATGGCCATTGTCATGCGTGGGATTTATATGGCCTCAAGAGGGCGAGACACGTTTTCTCGTTTGTTTGCTGGTGCCTTAATCGTCACATTCTTTATTTATGTGTTTGTAAATATTGGAATGGTAAGTGGTATTTTGCCGGTAGTGGGAGTACCTTTACCATTAATTAGCTATGGTGGTACGTCAATTGTTACCTTGATGGGTGCATTTGGCGTTATTATGTCTGTATATATGCATCGACGGATTTAGTTTATATGAGGTTAAAAGTGATAACCGCAAGTTTGGTTGTGTTATTAAGTAGTTTTTCAGCATCAGCCACGAATTATGACGAGCATCCTAAATTGGATGGCTTTGTAAAGGAGATGGTTGAGAAACATAACTACGATGAAAAAACCATTCGTAGTGTACTGGCACAAGCAGAACGTAAAGAGAGTATTTTAGAGGCCATCTCTCGACCAGCTGAAAAAGTAAAACCTTGGTATGAATACCGCAACATCTTTATTAAACAGAGCCGTATCAAGGCAGGTAAGGCATTCTTAAAAGAACATAAAGCCATCTTTGACGATGTAGAAAAAAAATACGGTGTCCCTCGTGAAATCATCGCGGCCATTATTGGAGTTGAAACCTTTTACGGTCGAATTACGGGTAGTTACCGTGTGATTGATGCACTAGCAACGTTAGGCTTTGATTACCCTAAACGTTCTTTGTTTTATAGAGAGCTTAAAAATTATTTTTTAATGGTACGAGATAATGGCTTGGAGCCATTAGATATTAAAGGCTCATACGCAGGTGCGATGGGGTTGGGCCAATTTATCCCTTCTAGCTACATTAGCTACGCCGTTGATTATGATGGAGATGGCAAAAAAGATTTATGGACCAACACGGGTGATGCCATTGCCAGTGTGGCTTACTATTTTAAACGTCATGGTTGGAAAACAAGTGAGCCAATTGCTAGTTCTGTATCATTGTATAATGCAGAAGCGGACAAATTTGCCAATGAATCGTTATCTCTTAAAGCCACCGTATCACAATGGAAAAGCCGTGGTGTGAATACGCCTAAAAATATTGATGACCAAAATGCAGCGCTGTTTCGTTATGAACTAGAGAATGGTAATGACTACTGGTTGGTGTACAAAAACTTTTACGTGATAACTCGTTATAATCGCAGCAGTATGTATGCCCGAGTAGTGGCTGAATTTAGTGAGATATTAAAGCAACCATGAGACTAACAAAGGCCTGTGCATTAATTTTTGTAGTTTTGTTGCTACAGGCCTGCACTACCTCCCGTTATCAGCAAGCACACGATAGCACTCCACAATTCCACGATCGTATTCTTCATCTTCAAGAGCCTTTGCCTGTTCGTGAGCCCATGTCCCCTCGCGGTAATCCTGATACCTATGAAGTTTGGGGTAAATCATATGAAGTGCAAAAAGGCCTTACACAATACATGCAACAAGGAGTGGCCTCTTGGTATGGAGAGAAGTTTCATGGTCACGACACTAGCAACGGGGAAGTGTTCGATGTGTATCAGTTTTCAGCGGCTCATAAATCCTTGCCATTACCCAGTTATGTGCGAGTTACCAATCTAAATAACCAAAAAAGTCTAGTTGTGCGTGTTAATGATAGGGGGCCATTCCATGAAGACCGGCTTATCGACTTATCTTATGCAGCCGCCGTGCGGTTAGGGTTTGATAAAAAAGGCACCGCTCCAGTTAAAGTCGAATTACTGGCACCACCTTTAGCAGCAAGTGATTATCGCTTCATTCAGGTGGCGGCGTTTCAAGCAGAGCCCTCAGCAAAAAATATGCAGCAAACACTTGTACAAATGATAGGTGAGCCGGTTTCCGTCACTAAAGATGAGCTGAATGGTAAAGTTTTACACAAAGTGCGCATTGGGCCATTGCCTCTTAGCAAGGTAAACGTGGTTCAAGACAAATTAAAATCACAAGAAATACACTCAACCATTGTCTTGCCTTAACAATCCCTATCAGCGTGCTACAATGCGGCACAACTTTTTAACAGTTAAATTAATGGTCATATGCGCTTAATCACTCTTTGTTTACTTTATTTGTTTACCTCAGCTGTTTTAGCAGCACCTGGGATTATTCCTCAGGCCCCTTCTTTAGCGGCTTCTTCATACATATTAATTGATGCAAATAGCGGTGAAGTGTTGGTTGAGCATAATGCCGATAAAGTGCTTCCGCCGGCCAGTTTGACCAAGATGATGACCAGTTTCATCGTCACCGAAGAGCTCGATTACGGCAATATCAAGCAAGATGACCGCACTCGTATAAGCGTAAAAGCTTGGAAAGCCGAAGGCTCTCGTATGTTCATTCGTGAAGGCACTTATGTTTCCATTGAAGATTTATTAAAAGGTGTGATTATCCAATCCGGTAATGACTCTTCCATTGCATTAGCGGAACATGTCAGCGGAACCGAAGAAGCCTTTGTCGATGTGATGAACCAATATGCGGCGCAGCTGGGTATGATCAATACTCGTTTTCAAAATGCCACCGGTTTACCTGCCAAAGGCCATGTTTCTACGGCCCGAGATTTATCTAAGCTGGCTACCCATATCATTAATGATCACAAAGAGTACTACCCGCTATATAAAGAAAAATCATACAAATATAACAATATCGATCAGC
Source organism: Oceaniserpentilla sp. 4NH20-0058 (assembly GCF_040371755.1). Taxonomy (NCBI): domain Bacteria; kingdom Pseudomonadati; phylum Pseudomonadota; class Gammaproteobacteria; order Oceanospirillales; family Oceanospirillaceae; genus Oceaniserpentilla; species Oceaniserpentilla sp. 4NH20-0058. Next base: position 41,660 of record NZ_BAABWE010000006.1, read on the forward strand.
AGAACCGTAATAAATTGCTGTTTTGGGACCCTAGAGTGGACGGTTTAAAAACTGGGCATACAGAAGAAGCTGGTTTTTGCCTAGTGTCCAGCGCAACGGAAGGGGATATGCGTCTTATTTCAGTTGTAATGGGAGCCAGCTCTGAACGCAGTCGTGCTCGTGAGTCACAAAAGCTGCTTACATACGGCTTCCGTTACTTCGAAAGTCACCGCCTGTTTGAAGCACAAGAAACCTTACAAACTCATCAAATATGGATGGGTCAAAAAGAAGAGTTAGCATTGGGTGTAAAAAATGGCGCCTTCATTACCATTCCTCGGGGCCAAAAAGGCGAGCTGGATGTTAAATACAGTATCGACGAAGTAATTAAAGCGCCTATTCTTCAAGGTATGGAATATGGACACATGACTGTATCCCTAGGGGATAAAGTACTACTAGATAAACCATTGATTGCTCTAGAGGCTATTGAAGAAGCGGGATTCTTTTCTAGGCTGCTTGATTATATCAAATTGTTCTTTTACTCCTTATTTAGTTAATCCCTTGCAATTACCTGTTTTACAACCATATTGGGGTAAAGCAGGTAAAACCAGACGAATTATGGCTCAGAAATCACAAGCTCCTAAAATTGAATTCCCATGTCCTAATTACCCAATTAAAGTATTGGGTGAAGCGGCAGATGACTATGAAACCTTTGTCGTGGATATATTACGTATCCATGTAACTGATTTAGATGTAGAACGTATGACAGTAAATCATAGTCGTAATGGGCGTTTTACCTCGGCTACTTTTTTTATAACCGCCACCTCTCAGGCGCAATTAGAGGCTCTACACCAAGATTTGATTCGCCACGAGCGCATCAAAATGGTCATGTAATGCAGCTAGGTATTCGTGTGTTAGAAGGGCTTCAGCCCTATGAGCCAATATGGCAGGCCATGAAAACCTTTACGGATACCCGTGACGCAACCACACAAGATGAAATTTGGATATTAGAGCACGAACCTGTTTTTACTCAAGGACAGGCAGGTAAGCCCGAACATTTGTTATTGCCCGGGGATATCCCTGTGGTACAAACGGATCGAGGCGGGCAAATCACCTACCATGGTCCAGGGCAAATCACCGCTTACATCATGGCGGATATTAAGCGTTTAGGTATTGGCCCCAGAGCATTAGTGGATGCGATAGAAAGCAGTATCGTTAACACGTTGGCAGAATATCAAATAGAAGCCTACCCTAAGCCGGATGCACCAGGGGTCTATATTAATGAAAGTAAGATCGCCTCATTGGGGCTGCGTATCCGAAAAGGGTACAGTTTTCACGGCCTAGCATTGAATGTGGATATGAATCTTGAGCCATTTTTACGTATTAATCCCTGTGGTTATGCAGGAATGGCTATGACACAATTAGCGGACCACAGTAAAGATACAGATATAAAGATGGTCAGCCAAAAGCTGGTCGATCAAATAGCAACCTGTTTGCCTTATAATGGCATCCAAGCATTAGGTAGTCACTTGCCATGAGCAATGATCAAAATAAAAAAGTGGTACAAGGTGAGAAAAAACGCGGCGCAGACAAAGTTGCTCGTATACCGATAAAAGTGATTCCCACCGAAACCATGCCACGCAAACCGGATTGGATTCGTGTAAGGATTCCAGCTACCCCTAAAATCAATGAAGTGAAGCAAAAACTGCGTAAGCACAAGCTACATACTGTTTGTGAAGAAGCATCTTGCCCTAATATTGGTGAATGTTTTGGCGGTGGCACGGCAACGTTCATGATTATGGGTGATATTTGCACTCGTCGTTGCCCGTTTTGCGATGTAGGCCATGGTCGACCTAACCCACTTGATGAAAACGAACCGAAAGAATTAGCCGCAGCGATTGCCGACATGGGTTTGCGTTATGTGGTTATTACCTCTGTGGATCGAGATGATTTACGTGATGGTGGGGCACAACATTTTGCCGACTGTATTAGTCATTCAAGAGAATTAAGCCCAAACCTTGAAATTGAAGTATTAGTACCAGATTTTCGTGGGCGCATGGATATAGCGGTGGATATATTGAAGTTAACCCCACCTGATGTGTTCAACCACAACCTAGAAACCGTACCTTCTTTGTATAAAAAGGTGCGCCCGGGTTCAGATTACCAATGGTCGCTGGATTTATTAAAGCGCTATAAAGAAGCATGTCCAAATGTTTTGACAAAATCAGGGTTAATGCTGGGAATTGGTGAAACCAAAGAAGAAGTGATTCAGGTGATGCAGGATATGCGTGATCATGATATCGACATGATAACTCTGGGACAGTATTTACAACCAAGTAAACATCATCTTGCGGTTGAACGTTTTGTTCATCCTGATGAGTTTCATGAGCTAGGTGAGCTGGCCAAAAAAATGGGCTTTAAGCGAGTGGCAAGTGGCCCAATGGTAAGATCTTCTTATCATGCCGATCAGCAAATGAAAGGAGAACCCCTGCTGTAATTTATCAAAGGCTGTTTAAAAAACAGCCTTTAAATAACTTTGTATCGTCAAAGATAATGGAATTTATCAGGCAGTATGAGACTAAATGTCATATTTGGCCGATAAAATGCCCTTATTTGGCGAGTATTTTAACTTTTAACTGTATTAGTTTTGGCCTATTTGGTGAAGATGCGTATAATACGCGCACTATTAAAGTAGACGCCCTCAAAACTATTTCAGGAGTGAGCAACTGATTCATGGCTAAACCTGGCAAGCGTTCAAAAGTATCACAGAAGCGCCCTTCCTATAAGAAAATTCTGAAGCAACAAGAAAACCAACAAGAAAACATTGTCGATCAAATCGCGGCACTGGAAGCGTTGTTGGGTGGTGGCAATGATACCGAGGAAGTGGTTGAAACTCAAAGCGTTGAGTCTCAAAAGGACCCTGAGGAACAAAAGCGCCTTGAAGAAGAGCGCGCAGCGCGCAAAGCAGAGCTAGAAGCACTTGAAGCTGAGCGTACAAAAGAGCGTGCAGCTCGTGAAGACGAGCGCCGTAAGCTGCAGCAAGAACTCATTAAGCAACAAGAAGAGCGTGAAGCTCGATACAAAGAAGAGCAAGAAAAACTTAAGTTGGAACTTCAAGATAAAAAAGAACTTAAGAAACAAATTGCTGAAGGTAAGAAAGAACTTAAGCGTCTTCAAAACCTTGATCGCATCGGCAAGCTAGATGCGACTCAAAAGAAACGTATGACGGAACTGGCGGAATTTATTAAAAGCGGTGTAAAACCTGCTGCTGATAAGCCAGTTAAAAAAGAAGCAGAGCCTAAAAAGGCGTCAGCTAAAAAAGCTCCAGTTAAAAAAGCTGCGGCGAAGAAGACAACGGCTAAAAAAGCCGCTAAAAAAGCAGACGACGAGGTAGCTGAAGAAAAAACCACAGCTAAGAAGTCCACTGCGAAGAAGACAACAGCTAAAAAGTCTACCGCGAAGAAGACCACAGCTAAAAAGTCTACTGCAAAGAAGACCACAGCTAAAAAGTCTACCGCAAAGAAGACCACAGCTAAAAAGTCTACGGCGAAGAAGACCACAGCTAAAAAGTCTACGGCGAAGAAGACGACTACAGCTAAAAAGTCTACTGCAAAGAAGACTACGGCTAAAAAGTCTACTGCAAAGAAGACAACCGCTAAAAAGAGCGCAGATAAATAGTCTTTATTGTGCATTTTTAGTCAATAAAAAACCCAGCCTTAGCTGGGTTTTTTATTGCATGAAGTTTACGTTTAGGGATCAAACTGCTGCAGGTGATTAATGAAATCAGTTTTATTAATCTCGCCAAGAATATTGGCCTCTGTAATTAACTTGCCATCTAGACCATAAAATAGCAGTGCAGGTGGACCGAATAAATTATGGCTTTCAAGATAGCTTTTATGGAAGTCATCGAACGTTGTAATATCAAACTTAATACGTACAAAATTTTCTAGGCTTGCTTGTACCTCAGGGTCTTTAAATAATGTATTGCTCATGATTTTACATTCAATGCACCAGTCAGCATATATATCCAAAAACACAATTTTCTCTTGTTCTTTGGCGTTAAGCAGAGTTTGTTCTAGTTGAACCTGATCACTAATGGATTGAAAGAATGTATCCGTAGTTTTTTGCACAACTTTATTGGTTTGAGTGTTTTCAGTGCCACTGATGGAACTTGGAGCTATGGGTAAACCAAGAGTTAGTTTGAAAATCAAAGCTACGGACAAGCTAAAGCCTAGTAATGCAAAGGCTTTAATTATACGTTGTTTATTGCTTGGTGCTGGCTCAAACGCCCCAAGAACAACTGCATAAACTGCAATGAGTAATATCCAGCCTGATGTGTAGAGTGTCTCAGGGATAAAGCGGCCAAGTAGCCATAAGGCGACGGCAAGCAGTAGCACACCAAAAAAGTATTTCACTGAGTCCATCCATGCACCGGCTTTTGGCATTAAGTGGGCGCCACCTGTACCTATGGCTATTAACGGTAAACCCATACCTAAACCTAGTGCAAATAACGCTAGACCTCCTAGTAGAGCGTCACTTGTCGTGCTTATGTAAAGTAACGCGCCAGCTAAAGGTGCGCTCACACAAGGACTCACTACAATTGCGCTTAACCCGCCCATTAAAAATACACCGATTAAACTGCCACCTTTTTGTTTTTGGTTTAAGTTGTCTAGCGGTTCTTGAATAAAGCGTGGCAAGCGCAGTTCAAATAAGCCAAACATCGCCAAAGCCAGTACGCCAAATAAAGCAGCAAAAATACTTAATACCCAAGGTTGTTGCATGTAGATTTGAATATTAAAGCGCGCACCAAGTGAGCCAACCAAAACCCCTGCTAATGCAAATGTCAGAGCCATGCCCAGTACATAAACGCTGGATAATACAAGCCCGCGCTTGGCCGATAGCGAGTTTTGCCCAGCAATAATGCTAGAAATAATGGGCATCATAGGCAGTACGCATGGGGTAAATGTAAGCCCCATACCTAGAACCAGAAAGGTCAATAAAATAAGTGAAATACCTGCATTTTGTAAAAAGCCTAAAATACCACTGGCCTGAGATAAGTCTTTATCGGTTGGTTGGTTAATAGAGGTTTGTGCTGAAAACGGCTCAATATTTAAAGTAGTGGCTTGCGGCGGATAGCAAAGGCCAATCTCTTGGTCGCAGCCTTGATAACGCATGGTTAGCTGTTGTGTGTTCTTTGGAAGCTGGGATAAATCAATATCCACAGTGGCACTGTAAAAAAACACAGAGACGTCTCCAAAATTTGGATCGCTAATGGTTTGTGCTTTTTCAATAAATTGGAATTGAGAGTAGGGTGATTTATCAGTAAGGGTTAATTTGAATTTATCACGATATAAATAAATATTATCAGCCAGTATAAATTCAACGCGTAACATATGGCTGTTTTGAGTTGTACTGAATTGCATAGCCTTATTTGCAGGTAAAGGGCCGGCGGTTTCACTTGAACCGCCAAACATATTTGCTTGAGAGAGCGGGAGGTGAAGTAAAAAGACAAATACAGTTAATAAAATGCGTTGCAACATGGCCATAATCCAATATTTTTTATACAGACCATGATGATACAAAATAGTGCCATTGCCCAGTGACAATGGCTGCTAAAGCTTGAGTTTGTTAACTGTTACGCGAAAGGGCCATTTCAGCTAATGCGCTTAGCGCTTGTTTTGCTGGGGAGTCTGCTAGGCAGGTAATGGCTGCTTGAGCAGCATTCACATGTTCTCGAGCTTTTTGATTGGTGTAGTCAATCGCGCCACAGTTTTGCACGATTTCTATAATTTGGCTTAAATTTTCGGTGCCACCTTTGCGAATAGCTTGGCGAATAAGCTGTGCTTGCTCTTGGGTGCCGTTCGTCATTGTGTAAATAAGTGGTAGTGTTGGTTTACCTTCAGCTAGGTCATCGCCTACATTTTTACCTAATTCATCGGCATTGCCTATGTAATCCAGAATGTCGTCCACTAATTGGAAAGCCATGCCTGTGTGATGACCATATAGACGTAAAGCCTCTTCTTGCTCTGGTGTGGCTGATGCTAAAACCGCCCCAGTATGTGAGCTGGCTTCAAAGAGTTGGGCTGTTTTTGCTTGAATCACCTGCATATACTGGTCTTCGCTGACATTGGGGTTTTTCACGTTCATCAGCTGCATAACCTCACCCTCGGCGATGACACGGGTAGACTTTGATAGAATATCCATGATTTTCATGTCGCCCAATTGCACCATCATCTCGAAAGAGCGGCTGTATAGAAAGTCACCTACTAATACGCTAGGTGCATTGCCCCATTTTGCGTTGGCCGTGGCTTTGCCGCGGCGCAGGTCAGAAGTATCAACCACATCATCATGCAATAGGGTGGCAGTGTGGAGAAACTCGATAATGGCAGCGAGTAATGCATGCTGGTTGTCGTCGTAAGCAAGTGACTTACTGGCAAGTAATACCAGCAATGGGCGCATGCGCTTACCACCGCTTTCGATGATATGCTGGCCGATTTTTTCAACTAAGGGCACATTGCTGTTAAGTTGCTCCATAATCAGCTGGTTTACTTGCTGAAAATCCTGCTCTACAACCTGATATATGTCTTTAACTAGCATCGAATAATCACTTTCCTCAAGGAGGTGGCTATCCTAATGAGAGTGGCTCTCATAGGCAAGGAAAGTGGGTTAAAATAGGCGCAAATTATGGCTATTACCATGATGCTTAGGGAAATCGGAAGGGTCTAGCTTTGTCTTTGCTTATTTTTTCGCTTTGCTATATAATCCGCGGCCGACTTGTTGTGCATAAACTGCACATGGTCCGCTCCCTACCATAGAGCTTCTCATATGAGGTTCATAGAAGTAGGCGCCAAAGCAACTGGCAACCAAGTAGCAACCCAAAAACAAGTGTTTTTATCATGGCTTAGGCCATTTTAGCTCTTTGGAGAGAAACATGTACGCAGTTATCGTAACTGGCGGTAAGCAATACCGTGTTGAAGAGGGTCAAACCCTTAAAGTTGAAAAAATTGAAACCGCTACTGGTGAGTCAATTCAACTTGATAAAGTTTTATTAGTTGGCAACGGCGACGACGTTAAAATCGGTCAGCCAGTTGTTGATGGTGCTAAAGTGACTGCAGAAATTGTAGCTCATGGTCGTCACAAAAAAGTGAAAATCATCAAGTTCCGTCGTCGTAAGCACTCTATGAAGCAAATGGGCCACCGTCAGTGGTTCACTGAACTGAAAATTACTGGCATTTCTGCTTAATTTTCAAAGAATTGAACGGCTTTTACTCTGATAGAGTCAAAGCAAACACTAATTAAAAGCTCGATATATTGTTGGTGACGGTGATATATCAGTGAAGGAGAAAAGGCATGGCTCACAAGAAAGCCGGTGGTTCTACCCGTAACGGTCGTGATTCCCAGAGTAAACGTTTAGGTGTTAAAGCCTTTGGTGGACAGTTTGTTAAAGCTGGTTCTATCATCGTTCGTCAGCGCGGTACTAAAGTACACGCAGGTGACAACGTAGGTCTTGGTAAAGATCATACTCTTTTTGCGAAAGCAGATGGTTTCGTAAAATTTGAGAAAAAAGGTCGCATTTTCCGTAAGCAAGTAAGCATTCTTACAGAAGCTAACTAATACGGCCTTTATTAGCTGGTTTGCAAGTACGCTTGCTGCCAGTCAAAAAGCTCTGTTGCTTAGGCGCAGGGCTTTTTTTAATTGCGTTACGGCAATTTACTGGCAAAGCCCAAGTCAGTGATCATCCAGTATGAGAAATAAGTGGGCTAAAATTAGAAGTATGGGTTGCCCAGGGGAATAAAATGAAATTCGTTGATGAAGCGTCTATCAGTGTTGAAGCAGGTAATGGCGGCAATGGTTGCTTAAGCTTTCGTCGTGAAAAATATATCCCTAAAGGCGGCCCTGACGGCGGAGACGGTGGTCATGGTGGCAGTGTTTTTTTAATTGCCGAAGAGGCGGTAAATACCTTGGTAGATTACCGCTACGTTCGCCGCTATAAAGCAGAAAATGGCGAGGGCGGCATGGGCCGTGAAATGAGCGGTAAGCAAGGTGAAGACACCTACCTTAAAGTTCCGATTGGAACCACGGTTATTGATGAAGACACATTGGAGATTCTAGGTGACTTAACCGAAGAGGGCGCCACGCTAAAAGTTGCGGAAGGTGGTCAGCGTGGGTTAGGGAATATTCATTTTAAAAGCTCAGTGAATCGTGCCCCTCGTCAAACTACGAAAGGCACGCCAGGTGAAAGCCGTAACTTAAAACTTGAGATGAAAGTACTGGCAGACGTAGGCTTATTAGGTTTGCCTAATGCTGGTAAGTCTACCTTTATCCGCGCCGTTTCAGCGGCTAAACCAAAAGTAGCCGATTACCCATTTACCACAATGGTGCCTAACTTAGGTGTGGTTAGTGTGGCCAAGCATAAAAGCTTTGTTGTCGCGGATATCCCTGGGTTGATCGAAGGTGCCTCTGAGGGTGCAGGCCTTGGTATTCGTTTTTTAAAACACTTAGTGCGTACTCGTATTTTATTGCACCTTGTAGATATGAATCCTTATGATGGTTCTACCCCGGCTGAAAATGCCAAAGTAATTGTTAATGAATTAGAAAAGTTTTCACCAGAGCTTGTTAACCGTGAGCGCTGGTTATTACTGAATAAACTAGACTTGGTTCCAGAAGATGAACGCCAGCAGCGCTGCCAAGATGTTATCGAGGCGCTAGATTGGAAAGGTCCTGTTTATCAAATAAGCGCAATAAGCAAAGAAGGTACCCAGCAAATTTGTTTTGATATCATGAGTTTCTTAGATACTCGTGCAGAAGCCACTATAGAAAACCCTGAACTAATTGAACAAGAAGAGGCGCACCGTAAGCTTGTTGAAGATGAAGCTCGAAGCAGGATGGAAGAGCTTTCCGAGCGTCGTAATGAACATCGTGCAGCGCGTAAAGCGGCTAAGTTAGCAGCTAAAGAAGTAGATGATGAAGATGACGATGACGGCGAAGGGCCTGAGTTTATTTATACATATGAATAAATACTAAAAAAACTACGTAAGTGCGGCGAATGAAAGTTCTCGCACTTTCATTGCTCTAGAGAAGCATCAGCAGGCAATAAATCGATTCATCGCTTATTCGTAATCTATTAAGATTAATTAATTCCAAAACAGAACAAACTAATCACATGTCCAGACAAGCCCTAACCAATGCTAAGAGAATCGTCATTAAGATCGGTAGCGCATTATTAACTAATGACGGTGCAGGTTTAGATAAGCATGGTATCGCAAATTGGGTGGATCAAATTGCCGCGTTGAAACAACAAGGCTTAGAAGTAATACTGGTTTCGTCTGGTTCAGTGGCAGAAGGCATGACTCGTTTAGGTTGGGGAAAGCGTCCAAATGCTTTACATGAGTTACAAGCAGCTGCCGCCGTTGGTCAAATGGGGCTTGTTCAGTGCTATGAAGCCAATTTTTCACGTCACGAATATTTAACAGCCCAAGTGTTGCTCACTCATGCTGATTTAAGTAATCGCGCGCGCTATTTGAATGCACGTTCCACACTTCGCACATTATTGGATCTTGGTGTTGTCCCTATTATTAATGAAAACGATACCGTTATAACCGATGAAATACGCTTTGGGGATAACGATACATTAGGGGCATTGGTTGCAAACCTAGTGGAAGCGGACGCATTAGTCATTTTAACAGACCAAGATGGATTATTTACTGCTGACCCAAGGCAAGACAAAAATGCCAAGCTAATCGAAAGTGCTCGTGCTGAAGACCCAGTGATTCAAACTATGGCTGGTGATGGCGGAGCGCTTGGTCGCGGAGGAATGATAACCAAAGTACGTGCAGGACGATTAGCTGCACGAAGCGGTGCTTGCTCAGTTATTGTTGGTGGGCGTATCGAAAATGTATTAACTCGTTTGTTTGATGGTGAAATACTTGGCACTTTATTGATTAGCGATCAAGCGCCTATGGCTGCACGTAAGCAGTGGATTGCAGGGCATTTACAAACACGTGGCGAAGTAATCATTGATGACGGGGCTATTAATGCATTAACTCAAGGTGGAAAGAGCTTGTTACCGGTGGGTGTCGTTGCCGTAAACGGAAGCTTTGGTCGTGGAGAGGTAGTAGCCTTGGTAAATCAAAAAGGTGAGACTGTCGCAAAAGGTCTTATTAATTACACGTCTCAAGAGGCACAAAAGATTTTGAAAAAAGACAGTAAGGAGATTACCAATATTCTTGGTTATATGGACGCCCCTGAATTGGTGCATCGGGATAATTTAGTATTAGTTTGAATCGGCCATTCTATTCAAATAACAAAAAAAAGCAGCTTAGGCTGTTTTTTTATGTTTTTTTTTGACTAAGTGGTTCAGATAAGTGCTTTAAAATTGATTTTTGTTCTTTTATTTAAAAAGAGTAATTAATCGATTAGTGCACAAATAAGGTGCGAGGCCATTGGTTTCGGATTGTTAAGGGGCAGAAAAATTAAATATAAGTGTTTTTTTGTACAGCCCTGTAGGCGATGACTTACATTGTTATAGGGATATTAATTATTATTCTAATTCTGTTGTTATTTTGTTCGATTTTAATTTGAAGTGTAATCTTTTGAAACTATAATGGCCCTTCATTTTACTTATGTCTCATCTTACTGAATCTGCATGATTGTATGTTTTTTGATCATAGGCTCTTATAACAAGCATTTATTGTTTTTGTATGAAAAACAATCAGGGGAGTATCGTGGCGCGCTCATCTCTAAAAATTATGAGAGACACTGTTCATGCATTGATCATGCGCGAAATCAATACTCGATTTGGCTCTTCGAAGCTGGGCTACTTTTGGGCGCTAGCGGAGCCAGCGGCTCAGGCCGCAGTACTTGCAATATTGTTCAGTATCATTGGTAGAAGTAGTTTATCAGGCGTGCCTGTTGTTGTGTTTATGATGGTTGGTTTAGTTCCCTTTAAATTCTTTACTAAGTTAATAACCCAGTTAGCGGACTCAGTTGATGCTAATAAAGCTCTTCTTTCATATCGGCAGGTGGGTCCATTGGATCCTTTTTGTGCTCGACTAATAATTGAAGTAGTTACATTTATTTTAGTGTTTCTTATCCTTATGGTCATTCTTGCTTGGTTTGGTTATGACGTGATGCCGCAAGACCTTTTGGGTTTGTTATATGCCAGCTTGTTGCTCGTTTATCTTTCTGTAGGTCTTGGTTTGGTTTTGTGTACTATCACTTCTATTTGGGAAGACTTTGAGAAAGTACTGCAGATGATGATGCGTCCACTTATTTTTGTTTCTGGGGTGTTTTTTGCAGCAACTATGATACCTGCACAATATTGGTATGTGGTTACGTGGAATCCTGTATTTCATTTGATCGAAATGATGCGTGAGGCCATGTTTGTTACGTATACCTCGCCAGTTGCAGACCCAACATATGTAATTATTGTTTCGTTTGTCATTAATGCACTGGGTTTAATGATGTTTTCAGTTAATAAACAACGGTTTTTAACCACATGATACATCTTAAGAATTTAAGTAAATACTACCCAACTAAGAGTGGGCGTAGTTATGTATTTAAAGATGTTAACTTATCCATACCCATGGACAAAAGTGTAGCTGTTATTGGTCCAAATGGCGCAGGTAAATCGACCCTAATTAGGATGATAGGAGGGGCTGACTTACCATCTAAAGGAGTTATTGAGAGTAACTTAAGCTTATCTTGGCCTCTCGGGCTTCAAGGTGGGTTGCATGGAAGTATGACTGGACGTGAAAATACTAGATTTGTTGCCCGTATTCATGGGATTAAAGACACAAAGCTTGTTGAGCAAAAGGTAGAAGAGTTCGCTGAAATAGGTCGCTATTTTGATGAGTCAGCAAAAAGTTATTCTAATGGTATGAAAGCGAGAGTGGCGTTTGGAATAACCATGGCATTTGATTTTGACTTTGATGTTTTATTGATTGACGAGTTGACAGCTGTAGGTGACATGGCATTTAAGCAAAAAAGTGAGAAGATCTTAAAAGAAAAGTATACAAATACTAAAATTATGATGGTGAATCATAATTTCCAGCAATTGAAAGTGTTTTGTGAGTCAGCGATTTTCTTGACGAATAATCAGGTTATTTATTTTGAGTCTATTGATGATGCGATAGATAAATACAAGAGTACATATGCAACAATCAGTTAAAGATGTGAGTGCGGTTAGCCGCAAAATGAGTAAATTGAAAAAGGATCCAAAGAAGTTTGTTTTGGATAGTAAAGCCTATGCAAAAGCGCATAAAACAGCGTATTTAGCATGGGCAAAAATGGGTTCTTTTTTGTTTGTTTTAGTGGCCTCTATTTTGGTTGTGGCTTATTACTGGGGTGTTGCAAGCCCTCGATATGTGAGTGAAACCCAGTTTATTGTTAAGCAGGCAAACGCATCAGAGTCAATGCTATCAGGATTGGCGGCAATTGGATCCGTATCTGGGACAATGCGAGATGCTTTAGTAATTAAGGCGTTTATAGAGTCAAGAGAAATGGCTGTTGCATTAAATGAAGCGGTTTCATTGAAATCTCATTATGAAAGAACAGATTTTGATTATTTAAGTAGATTGAATGCCGAGAGTACAGTTGAAGAGTATGTTAAGTATTACCAGAAGCATATAAGTATTGTACATGATGAGTTGTCAGATGTTTTGTATGTGGAAGTTCAAACATTTGACCCTCAATATTCATTGCAAGTTGCACAAACTCTATTGTCAATTAGTGAAAAATTTATCAATAATCTAGGCGCCAAAATGGCACAAGAGCAAGTTCGCTATGCACAAAAAGACGTAGAGAGATCTTATACGGAATTGAAAAAAAATCAGACAGAGCTGATCAGTTTTCAAGATAAATTCAAATTATACAACCCTGAGCAGCAAGGTGGTGCTTTGGTTGTTGTAATCAATGAGATTGAATCTGAAATAATTCGTCAGCAAACTGAATTGAAGTCATTGTTAGCGTTTATGCGAGAAGAGGCTCCAGAAGTAAAAGCTAAAATGATACGTATAGATTCATTGGAAAGACAGCTTGTTGAAGAGAAAAACCGTTTAACTAACGAAGATCAACAATCACTTAATAAAATCAATGTAAACTTTCAAGAAATAAAGCTTAACGCGGAATTGGCATCAGACTTGTATAAAACGTCTCTAGCTAGCTTAGAAGTGGTAAGATCTGAGGCTTATCGTAAATTAAAACACTTGTTGGTTGTTGAGTACCCAGCGCTAGCTGAAGAAGATACTTACCCGCGTCGTATCTATAGCATAGTTACTTGGTTTGTATGCTTGGTATTAATGTATTTGGTGGCGAAGCTTATTTTAGCCATTGTTAAGGAACATAGAGAATGATGAAGTACATAGCAATAATAACGCTGATGATGTTATCCAGTGTGCACGTCTTTGGTTTGGCCGTAGAGCAAACTATGGATACCAAAGAACAACAAACCATATTAGACAGTCAAGTGGATAAACTTTTTGGTGAGTGGCTATTTGAAGGTGGTTTCTCACAGTCAACTTTTTCAGGTGTTAATCCGGCTTATCGCATATCCCAAGGGGATACTCTTTTGCTTCAATTGTGGGGAGGAATTGATTATCAGAATGAAGCTAAAGTTGACCCACAAGGTAATATATTTATACCCAAAGTAGGCCCGATTAAGGTGCAAGGGGTAAGTAATAAGGATTTAAATCATGTTGTTTTGAAAGCGGTCAAGCGTGTTTATAAATCTAACGTAGAGGCATATGTAACATTACTTTCAAGTCAGAAAGTTAAGGTATTTTTATCTGGTATGGTGGAAAAGCCGGGTTTATATGAAGGACAAAGTGCTGATAGTTTATTGAAGTTTATAGATCAAGCAGGCGGTATTCGTCGTGATATTGGAAGTCTTCGAGATATTTCATTAAAGCGAAATAATAAATTAATTCATAAGCTCGACCTATACAATTTCATAGAAAAAGGAGAGCTTCCTGCCATACAGTTGCAAGATGGCGATGTGATCTTTATTGCTCCCAAAAAAGGTGAGATTTCAATTGAAGGAGATGTTGGTTTTAGTGGTAAATATGAAATCAATGCAAATACTGTTGACTTGTCCCATGTTCTTACTGCAATGGTGCCAAATGAGCAGGCTACTCATGTCACAATCGTTGAGTCTGTGATTGATAAGCAGGGTAATGGCAAAAAAAATGTTGATGCAAAACAATACCCATTATCAGAAATTAAAGGCATTAAAGTTAAGGCCGGTGCTTTAGTAAAAGTATCTTCACAATTAAGAGCAAGTAGTATCAGTGTTGAAGTGACAGGTGAGCACGATTCAGCTTATGAAATGGTCCTCCCTTGGGGGGCAAGTTTAAAGGACCTTTTAACTCAGGTTGTATATACCCGATTATCAAATGATACGGCCGTGCAGTTATTTCGAAAATCAGTAGCTATACGACAAAAAGATATGTTGATGGCATCACTAGGGGCCTTGGAGCAAAGTGTTTTGACTGCTCGTTCAGCAACTAATGAAGGAGCGCAGTTAAGAAAAGCTGAAGCTGAAATAATTATTCAATGGATTGAAAAAGCAAAGCAGGTACAGCCAAAGGGGCAGGTTCTACTGGCCGACGGATATGATGCATCTAAGATTATTTTACAGCAGGGTGATAAGGTTGTGATACCGAGCAAACGCAATTTAATCATGGTTCACGGTGAAGTCTTATTCCCAACGGCTATAGCTTACAATAAAAAATTGAGTGTTCAGGATTTTATTGATCATGCGGGAGGAAGTACTGCCGATGTTGATGATATGAATATATTGGTAATGAGTCCAAATGGAACATTCAAAAATATGAATGATGATCTGAAAGATGAAGATGAAATATATCCAGGCGATGAAATTTTTGTGTTAGCTAAGCCTGATGTGAAATCTTTGCAAATAACAAAAGACATCATGCAAGTGATTTATCAGGTTGCGGTTTCCGCAGCTGTTGTTTTAACTTTGTAACAGACAATTACTTAAAGAGAGCCTTTATATAAGGCTCTGTGGCATTGGTGTGTTTAAAATTTAAGAAGAATAGATTCAGTTTGGCAGATTAATTCTGCCAAATACTCAAAATAAAACTGTTTAGCAGTTCACAAAATTATAATTGCAGTAGAAAGACTAGCAAGGAGAAATCATGACAAAGATGGAAAGCATTCCAGTGCAAAGAAAGGGGATTATTCTTGCTGGCGGTTCGGGCACTCGCCTATATCCACTGACGAAAGCAGTTAGTAAACAATTGATGCCTGTCTATGACAAGCCGATGATTTATTACCCATTAAGCACGTTAATGCTAGCGGGCATGCGTGAAATATTGATTATTACGACCCCACAAGATAATGAAGCATTTAAAGCATTACTTGGTGATGGTAGTGATTGGGGAATTTCTATTGAATATGCCATTCAGGCTAGCCCCGATGGTCTAGCTCAAGCCTTTATAATTGCAGAGGAGTTTTTGAGTGGTTCCCCTGCTTGTCTAATACTAGGTGATAACTTATTTTTTGGTCATAATATGTCCAAAGATATGTTAGCTGCTGCAGCACACGATCAGGGTGGGGCTACTATATTTGGTTATCATGTTATGAACCCAACTGCTTATGGTGTAGTGGAGTTTGATCATCTAGGCAAGGCTATATCCTTAGAAGAAAAACCAGATAAGCCTAAGTCAAACTATGCGGTACCGGGTCTATATTTTTATGATAGTCGCGTCGTAGAAGTGGCTAAAAATGTAAAACCAAGCCCACGTGGTGAATTGGAAATAACTGATATTAATAACTTTTATTTAGAAGATGAAAGTTTGAATGTGCAACTGCTTAGTCGAGGTACGGCATGGCTAGATACTGGTACGCACGATAGTCTATTGGACGCCAGTAACTTCATTGCCACAATTGAGCGTCGTCAGGGTCTAAAAGTATGCTGCCCAGAAGAAATTGCATTTCGTTTGGGTTATATAACAGCAGATGAGCTTGAATTGCTGGCCCAACCAATGAAGAAAAATGGCTATGGTCAATATCTGCTTGCAATTCTTGAAGAGCGTAAGGATTTAGAGATGCGCAAACGTTATGAAGCTGCGAAATTTGCAGCACGCACAATTGAAGCTATATAACGAGTACTTTATGAAACTTGTAGATACAAAAATTAGAGATGTGAAAATTATTGAGCCACAAGTCTTTGGTGATGATCGTGGCTTTTTTATGGAGACCTTTAGAGCGTCTATCATGGATGAATTAACGGGTGGGAAGTCTTTTGTTCAAGATAATCACTCTAAATCAAAACAGGGAATTTTACGCGGTTTACATTACCAAATGCAGCAAACTCAAGGCAAGCTTGTTCGCGTGGTACAAGGTGAAGTATTTGATGTTGCGGTTGATTTAAGAAAAAACAGTGAGACATTTGGTCAGTGGGTTGGTGTTGTTTTATCTGCAGAAAATAAAAAGCAGCTTTGGGTGCCTGAAGGTTTTGCTCATGGTTTTTATGTTATGAGTGATACTGCTGAATTTGTATATAAATGCACTGATTATTATGCACCTGAGTTTGATCGATCAATATTGTGGAATGATCCAGATATTTCTATCGACTGGCCGTTAGTAAATGATGAGCAACCACTCCTATCTGATAAAGATAAGAACGGTACACTTCTTAGTCAAGCAGATACATTTTAGGTTTAAATGATTGTCCTAATGTCATCTTAAGTGTTGGATGAATAATAAATTAATTGCTAGGAGGTCGCCTACAGGCGCCCAAATGAAAGTTCTTATTACAGGCAAAAATGGCCAACTTGGTTATGAATTACAACAAACGGTACCAGTAGGTGCTGAGGTTTATGCATACGCTTCTTCAGAGTTAGATATTAGTGATGAGCAAGCAGTGCAAGAGATAATGCAAACAATAAAACCAAATATTGTAATTAATGCCGCTGCGTATACCGCAGTAGATAACGCAGAAAGTAATGAAGAGGCAGCCTACGCAGTTAATGCAAAGGGGGCAGAGTATCTAGCGTTAGCGTGTAAAGAAAATAATGCTCGGTTGATTCATGTCTCTACAGATTTTGTATTTGATGCCACAAAAAATACTCCCTACGAGTCAAATGATAAAACGAATCCATTAGGTGTTTATGGGGCTAGTAAATTAGCAGGCTGTAAGGCAATAAATGATCACCATGCAGAAAACAGTGTAATAATACGTACTTCCTGGGTTTATAGTTCTCACGGCAATAATTTTGTTAAGACTATGTTACGCCTGATGGCTGAAAGGCCAGAGTTAGGGGTCGTGAGTGATCAAATTGGTAGCCCTACCTGGGCGAAAGGTTTGGCAGTGGCTTGTTGGGGATTTGCTCAAAATAAAGTAAATGGTATTTATCATTACAGCGATTTGGGTGTGGCTAGCTGGTATGATTTTGCAGTAGCGATTCAAAATTTGGCGTTAGCTAATAATTTATTAGAAAATCAAATTGAAATTAAGCCCATTAAAGCTGCGGCTTATCCCACTCCTGCAAAGCGACCTGCATATAGTGTAATGAATACAGATAGCACATATGAAATATTAAATTTACAAGGTAAGCATTGGCAAGCAGCCTTAAATGAAATGCTTATCGAATTGAAAAAAACGGACGCTTAAGTTGGCGCTGTATTCATACTTCAACATCATTCATAGAGGCCGCTAAGATAGCGCCTAAAAATTTTTTTAAAAGTAGGAGGCCGCTTTAGGGCGACCAATTAGAAATGAAAATACTATTAGTAACTGGCGGTGCAGGCTTCATTGGTGCAAACTTTGTGCACTATTGGTTGGCAACATATCCACAAGATAAAGTTATTGTATTGGATGCTTTGACATATGCTGGCAATATCGAAAGCTTAAGTCCGATCAAGGATAATAAAAATTATACTTTTTGCCATGGTAATATATGTGATACGCAGTTGGTTGAAGGGCTTATAGAAAAATATAAAGTTAACACTATTGTTCATTTCGCAGCAGAGAGCCATGTTGATCGCTCAATCGAAGGACCAGATGCCTTTATTGAAACCAATATAATAGGCACTCATAGTCTATTAAAGGCGGCTAAAAAATTATGGATAGACGAACCTAAAGCAAAAGGCGAATCACCACTAGAACACCGCTTTCACCATGTAAGTACAGATGAAGTTTATGGAGATCTTGGTCCTCAAGATCCAGCATTTACAGAAAATACGCAATATGCACCGAGTTCACCTTATAGTGCAAGTAAAGCAGCAAGCGACCATCTGGTTCGAGCGTATCATCATACTTATGGTTTGGAGACGACGACCTCTAATTGCTCAAACAATTATGGCTCTTACCATTTCCCAGAAAAATTAATTCCACTGGTATTAACTAACATATTGTTTGATAAAGCCTTGCCTATTTATGGTAATGGCAAACAAATTCGTGATTGGCTATATGTGACGGATCATGCTCGAGGGATTGATTTAGTTTTACAAAAAGGTCGGTTAGGTGAGTGTTATAATATTGGTGGCATTAACGAATGGGCGAATATAGATATTGTGAATTTAATTTGTGAATTAATGAATGAACAATTTTCAAATAATCCTGAGTTGTCTAAAAAATACCCGCAAGCCACTAAAGCGATAGATGGTAAATCACAAGAGTTAATCACTTATGTGACTGATCGCGCTGGGCATGATCAAAGATATGCAATAAATCCGACAAAATCAAATGAAGAGCTTGGTTATAAGCCACAAGAAAGTTTTGAGACGGGTATACGGAAAACAATAGAATGGTACTTAAATTCGCAAGATTGGTGGATGCCTTTAACCAAAGGAAGTAAATAATATGAGTAGTTCTGCTGAAATTCGAAATGTAGAAGCTTCGAATGAAGTTTTAGGCGCATTTTATGATCATGTTATAACGATAAAAGATAACGTCGTATGCTTGTTGGGGTGGGAGCGCTATACAGGTAATGAAAGGCCTAATCTTGTTGTCACACATGGTGGTAACGATGTTAGTATCAATAAATTAGAAACGATTTTTTATAAGCGACCTGATGTAAATAAACATTTTGAGGATGATTTAGATCAGCAGTGGGGGGTAGCTAGAGTATTTACAGTTGAAACTGATGAAATAGAGAATCTGGCAGATTTATCTTATAAGTTAGAGTTAGAAGAAACAGGTGTAAGTGTAGATGCTAACTTTTCACAAGATATTAATGCACTACTAAATGCGACTAGTATGATGAATGATGCAGAGTTGGGTTTAGTAAAAAAATTCCTTCTTGAGCCATATTCACAGGAGATAATAGCTAAGCAAGTGAATGCTGCTGTTGGAATAGAACAGCTTCCCGGCTTTGTAAGAATACATACAGATACCGCATTCTCAATTAACGAATATGGCGTGTTCTTCCAAGGATGGCTTGTAGATGCCGATAGTAATTTACTTGGTATTTATTTACAGCAACAAAATAAGCTCTCAAAAAATCTGCTGGATAATAAAACATCTTTCCCTCGTTTAGACGTTAATGAAGCATTTAACACAAAAATATCTAGTCGTTATAAAGCTGGGCTATATGGTGTATTTGAGTTCGACGAATATGATGTTAGTAAACCTACGCAATTGGTTTTTTTGAGTTCAGGAGGCAATGTAGCAATTAAACCTCTTGAAGTGTCAAGTAAAGGGGATGACCCTGTAAGGGTTATACAGTCACTATTGGCTCCATTTGATATTAAAAGGCCTGGTTACGAAGATGAATTTAATGGTTATTTAGGTAAGGCAATTGAGTCGGTTTGGAAGGGCAAGAAATTTTTAAAAGACACTGAGGAAGTAACTTTTTTTGGTGAAATAACAAAGTCTCCTATTTGCAGTTTAATTATTCCAATTTATGGACGTTATGATTTCGTAATGTACCAAATGGCGCAATTCTCTAAAGATGATGACCTAAAAAACGCTGAAATCATTTATGTTTTGGATGACCCTAGATTATTGAATGAATTCAATCACTACTGTGCAGGCGTATATTCATTATTTAATGTCCCGTTTAAAACGGTTGTATACGATATGAATCTTGGATTTGCTGGCGCTAATAATAGGGGAGTAACGCATGCAACCTCAGAAATGCTTTTACTCCTTAATTCGGATGTCATGCCAAAGGAGACAGGTTGGTTAAATAAAATGCTTGCCTCATACAAGTCTGCACCTGATGCAGGTGTTTTGGGTGCACGGTTGGTTTTTGAAGATGAAACTATTCAGCATGATGGTTTGTCGTATCAGCAAGTCATGCAGTATGGAAATCTATGGTTGATAGAGCACCCAGGAAAGGGCTTGCCAGTATCGATGAAAGAGAATAAAGGTTTGCATTCCATTGCATCAATAACTGGTGCATGCATGATGATGGAAACATTAATATATAATGAGTTAGAAGGACTTGATGAAAGTTATATATTAGGTGATTTTGAAGATAGCGATTTATGTCTTAAAGCACTTGAATCCGGCTATAAGAATTACTTAGATAGTGATATTTCTTTATATCACCTGGAACGCCAATCACAAAATTTATTTGAAGATAGGTCTTGGAAATTTAAGTTAACAATTTATAACGGAATACAACATACAAGACGTTGGGATCAACTTATCAAAAAGATTAATGCTTCAGAAGGGGATGTTTAAATGAGCGGATTAAATCAAAAAATATTAATCATATCTCATGGTCACCCGGATCACAGTAAAGGTGGTGCTGAAGTAGCAGCTTATAATTTATTTAAAGAATATCAAGCTCAAGGAAAAGACGCATTATTTCTTGCAAGATCTGGAGAGTCATCTCACGGTGGCTCCGTATTTTCCTCAAGAAATAATGAGACAGAAGTATTGTTTCATACAAGTATTGGAGATTGGTTTAATCTTCGCTGCGCTGAATCACGACATATGGCTGAACATTTCTCTGGCCTCTTAACAAGATTTAACCCTGAGGTCGTACATTTTCATCACTATGCTCACATGGGCTTAGAAATGATTCGAATTGTTAAAAATACACTGCCCGAAGCAAAAATTATATTTACATTACATGAATATATGGCTATCTGTTTTAATAATGGTCAAATGGTTAAGAAAGACTCCACTAAACTGTGTTATGAGTCGAATCCTGTTGATTGCTCTCAATGCTTTCCTGAAAAATCGAGTGCTGATTTTTTCATGCGCAAACAATACATACAATCAATGTTTGAGCTAGTTGATCATTTTATTTCCCCTAGCCATTTCTTGATTGACCGTTATAAAGCTTGGGGAATAGCCGAAGAAAAAATGACTATGATTGAAAATGGTCAGCCAAAGGCTATAAACAGTGATCCAAGGCCATTAGCAAGTGGGGAGAAGCGGGGGCGATTTGCCTTTTTTGGGCAAATTAATCCATTTAAAGGTATCGATGTAATCCTTGAAGCTTTTGCTTCATTGTCTGAAGATCTCCGGGAGCAAGTACACCTTGATATTCATGGTGCAAATTTACACCTTCAGGAAGAAAGCTTTCAGGAAAAAGTAAATGGTTTACTTGAAGAGTTATCTGGTGTGGTAACTATGCATGGTTCTTATGAACCACATGAAATGCCGCGTTTACTTGCTGAATGTGATTGGATGATTATTCCATCTATTTGGTGGGAAAACTCCCCTATGGTAATTCAAGAAGCCTATAACCATGGACGTCCAGTTATATCTGCTGATATTGGAGGAATGGCAGAAAAAATCATTGACGGTAAGACTGGTTATCATTTTAGACGAGGCAGTCATCAATCTTTAGCCTCAGTGATTGAAAAAGCGGTGACCACGGATCAATGGAGTCGTATACATAACAACATAGTTAAACCAATAAACATTGAAGAATGCGCACATGAGCACTTTAAGGTTTTAGAGAATGTCTAAGAGATTAATTCTACATATAGGTGCTGAAAAGACAGCAACAACCTTTATTCAGAATTATATGTCTGTTAATAGGGAAAATTATAAAGAGCAGGGAGTGCTATATCCAAAGACAAGCTTTGGTGAGCATGCTCAATTTTCACTTATCGCTGCTTTGCATGATATTGATCATGGGTTTGGACTTGAGTTTGCTCCAAAGGGCAAAGCATTTAGCATTGAGTCTGAATGGATGCCGTTAATTAATAGGCTTAATAAACAGTCAAAATTCCATACTGTTCTAATAAGTGCCGAGCATTTTTCTTCACGATTAAAGGATAAAGGGCTTGAAACATTAAGTGAGATACTAGGGCAGTTGGAAGGATATGAAATCGAAGTTATTTATTATTTTCGACGACAGGACGACTTTTTTCAATCTTGGTACAGCACACATATCAAGGCAGGTGGTTATAAAACTTTAAAGCAAGCCTTAATAGACGATTTCAAAAATCATTGGTTTTTCGATATTTACTATTTAATTGAAAAGTGGAAAAACGTACTACCTAATGCAAAATTCCATATTAGACCTTATGACTATGTATCTAAAAATATAGGCATGATAAAGGACTTTACGACTGTGCTGGATCTACCTGTATTAGATAATGCTTTAACGCCTAATTTAGATCGTAATGAATCATGGTCTCCTTATATGTTAGCTATTGCACGTCATATTAATGAATTTTTTCAGCCTGAAACTTTAGAGAAGCGATATCAAATTCTTGAGTTTATAGCAAGTAACTTTCAACGTGACGAAAAAATCAAGAACTTATTATCGGTAGATATTAAAAAGAAAATATTGAACGAATTTGATGAAAGTAATCGTAAGCTATGTTTGGAATATAATATTAATTACGATCTTATTTTCTCCGACCCTGTGGAATCTAAGTTTGTGAATCCTGATGGTATTGAAGTTAATGACTTGAAATTAACCAAAGTACTTATTGAAGCAATTAAAGCAAGTCTATAGGTGTTTTTGAGTAATTTGAGTGTCAGAATGAAAACTTTATATTTACATATTGGTACAGAGAAAACAGCCACTACATCTATACAGATGTTTTGTAAAAAAAATAGGGCGCTGCTTCTTGATAATGGGCTTCTTTATCCTAGTGTTTTATCGGAAGAGCATAATAATGCACACTTTTCATTGGTTGCGTCTTTACTTAGAAAATTTGATAACAATGCTCGTATTGAATTTGCGGGTAAGGGTGTATTAGATTTTGAATCGGAATGGGGTTATTTAATAAAACAAATTAATGAAAACCCTGAAAATGATATATTAATTAGCGCGGAACATTTTAGTTCTAGATTATCTCAAGAGCACATTAGCAAAATTTGTGCTTTTTTTAGGGAAAACCTAGCTACTCACAATATTAAAATAGTGATTAATTTTAGAGCGTATAATGAATTATTAGTATCTGCATATAGCACGATGCTAAAGTCAGGTGGAAGGAAGTCTTTTGGAGATTACTTTCAAGCAATTCCGAATAAAAAGTATTACTTTGACTATGTGGCAATTATTAAAAATTGGTCTGAATTTTTTGGTATCGAAAATTTAATAGTTGATACGTTTGATTCGGAATATAAATCTGATGGAGTTGTATCGCGTTTCTTATCTAGTGTTGGGCAAAAAAGCATTGATGTTGTTGAGGCAGACTATATCTTTAATGAGTCGCTTAGCCCGATGACACTGGTTTATGGTTATAAACTGAATGAAAAGTTTCATAATAACCCTAACCGAAAAAAAATCCTTAAAAAATTCAGTGATAATACAATTGGCGTTGAGGGTGATGTGTTATCTGTAGAGCAACTTTCTATTATTGATATTTGTTGTCGAAATGATATTCAAGAGTTAAAAGAGTTATTCGGGAAGGATAGGATTAGAATAAAATCTATAAAATGGAATAATATTAAAAATAGTACCTGTGTATTTGATGGCTCAGAAGAATATTTATTGAAGGTTATAGCAGGGCTTTATAGTTAGGTAATTGTATGAAATTGGTATTACATATAGGTTCTGGTAAAACAGGTACAAGTAGCATTCAGAAGAAACTTAAAGATTCAAAAAAATCCGGGAAATTAAAGTCCTTCATTTATACTGGATTATTTTTTGAAGAAGTTCCTGAATGTGATGTGGATATGTCTGGTCGATTACCACAACATTTTTTTACTGAAATGAGAGGACGCAAAGAAGATGAGCTGATTGATTTAACCCTTGGCTGCCTACAGACAATTAAATCTGTATATGAAAAAAAGGGTATTGATACCATCATCTGGAGTAACGAGAGTCTTTATCGGTCTACATCCTTTTTCGCTAATCTTATTCCATTAATTTCACCTCTATTTGATTTAGAAGTGGTTTTATATTTGAGGCGTCAAGATAAGTGGTTTGTTTCTTCTTATGAACAATGGAATATAAAACATAAAACATATTCTGGTAAATATAAAAATTTCGATGAGTGGTTTGCAAGTAACTCAAATCGGGGCTCGCATGAAAAAAACCTAATTACTTGGGAAAAGATGGTCGGTAAACAGAACTTCAAAGTTCATGCCTATGATGAAATTGATAATGTAGTAGACCACTTTTTAAATTCTGTTGATATCAAGCTTACTGATTCACTCCAAATAACTAATAAAAGTAGAGTAAATACTCAGCAGCCTAAAGCCCTATTGTCAATTTATGAGCTTTATTCTTCCGTTAGTTTGAACTCTCAGTTACCAGTAGAGGTTAATAAGCTTTTACAAAATATTCCTGTTAATCAAATAGAATATGAATCGGCTACTATTAAAGGCTTATCTGATGTAAATATTAATGCTGGAATATTAGATGTTTTTGAAGAAGAAAATAAAAGAATATCTGAGCGTTACAATATCCCATTTTCCAAGAAATACTGGGATTTAGAGCAAATAAATAAAACTAGCGGTTCTGCATCTGTAGAATCAATTTTAGCTGTCATGGTGCGTATTTTGGTTGAACAAAATAATCGTATTACTGAATTAGAATCTAAGTTGAACAATTAAAATATGAAAGCAATTATTCCTGTAGCGGGCCTAGGCACGCGAATGTTACCAGCAACAAAAGCAATTCCAAAAGAAATGCTGCCTATTGTTGATAAACCTCTTATTCAGTATGTTGTTAATGAAGCAATTTCCGCTGGAATCAAAGAAATTGTACTAGTAACTCATTCTAGTAAAAATAGTATTGAAAATCATTTTGATACTAGCTTTGAGTTAGAAGCGACATTAGAGGCCCGCGTTAAACGTCAATTATTAGTTGAGGTTCAATCAATATGCCCTAAAGACGTGACTATTATGCATGTTCGTCAAGGTCAAGCGAAAGGCTTAGGTCATGCAATTAGCTGCGCCCGCCCTTTAGTAGGTAATAATCCATTTGTGGTGATTTTACCTGATGTAATTATTGATGATGTAACTTCAGACTTATCAAAAGATAATTTAGCTGAAATGTTACAGAATTTTAATAAATCGAGTCGGGGTCAAGTCATGGTTGAAGGCGTCGCTCAGGATCAAGTTGATAAATACGGTATAGTTGATTGCTCAGGTGTAGAGATTAATCCCGGTCAATCTGTTGCTATGGTTGGAATGGTAGAGAAGCCCTTGATAGAAGAGGCGCCATCAAATCAAGCGGTTGTAGGGCGATACGTATTACCTGCATCTATTTGGTCAATCCTTGAAAATACTCAACCAGGTGCTGGTGATGAAATACAATTAACTGATGCCATTGCCAAATTAATGGAAACAGAAACAGTTGAAGCCTATTCAATGAAAGGCAAAAGCCACGATTGCGGCAGCAAAACAGGCTATATGTTAGCAAACTTAGAATACGGATTACGCCATCCAGAAGTATCAAAATGTTTAATGGACGCAATAAGTAAATTAAATATTCAATCTATTGGCAGTTACTAGTCAGTATTGGTTAACAGGGCAATAAACAGGAATATATATGCAGTCTCAAATGGATGAATTGCAAAGTTTTGGTTATCGGTTTTTAGGGCCTATCATAACTTCATTTTTTGATGAAATTGAAAAGAAAAAAACTGGAAATGAACTTTTCTTTCTTGCAAGAGAAGGTTATCACCTTGAATCACTATATAAATATTATTGTGGGCTATTAGGTAAATCTTATGAAACTAAATATTTACTCTGCTCTAGAGTGTTCTTGTTTAAGTTGTGCTTAACGGATAAAAATCTAATACCTTTAACATTGGGACATCATTTCAAAGGTAGTTTAGAGTCTCTACTTATTAGGCGTTATGGTTTTAGTGGTACACAAATTAATAAAGTTAAAAAAGACTTAAAGAATAGTGATAAATTATTAGCCACGGAGATTAGCTTACCTAGCAGGCAGGATATAGCGGTTAAGGCAATATTTGATGTATCGAGGTTATTCATAAATGAACTTGAAAGTAAAAAGAAACTATATCTAAAATATTTAGATTCAATTGGTTTTAATTCAGATAACAAATCTGTAGTTGATATTGGTTTTTCTGGAACTATCCAGAAACTATTATCGAAAATAACTAATAAAAAAACAATTGGTCACTACATGGTGACTACTGTAAATGCTAAAAATAGTGCTGAATGTACATTCCACGGTCATTTTTCAAGTGGTCAAAAATTTGGGAATGGTTATCCATTACTTGATAAGTCGCTATATCTAGAGTCATTATTGACTGCACCACATGGTCAGGTTAATGATATTTTTGGAAGTGATGATGGGTATCGATTTGGTTATTCTACAAAAACCAAAGCACAGCATGAATTTTATCTTATTGATCAAGTTGTTGAAGGTATACGGAGCTATATGGATGACACACTTGAGTCAGGATTACAGCTGACAAAAGAATATGTACCTGAGTACTTTGCTTCTATTGTTAAAAGACCACAATTCATACCTGAAGGTTTAAGAAATATATTGGAAGTTGATGATCATATATCAGGCTTTGGTGTGCTAAACCCTATAAAAGTATTTGGTTAAAAAATGTTAAATATAATCAAGAAAAAATTATCAAAATCTTTTGATAGAAATAAAAGAAGTATACAACCAAAATTATTAGATGCAGCATTATATGAAGACTCTGTAGCAGAAGGTCTATTTGATCCTTTATGGTATCAGCATCAATATAAATTATTTTTTGATACACCAGAAGCAGCATTTAATGATTACCTAAGAAAATCTAAGTTTTCAAATGTTGCTCCTAGTATGAATTTTGACCCTGTATCTTATTTTCATAATAATCCAGATGTTTACGCTGTTAGCGAATCGCCATTACTGCACTACCTTAGATTTGGTCGTTATGAAGGAAGGCAGGCATACCCTTTAAGGCCTTTATGGAATTCATCTGATAATATTAATGTTTCTGAGTATAAACATAAACGTGAAGGCAGGTACGCAGTTGTTTTACATATTTTCTATGAAGACTTTATAAAGAAATTTCATAATGCCTTTATGGGGGTTGATTTTGAATTTGATCTATTTATTACAACAACTTCAAAGGCGGTAGAAAAAAAAGCCAAACTTGTATTTGAAAATAACCCAGCTATAAAAAATATTAATGTTACAAATGTACCAAACAAAGGAAGAAATTTTGGTGGATTTTTAGTTGAATATTCTAAGGATTTATTAGAGTACGACTTTGTTTGCCATTTGCATTCAAAAAAGTCTTTGTATTCAGGTAGTGAACAAGTTCATTGGGCCGAATATTTACTAGAATATCTTGCACGTGATAAGCAGATATTAAGTAAAATGTTAAATATCTTTGAACAAGATGAAAAACTTGGATTATTTTATCCTACAACGTTTTGGAACATGCCTCAGTGGACTTGCCACTGGTTGAAAAATAAAGGAATTGGTAATAAAACGCTTAAAGAATGGTTTGACTTGAAGCAAGATAAAGATTTTTTTTCCTATCCTGCTGGAGGGATGTTTTGGGCTAAAAAGGATGCCCTAAAGCCAATTTTGGAAAGGAGTTGGAGTTATGATGATTTTCCTGAAGAGCCAATTCCAGCAGACGGTACGATCCTTCATGTAATAGAGCGTATACTACCAATTGTTGCTGAAAATGAAGGATTTAAGAGCTTCTATTATTATCCCCCTACTGGCGAATTCACAATAGATGAAAGTTTTATATTTTTAGAGTATCAATTTGGTTTGGATTATCGGATGAATATGTTGTGCTCACAACAAGAAATCTGTTCTTTTGATATATTTGATACGTTGGTATGGCGTAAGTTTTATGAACCAGATTACGCTAAATATTTATTACCTGAGCGCGCTGAATTAAGCATTACTGGCGAAGAATTTGTGGAGCTTAGAAATAACGCTGAGCTTGATGTTCGTAAGAAAAAACATTTTAAAGGTGATGTGTCCATACATGAAGTCTATGTAGAGCTAGCTAATAATAAAGTTATTAATGCTTCTGATGTTGATAAATTATCCGATCTTGAATTTGAAATTGATTTATCAATGATTTCTCCTAAAGAAGTAATGGTAAGTTTTTTAAATTCTCTATCTGAGCAAGGTAAAGAAATATACATAGTATCTGATACTTACTATTCAAAAGCTCAAATAGAAAAATTATTAAGTGTTGTCGGTGTGAAAGCCCCATATAAGTTATATGTATCTAGTGATATGCAGATGAGAAAAGATAATGGTTCTATTTGGGAGCATTTATCTAAAGGTCTCAAGTCGCAGAATAAAATAGATAAGTTTGTACATATAGGGGATAACGTTGTCTCCGATTCGCAAATTCCTGGTGATTTTGACCTAAGGACCTTACATATATTAGCACCAAAGGATAAATGGCAGGCTCAATCTCTTTGTGAAATACCATCAGAAGCATTTGGAATTAAGAATATTTCCGAAATGAAAAGATGGGGATTGCTATTATCAAAGCAATGCGTTAACCCTTTTTTATAAAGTTGTAAGTAATGAATAGACTAATATTACATATAGGCCCTCATAAAACGGGCAGTACTTATATACAAAGAGAACTTTTTAACTCAAAAGAGAAGTTACTAACTAATAATTTATTGTATCCAAGTACAATGCTTGAGATGTTTGGTCATACAGGTCTTGCAAATTCGATTAAAACTAATTCTTTGTCGGATTTTAAGTCTGAAATATCGGACATTAATAATTTCTCAGGAGATGTGATTTTATCAAGCGAGAATTTTTTTAATCTTGATGAACTTGGAATCAAAATACTAGAAGAGTCTTTGGAGTATAATGATGTTGAAATCATTGTGTTTTATCGGCAACCCACAATTAGATTGTTATCTCTGTGGCATGAATATGTTAAGTCAGGTATGACTCTTTCTTATTCTGAATTCTCATCGCGTCATATTTCAAAACCGTTTATGAGTGAAGAGTTGAATATATCAATTAAGTTAAATTTATTTTTGAAGTATTTTAAATCCGGAGATGTAAGGATTATTGATTATGATGAGTCCGTAGCTAATAAGAATACGCTCAGGAGCTTTATGGAAGCTATAGGGAGAAAAGGTTTACTGGATGAAAGTTATGCTGTAATTAATAAAAGAATAAATTTTTATGACCTCGAGGTTCTGAGATGTTTACATCATCTTTCAAAAGGAGGTGAGCTTAAGGGGCATGCATTGAGATTAAAGTATTTCAAAAATAGATATATATTTAAAGAAATTTTGGATAAAAGAATTTTCCCGTTTTTATCAGGAAATTCTATACCATTAAAAATTGGAGGGTCATTTATTGATCATGCTATGGCTGATTTAATGAACAATGAATATGCATTTAAAGTATCAAATAATGGAAATTTTGAAATAGAGAACATATTGTTGCCATCTTCAGTATGGATGTTAAATTTAGAAATGGTTTCTGAAATTCATGGTATTTATACTATGTTAGTAGATATGGATTAATAGAGGTTTTTACTTGATAGACTTTAGGAATTTAGATGTAATTCTACATATAGGTGGGCCTAAAACAGGATCATCTATTATGCAAAAATATTTTAATGATAATGGAGAGCATCTTAATTCAGTTGGATTGTATTACCCTGTTCATGATGCTGATAAAAATGGCATATCTGGTGGTCATTGGTCTTTGGTTGATTTTTTAAAGTCTGGAAATATATTAAAAGCTAAAGAGTTTATAGAGGAAAACATACGTATCGCAAATAATAGAAATCTAACTTTGTTATTGTCATCGGAGCATTTTGTTGATTTTGCAAGTGATTTTTTTACTTTGTTGCAAGGAATAAGTTTTCATATTATTTCTTTTTATAGACATCCTATTGAATGTTTTGTCTCATCTTACAATCAAGATGTGAAACGCCATTATTTAAAGTTGAAATTAGAAGAGTATTCGTTTTCAAATGCTCCTCTTAAACCTCGCATTACAGGCGAGTCATTATTAAATTGGTTAAATTATTTTTCAGTAAATAGTGTCTATGTGGTTTTTTATAAGAAAGAATTCAATGTTGTAAATAAGTTTTTTGAAGTTCTAGGAATTAATTCTACTGATTTCGATTCTAGAATTAATAAAAGCTATACACCATCAGCTCTTAATTTGAAGCGAATATTTAATAAATTAATTTCTATTAAAGATGAAAAGTTTAATGCTAGTCTAGATCAGGTGTTACAACATTATTCGGACTCTATAGATGTCGTATATCCATCGTATATTGATACTTTAGGTGGTGAAACATATGCTTATTTAGAAAGAATTTATGCTCCCTATATTCAGCTTGTTCAAGATAAGTTTAAAATAAAAGTGTGTTTATCTGAATCTGCCCCTTGCGGGCGAGATATAGACTCTTTAGATGATATATTTAAATTGATAAAAAAAAATAGAGAGACTTATGATTTTTTTAGAAAAAAATTATTATTTCAGCTTTCAAATAGTCCAATTGATAGTGATTTTTATCTTTTAATATATTACTTTGAAATAGGTAGTATAAGTAATAACTCCTTTCAGTTATCAGATGCTACTTTAAGAAATATTTTATCTGATGACTTATTACTTCCTGATTTATTAAGAGAGTTTTCTATACTGCTTAGTGAAATTGGCTGCCATAAGTCAGCTTATAAGGTGATTGATAAAGCGTTAGAATTGAGGCCGAGCGGGCCAGTTATCCAGCAATTACATCGTAAACTTGCATGCATAATTGAGTAATTTGATATCGATTATTCTTTACTAGATATTTATTAGAGCGAATAATAAATGTCATTTTTATATTTTTATAGGCATTCTTTTGTTAATTGAGATCACATTACTTGTACTACTTCTATTCTTACTGGTAAGTAATAAATTTTCACCTGTGCACGTATTTCTATTCATTTTTTCATTGTTATTGATTATTGCACCAGAACCTACGCAATTATTAAGTTACTCCATGAACCCTGTGATAGTAAGTTTGGCTGCTTTGTATGTTGTGGTTGGGGCTTTAGTGAATACAGGGGCAACTCAACATGTTGCTGCTTTAATTATGCACAAGCCAAAAGGGCCATATATTCCTAAGCGAATATTAGTCCTTACCTCATTATTAAGTGCATTTATCAATAATAGTCCAGTGGTGGCCATGTTAACAAGGATAGTACAAGGACATTCTAGACGTTATGCTATTTCACCATCACGTTGGTTGTTACCTATTAGTTACGCTTCAATTCTTGGTGGTACTTGTACATTAATTGGCACAAGTACCAACCTTATTGTTGACGGTATGATGCAAAAAGCTAATGGCTATGAATTTCATTTATTTGAGATTGCATACGTAGGTGTTCCGTTAGTTTTAGTTGGCTGGCTTTATTTACGATTCGTTGCACATAAATTACTGCCAGTTAGAGAGGGCTCAGGTGAGCAGTTCGATCATGTACGTGAATATATGGTTGAAATGCTGATTCAAGAAGGTAGCGAGCTGGACGGTAAAACCATTATAGATGCAGGTTTAAGAAGTTTGCCGGGTCTTTTTTTGGTTGAACTTGAAAGAGAGGGCCAAGTGCTTTCGGCAGTGAGGCCAAGGACAGTACTAAATGCAGAGGATCGCTTGATTTTCGCAGGTAGCCCTGAGTCGGTTTTAGAATTACGAAATTTTAGAGGCTTGGTACTAGCTGATGATCATAGGTTTAAATTAGAAGGAGATAGGGGAGACCGTAGGCTATTTGAAGCCGTATTATCACCTTCGAATTCGATGCTTGGAAAGACAATCAAAGAGGCACGCTTTCGTCACCGATATAGTGCAGTAGTACTGAGTGTTTGCCGTCATGGTGCACGATTAAGAGGGCGTCTAGGTGACATTGAATTACAAGCAGGTGATACGCTATTAATTGAAGCTCAAAAGGGATTTTTGTTTAGATATCGAAATAGTCAAGATTTTCTATTAGTGAGTAAATTTGCAGAAACTGACCAAACGGATACGAAGAAAGCCAATATTTCATTGTCAATTTTTTCAGTAATGATTTTTTTATCAGGTTTTGGTTTTCTAAGTATTATGCAAGCTTCCATTGTTGCGGCTATGTCTATGATTTTTACGCGATGCATTAACTTTGAAGATGCAGGGAAATCAATAGATTATTCGGTTTTACTTGTGATTGGGTGCGCATTGGGTATAGGTGGTGCTATAGAGACCTCTGGCTTGGCTGGTAGTATTGCTGAATCTGTTTTGGGAATATCAAGTGACCCATTTATTCTTTTAGTTGGTATTTACCTTGTAACAGTATGTTTGACTGAAATAATAAGCAATAATGCAGCAGCGGTTATTATGTTGCCAATTGCTCTTTCTGCAGCAAGTGCTTTGAATCTCAGCCCACAAGCATTTGCTGTTGCTGTGATGGTTGCTGCCTCAGCAAGCTTTATGACACCTACAGGCTATCAAACGAATTTGATGGTTATGGGGCCTGGTGGTTATAAGTTTAACGATTATTTAAAAGTTGGTGCTCCGCTGAGTATATTAGTTGCATTAATTGCACTAACAATTATTCCAATAGCGTGGCCTCTTAACTAAAGATTATTTATTAAATTGTGAAGGACATTATGAAAGATAATATTGTATGGCATGAGCATCCGGTAGATAAATCCATTCGCTCATATATGAAAAAGCAACGCCCTTGCTTGTTGTGGTTTACTGGGCTTAGTGGTTCTGGTAAATCAACAATTGCGGGTGCAGTTGAAAGTAAACTAGCAGATCGTCTACAACATACATATTTGATGGATGGTGATAATGTTCGTCATGGTTTATGTGGAGACCTTGGTTTTAATGAAAATGATCGCAACGAAAATATTCGCCGAGTAGGTGAAGTGGCCAATTTAATGGTAGATGCTGGTTTGATTGTATTAACAGCATTTATTTCTCCATTTAAAGTAAATCGTGAATGTGTAAGAGATATGTTGAAAGAAGGTGAATTTATTGAGGTACATATAGATACGCCTATCGATGAATGTGAGAAGCGCGACCCGAAAGGTCTCTATAAAAAGGCACGTGCTGGTCAGATTAAAGATTTTACTGGGATTGATTCGCCATATGAAGCGCCAGAGGCGGCTGAAATCACAATCAAAAATGTGGACATCAGTGTTCATGATGCTGCTGATATTGTAATAACGTATTTAGAAGATCGTGGCTATTTAAAGCCAGCGGAAATCAATAATGCTGCATTGGAGTTAAGCTAATGGATGCGTTATTGAAGCAGGCGAAAGATATAGCGAAGAGTGCTGGCGATGCCATCATGGAAATATATCGTACTGACTATGCACAGTATGAAAAAGAAGATAAAAGCCCGTTAACAGAGGCTGATCTAGCAGCACATCATATTATTATTGATGGTTTAAAAGCCATTAGTGATTTGCCTTGCTTATCAGAAGAGTCTGGTGAAGAAGATGGTATTACTTGGGATCGACGAAAAGATTGGAAAAAGTACTGGTTAATTGATCCATTGGACGGCACCAAAGAATTTATTAAAAAGAGCGATGAGTTTACCGTTAATATCGCACTTATTGATAATGGTAAAGCTGTTTTAGGAGTTGTTTATTGTCCTCCTTTAGAGCGCTTCTATTTTGCAGCTGAAGGTATTGGTGCTTTCCGCCAGGATTCAGGTAATACACCTAAATCTATTTCAGTTGCACAAGAGCCTGTAGGTGATGAAACCTGGAAAGTGGTTGGTTCAAGAAGTCACGGAGCTGAAGCTCTTGAAAAGTTTTCGCAAAAACTGGGCAACGTTGATCTTGTATCCATGGGGAGCTCATTAAAGTTATGCCTTGTAGCTGAAGGTGTAGCAAATTTATACCCTCGATTAGCCCCAACTTGTGAGTGGGATACAGGTGCAGCGCAAGCAGTAGTTGAGATTGCTGGTGGTAAAATTTTAAGACCAGATCTTAAATCTTTAGATTACGGTCAAAAAGAAGATTTGCTAAACCCATTTTTTATTGTTTGTTCAGATATCAATGAGCTATGGATAAGTGAGTTTGTAGAGCTTAGTAAATAGTTGAGTAAATAAGATGAAAATTGCTGTAATAGGGACATCTAATTCTGTACAGAAAAATAATTATGTAACGGCTCTGTCACAAGATCATGAAGTGCATAATTTATCTTCGGGCAGAGTTTCTTACTACGCTCATATAAAAACGATACTCAAGAATATTGCTTTACTTAAGACAATGGATTTGATTATTGTCGACCACTATATTAATGATGTAAATGTCTATTCTTTGATCATGGATGAGAAGTATAAAGAAAGGCTACCTCTCTTTTATTCGTTACTATCAGAAATAGGTGTTCCGATATTAAATTATTTATCTGCAATCGATAAAATCAAAGATGAAAAAGGATATTGGTTTTATGAACTTGTTAATAAATTAAGTGAAAACTTTTCATTTAATTTATTGGATTTAAATAAGATTGATTTCACCGATGGAATGTTTGCAGATCCAATCCATCTTAAAAGGGAGGTTTCTTATCTGATTGGTATGCAGTTAAGTAATTATTTATTACATAATGAATTACAATGCCCTTTGCCGCCTAAAAATTTCAAGAACCCATTTGCATTGATAGGTGAGAAGCACCTTAGAGAATACCCTGAGTGCGAAGAGTTTGAGTTTCAGAATAGCTTGCTCAAAATTTCATGTTTTCGCTTGAAGGATGAAATTATTCTTCCTGATAATGGGGAACTAATATCAATCGGTTATTTTAATTATGAGGCTGAAGAAAACTTATTTGGTGTTTCATTAAATGGAGTTAAGTATGAACTTGAAGGTGAACGCTACTACCATGAGGTAGCGCCAAATCTGACTGGTCCAATTGTTGTTTCTCCATTAAAGGGTAGGTGTGAAGACGTCTATAGTTTGGTTGAACGGACTGATTTTTCTAAACCGGATGAAATGATATTCGATTATCCAGCTATCACCGAATTTTTATATTTGAAGTTTCCTGAATATAAGATTGACCTTCCTGACGGGAAGGGGAATCCATTATTAATTAAAAACCTCCAGGAAAATATAAATTTAGTATGCAGCCCTTTTGGAATGGAAGTTCAAAATAAAGAGATTAGATGGATTAGAAATGCTGCCTTTTCTCTTGAAGGTGTAGACTCAAAGTTGTCGTTTAAACTGTTAAGAATTATCAGGCGATACAGGCCTGCCGATAAGGTTGCGATGAATAAATTATGGGAAATACGAGATAGGCTAAAAGGTATCACTGAATAGAGTGGTGCTAATAGCTAGCTTACATTGATGTTTAATGGGCAAACATTATGAAAATCGCAGTAATTGGAACTTCAAATTCAGTTTTTAAAAATAATTATGTCACAGCATTGTCAGTAGAGAATGAGGTTTATAATTTATCTTCGGGTAGAGTTCCTTTTTACTCTCATATTACAACAATTTTGAAGAATAGTGATTTTCTTGAAAGTATGGATGTGGTGATTGTTGATCACTACGTTAATGATGTGAATTTTTATTCTTCTAAGTTAGGAGCGAAATACACAGATAAATTACCTTACTTTTATGCACTTCTATCAAGGTTGAATGTACCTATAATTAATTTTTTTGCTGCGTTCTATGGTTTAGAAGAGCACGAAAATTATGATTACTTCAAGTTAGTAAAGAAACTGAGTGGTCAATTCTCTTTTAATATTCTTGATTTAAATGAATATTCATTTGACAAGGAAATGTATAGTGATTTCATACATTTGAAGAGAGAAATATCATTTTTTATTGGGCAAAAGCTTAGTCAATACTTAAAAGAAAATTCATTAGTCCAGCCTTCTCGCATTCAAGGCTTTGAAAATCCTTTCTATTTATTTTATGAAGATGAATTTGAAAATTATCCAGAGCTAATTAAGGGGAGGTTTTCAAATAGTTTATTAAAGTTGAATTACTTTGAATTGAAAGGGGATGTTGAGATTTCTGATCATGGTGACTTGCTTTCAATAGGGTATATTAATACCACTAAAGGGGAGCCCTTAACCATTTTGAAAATTAATAATAGTAATTTTCTTCTAGACGGATTTGGTTATTATCATGAATCAGTTCCCAGCGGTATTTCAGGCTGTATTAAATTATCGGCATCAAAGCTAAAAGATGAGGCTCCTTTAAGTTTAATGGGTAGAAAGTACAAGGGTAATGAAACTCAGCAAACACCCCCTTGTTTAGTTGATCTTTTATTTATGAAAAACTCTTATCCTGATTTAGAGATTCCTGATGGGAAGGCTAATCAGATCAAACTAGATTATTTTAATGAATATCTTCATCTAACATTTCCTTCAAATGGGCATATTCTGGAAGAAAATGAAGTGAATATTTTAAAAAGAGCCTCGCTAGATTTAGAAGAAATCAATTCAAGACTCAGTCTTAAATTAATGCGGATAGTTAAGAGATGCTGGCCAGAAGATAAAATTGCACTTAAAAAAATGAAAGAACATAGAATGAAAAATAAGGAGAAATAAAGTGAAGTTATCAAAAAAACGATTAACTCACCTTCAGCAATTAGAGGCGGAAAGTATCCATATTATCCGTGAAGTAGCGGCTGAATTCGATAATCCAGTAATGCTTTACTCTGTCGGTAAAGACTCTGCAGTAATGTTGCACTTGGCAGCTAAAGCTTTTTTACCTGGCAAACCTCCTTTCCCATTGATGCATGTTGATACAACTTGGAAGTTTAAAGAAATGATCGCTTTCCGTGATCAAATGGCGAAGAAAGTAGGTATGGATTTAATTGTTCATATAAATGAGGAAGGGGTAAAGCAAGGTGTTGGCCCATTCACTCATGGTTCCGCTGTTCACACAGATGTTATGAAAACTCAGGGTCTAAAACAAGCTTTAGATAAGTATGGATTTGATGCCGCATTTGGTGGAGCTCGTCGCGATGAAGAAAAATCACGAGCCAAGGAACGTGTATATTCATTCCGTGATGAGAACCATAGATGGGACCCTAAAAACCAACGTCCTGAATTGTGGAATATATATAACGGCCGTATTAACAAAGGTGAAAGCATTCGCGTGTTTCCACTTAGTAACTGGACAGAATTAGATATTTGGCAGTATATCTATAAAGAACAAATTGAGATTGTTCCATTGTATTATTCTGCCCCACGCCCTGTAGTTGAGCGTGACGGTATGTTACTTATGGTTGATGATGAGCGTTTACCATTAAACGAAGGCGAAGTGCCTCAGCAGAAAATGGTTCGATTCCGCACATTGGGTTGCTACCCTTTAACTGGTGCAGTTGAGTCTGAGGCTACAACTTTGCCAGAAATCATTCAAGAAATGCTATTGACTACGACCTCTGAGCGTCAAGGTCGAGCTATAGATCATGATTCATCTGGGTCTATGGAAAAGAAAAAAATGGAAGGCTACTTCTAGTTTTTTTCAATTAATAATAGTATTTTTTAATCAGGAATTATTTATGGCACACGCATCGAATTTAATCGAAGACGATATCCTTGCATATTTGAAGCAGCATGAAGAAAAAGATATTTTACGTTTTTTAACTTGCGGAAACGTAGATGACGGTAAATCAACACTCATTGGTCGCTTATTGCACGATTCAAAGCTGATTTTTGAAGATCAACTAGCATCAATAAAGAAAGACTCACAAAAATTTAATACAACAGATCAAGAATTCGATTTGGCTTTGTTGGTCGATGGTTTGCAATCAGAGCGTGAGCAGGGCATCACGATTGATGTTGCATACCGATATTTCTCAACAGACAAGCGAAAATTTATTATTGCTGATTGCCCAGGGCACGAGCAATATACACGTAACATGGCTACAGGTGCTTCTACTTGCGATCTCGCAATTATCTTGATTGATGCGCGCAAAGGTATCCAAACTCAAACTAAGCGTCATAGCTACATTATAAGTCTTCTAGGGATTAAGAATGTTATTGTTGCTGTAAATAAAATGGATTTGATGGGGTTTGAAGAAACTGTATTCGAAAATATAAAGTCTGACTATTCAAAATTGGCTCAACAATTAAATATTGAAGATGTTCATTATGTACCGTTATCAGCACTAAATGGAGATAATGTTGTAGACCGTAGTGTTAATACACCATGGTACAGCGGTGAGACATTTATTGAAAAGCTCGAAAGTATCAAAATTAATGATAAAGCAACATTAGATGGCTTTAGATTGCCAGTTCAGTATGTTAACAGGCCAAATCTGGATTTTCGAGGGTTCTGCGGTACGGTTGCAGCAGGGGACATAATGGTTGGTGATTCTATTACTGCTTTACCGTCTGGCAAGGTGAGTACAGTTAAATCAATCATTTCACCTGAGGGCGAAGTGGAACATGCTGTATCTGGTGAAGCAATTACAATTACTCTAAATGATGAAATTGATATCTCCCGTGGTGATACAATCATTAGTGGTGAGAGCACGCAAATATCAAATAGCTTTACATCTAACCTTGTTTGGATGTCTGAAGAGCCTCTACAGGTGAATAAGGAATACCTATTCAAAGTAGGGACAAAGCCTGTTTATGGTCGTGTTACATCAATTGATCATAGGGTTGATGTGAATACAATGGCTAGCATTGATGCTGATGCTCTATCACTTAATGAAGTAGGTGCTGTAACTGTATCTTTAAATGGCCCTGTAGTATTTGATGCCTATAAATCATCGAAAGGTACGGGTAGTTTTGTGGTTATTGATCGTATGAGCAATATTACAATTGCTGCTGGTATGATTGAAAGTGCCATTGAAAAATCAGAAAATCTGACGACCTTAAGTTATGAAGAGCGCTTACAGGCATTTAATGCTGAAGTGGCTGCATTGACTAGAAAATACTTTCCTGAATAGTATATAGTTCATGTATGTCGAAAAATAAAAAAAGGCGCATATAGCGCCTTTTTTATTATATATTGGGCATCTATATGCTATTAAAAGCAATATTTTATCGGGATGAAAATCATGAGTAGCCCTATAGTTCTTGCGGGATTTCATCGCAGTGGAACATCACTAGCCTCACAAATTATTCATATTGCAGGAGTGTCATACGCTATAGACCCAATGCCAGGTAATCCTTCTAATCCTGACGGTCATTTTGAAGATATTCTAACAATGAAGCTACACGATGGTTTATTGTTAAAAGCAGGAACAAATTGGCAATTCCATTCGGAATCACAAATCAAACCTTCGTCTGAGAATGTGAGTTTAATTCGCAAATATTGTCAATGTCGGTATGAGTTAGATGGTAATTTATGGTTGATGAAAGACCCAAGAGCAACACTGTATTTAAATGAGTGGAAACAAGCACTTAATGGCAGAGGTCGATTTGTTTTAATGTATCGACATTGGGGATCTTGCGTACAATCACTATTTAATCGTCATTCTGAAGACTTGGCATTTAATTTGTTGGATGGCAAGGACTTTACTGATAATAGCCTTTTCTGGAAAGATCCTGAGCTTGCCGCCAAAATGTGGCTTGCTTACAATAAAAAGATGATCAATTTTCACAAAAAGAATAAAGATGTAAGTATTGTTGTTGCGCAAGAGGCGTTGTTAAATGGATTTGATCTTCCTTTTGAACTGAATAATCAATTCAGCTTCCAGCTAGATACTCAAATTCAGTCACCTATTAAAGCAAACTATACTAATAATAAAATTGATGAAAATACCTTTTTTGGAATATCAGATTCTCTAAAACAAGAATTAGAGGAAGTGTACGTAGAATTGCAAGATATTGCATATGCAAAGAATAATAATGAAGTTGAAATTGTAAAAAGTAGATTAGATCCAAGGTGGATAGATTTATTATCAAATACTATTGATAGATTGCCGAGTGATTTTACCTGCAATGAAATAGGTGTCGATGAATTTAAGAACTTGTCATTCGCTGAATTTAAAAAACAAATCGAAGTTTTAAAGACTTATTCAAACCCAGATTTATCTAGACTTTTAATACCGATGGTTGAAATGTATCGCTCTAGTGATCCTTATAATATTGGTATACTTGAGGTTTTAGGGTTACTTAATTTCTCTATTGCTGAATATGAAACAGCAGAAAAATTCATTATGATGGCTGTTTCCACAGATACAACTAGACCATATTTTAAGAAAATTCTTGGTGATATTTCGAAAGAAAAATTCGAATTTGATGCAGCAGAATATTATTATAGTTTGGCCATTAAAGGCAATTCTCAGAATTCAGATTTTTATTCTAGATTATCCGAAATAAAAAGATTTAAAGGAAATTATCAAGAAGCTTTAGAATTACAAAATAAATCTTTATCCATACAGGAGAGTGTTTTCGGAAAGCTAAGAAAATATGATATTCATCGTGAAGTTTATGGTATTGAGTCAGCATATTCATTATTGAAAGATAATTTAGGTGATGATGTTCTTGAAATGAAGCTTATATCTTTTATGTATTCTCTTGGGCTCGATAATACTAAAGAATATCATCATGATTTTATAAAAAATAGAATTGAACCTAATACTTTTCAGCGTTTTTTAATGAGTATTAAATCACTTAATCTTGATGATAATACTCAAATTTTATACTGGATAAGTAAAGCATTTTCAAAAGTTTATACTTTAGAAGAGCTTCAGTCTTTATGTATTAAACAAGAAGGTGTGTCGCCAAGTAATCCTAAAATCTCAGTTGTTGTTATATCTTATAATATGCAGAGAGAGATCCCTCGAACAATTTTTAGTTTATCATCCCAGTATCAATTAGAAGTGGATGTTGATGATATTGAAATTATTCTTGTGGATAATGGATCGAAAGCTCCTCCTAAACTATCCGATTTTTCTAATGCCAAAAACTTACGCATTGTTCATAACCCTAAGCCTGAAGTATCACCTGTTTCAGCAATAAACCTAGGGCTGTCTATGGCGAAGGCTCCCATTGTCGGGGTATGTATTGATGGTGCAAGGATTGCCTCACCTGGTTTATTAAATGGTGTCTTAAAAGCCTCTAAAATATCTGAAAGTTCAATTGTATCAACTCTTGGTTTCCATCTTGGCCCTGAAGTTCAAATGGAGAGTGTAGCTAAAGGTTATAATCAAGATTTAGAAGATAAATTATTAAATATTATTAACTGGAAGGAGAATGGCTACCGTTTGTTTGAAATCAGTTCACTAGCGGGTTCTAGCGCGAATGGCTATTTTAAACCTATTGCCGAAAGTAATGCGATATTTATGCGTAAGCAGTTATGGCAAGAGCTTAACGGTTATGATTATGCTTTTAAAACACCAGGGGGCGGGCTTAGTAATTTAGATATTTATAAGCGTGCTTGTGATTTGCAAGGTACAGAATTAATGATTTTATTAAATGAAGGTACTTTCCATCAAGTTCATGGCGGTATCGCGACGAACTTAAAAAGACCAGATGCTACTTTTGATATATTTTCAAAAGAATACAAAAATATACGTAATGAAGTATTTACAGTACCCGAAAAAGAAGCGTTATATATTGGTAAATATGTTCCTCAAGGCAGTCATTTTTTAAAACTATCAGTTTCGAATACTTTAGAGGATTATAAACAACAAGATTTACCAGCATTGAATTTGGCTATATTGCAAGCATCTAATTGTCAGGTGTTTTCTCATGCTACTGGTTTAAATAAAGAGTTTATAGACTCACCAGTTATTATTACAGGAAGAGGAGGCAGTGGAACTCGCCTATTATCAGAGTTAATGCAAAGTTTTGGATTATTTCTTGGAAATGAAATTAATAAAACAGAAGACTCCATTGAATGGGTAGAACCAATATACGATCTAGTTACAAAATACAAATCTGGAAATTGCTTAGCCTCTAGAAATGATTATATCCAACGTTTAAGAAATAATGCGCTTAATATACTTGAGAGAGGAGGTATTGAAGAAGGTTTATGGGGGTTCAAATTGCCAGAGGCAATGCTGTGTATGCCAGAGTTACTTGAGGCATTCCCTAATGCAAAGGTAATTCATTTAACACGTCACCCCTTGAGTATTAGTTTTCGCCGTACCCATGTAACGTCTAGATTGGATAGCCCTGTTGGAAATGTAGCATTAAAAGAAGCGTATAAGCATCATGGCTTAAACTTTGAAGAGTGCATAAATAATTCAGATACTTTTAATAATGCAGTGAGTTGGAACTATCAATTATCTAACATATCCCGTATTTTAGATTCAAGTCTGCCTAACGAAAGATATATTCAAATTAAATACGAAGATATGGTTAGTAGTCCTGAATATGTGCATATACAATTGCAAAAATTCTTAAATATTGAAATAACCGCTCCCCCTGTTTTGAATATTGATTCTAAGCGATTGAACTTCGAAATTGAAAACACAAAAGCAGTATCTGAAATTTGGGATTTAACCAAGGAAGTCGCGCAAGAATTTGGTTATACAAAGAGTTTGGAGGCTTAGTTTGAAGGTCGTATTTATAGGTGGCGTTGGTGGTAGTGGAACACGTGTAGTTGCCAATATTTTTAAAGAAAATAATATTTTTATTGGCTCAAACCTTAATAAGTCATTAGATAACTTAGATTGGCCAGGTTTAAGAGATATTATTAAAAGTAAAAATCTATCTCATAAACAAAAGCTAGATAAATTATCAGGACCATTTACACAATTTATAGAGAAAATGAGAGTAGAAGCTTGCCAACTGGATATGTTGGATGATGATTTATTAGCAATAAAGGTTCCTGGAAGTTTTTATTATTTGCCTTATTTTTGTGAAATATTTGAGGATGTTTCCTATATTCACGTTATTCGGCATGGCTTAGATATGGCGTTTAGTGGAAATAAAAACCAATTACTGAATTGGAGTGATTTCTTTGGTGTTGATATACAAAAAGGAACTTTAGAGACTCAACAGTTAGACTACTGGATAGCTGCCAATGAATACGCAATAGAGACAGGTAAAAAATTACTTGGAACGAATTTCCAAGTAATTCAATTTGAGAACCTTTGCTTGAATAGCAAAAATGTTATTAATCGCTTATTTCAAAAGCTAAACCTTGATAATAAATTAGATCAGAGTGTATATAACTCTATTGTGACTCCAGTTACTAAAGGGCGCTATGAGAAAATGGACCTATCAATTTTCTCCCGCGCTGCTTTAAGTAGATTAAAAGATTTAGGGTTCAACTTTTAATTGCCTTCCAAGAAGCTTTCATATATTGGATGAAGTGTACCTTTAATATACTTTTTTTCTTGTGGTGTTAACTCTGTTTTTGTAGAGTTTCCTAGCATAGGGCGATTACTTAGATGATTCATTTTTTTGTCTAGATATTGCTCTAGAGAAGAAAAGGGTAGGCTCTCTGATTTTAGCTCTTCATAGGTTATTTTTATGCCTTGATTTGGTTTAAAACTAGATAGGGTGGAGTATAAAACATAGTAGGCTTTTGCACAGGCTGCTAGCTCCTCCCCTATAATCTTATCTGCGTCAGGTAATGGGTCGGAATAACCTTCATCTTGATGAAGCCTTTCCCATTGCTCGACTACCGCTTTGCGAGCATCTTTCATTCCTTTTATACTTTGAATAAACTCTATCGGGTTTCTGATCAATGAAATATAGTATGCATCAGGGTTATATTTTTTATATAGATCGTGCCTGCCTATCTCTATAAATTTAAAAATATCCCATTCAGGGCTATTTAGTAAGTTATTTAGCCATGGTGATTCATCGTTCCCACTTGAAATCACGTTTAAATTTTTGTGTTCTCTTTGGCCAATTTGACATCTTTCTCTTAATTTTTGCTGTATCTTCCAATCTTCACTTGGGCGTGTGACGATTCCTCTGTCCCATGAGAATGGCTCTAAGTAAACCCTTTTTAAGTCGAATGCGTTTGAGATTAAAAATGAAGCTAGCTTAGTGCCTGTTCGGTTCATGCCTAAAATAATTATTTTCTTCATTTT
The DNA here is from genome assembly GCF_040371755.1 of Oceaniserpentilla sp. 4NH20-0058. Taxonomy (NCBI): domain Bacteria; kingdom Pseudomonadati; phylum Pseudomonadota; class Gammaproteobacteria; order Oceanospirillales; family Oceanospirillaceae; genus Oceaniserpentilla; species Oceaniserpentilla sp. 4NH20-0058. The sequence goes on from NZ_BAABWE010000006.1 coordinate 85,901, forward strand.
AATAGTGTGTAAGCTTTAGTTAACATTTTGGTAGTGTAATTTATTTAGTGCTTTCGTACTATAATGCTACTCGCATATTGAGTATTAACTGTGGTTTAATATTTTACTTTGATTTTTCAAAAGACTGTTGATTGTTATGAATGTATCTGACCTTAAAGTATCATTATAGCTGGCTGCCAGCGCAGCGGTACAACTTTGACTGGCCAGATACTGGGTGCTCATCCGAAAGCATTCTTAATTGATGAATTTGAAGGAGTATATAAGTTCTTAGATTATTACTTGGATCGTCAAGCATTTGATACTCTGAGTATGAATGAAATAGTTAATGTTTCGTCTAAAAAGTATACAGATATTAGGGCGAATTTTTCTAAATTTTCTGATATTCAATCGAGTATTATAGTTGCTAAAGCCCCAAATATTACTTATGAAATTACTGATTTATTGAAAAGGGCTAATAATATAAAAGTTGTATACCCCGTGCGTAATCCAAGAAGTGTAGTTGCTTCAATGCTAAAGTTGAAACATATTCCTATGGTAGAAAATCAGACTAAAAGGGCTCTCAAGTCTAAGCCTTTGTTTACAGAGTTTTCTCGACAAATAGAAAAATTGGAATCGGAAAAGACTTCTAAGTTAATAAAAGCAGCCATTATTTGGAATATTAAAACAAGTATATACAAAGCATATCAAGAAGGTGACCTAGATACTTTCGTATTTAAATATGAAGATTTGATTGTTGATTTCAAAGCTACGCTAGAATTATTAACGAAGCACTGTGGATTAGAGTATGATCCTGCATCAGAAAATTATTTTGAATACCTAAAAGGAGAGGGTCCTGGGGATACGTTGCGAGATCGAAAGATTGATCCCTCGTCCCTTGATAAATGGAAAACACAGTTATCAGAGGCTCAAATATCAGAGTTGGACTTTATGACAAAAAGACTTTCTGAGCAACTTGGTTATTCAAATATATAATAAGTATTAAAATTGAATTACTACCTTGTGCCTATTGATACATAGATAAGGTTCTTTTAGGTAGTGTCCGTGAGATTGTATTCTTATGAGTAGGCTGTATAAGTAGGTTTAGTTGCTATCAGGGATGCTTGCTCTGGGGATTTAGTCTATTTTTAAAAGCCGGCCCAGTTAGACTGGGCCTTGTTTTTTAGTAAGTAGGAAGGTTTTTTCCTAATTCACTAAGGGCAGTAACAATATCAGAAAGTTTATAAATATTTCCATTATCATCTACAAGGTAGGTTGCTTTTAGTGAACCTCTAATTTCAACTTGTGAGTTAGTGGTAGCTCCTTCAGCGGTAATAGTTGTACCAATTTTAACTAGATTATTAGAAGCATCTTTTTCTAGCTTAAGTGGTGTGCGAGCGCCGGTTGGATCATCGGTGAATTTTAACTTACCGGAATCTCCTTGGTTATAAACTCTCCATGTTGAACCAACGGTTGCTGTAGTATTTTCAAATCTAAAGCCAGTATCACCTGAATGTTTTATATGCACAGTATCACTTGGTGCATTGGTTCCGATACCAATAGATCCATTTTTTAGTACTAGGTTGTTATTACCAGCATTTGGTAGAATTTTAAAAGGTAACTGGCTTCCATTGGTTACATCACGAACAAAGAAGTTAGTTTCGTTGCCTGAAATATCCCACGTTTGAGGAGTCCAACCAGAAGAGCCGTTTTGCTCTAGTCTTAGGCCTGGGCTGTCACCGTCTGTAACTTGTAATTCTAGAACTGGTGTACTTGTCCCCACACCTACATCGCCTTGACCATCTACATATAGTGAATTTGCTGGAGCACCTGCTTCAACTTTAAATATAGATTTGCCTGCAGTGGCGTCATCAACTGAGAAAAAACTAGATCCGCCATTACCGCTGTCGTTGAATGTGAAGCGCCAATCGTTACTTGGGAAGCTCCCTGTGCTGCTTGAGTCGTCAAAATACATTCTCAAGTTGTTTTCTTTCAGAACTAATGTGTCAAACCCGAAGTTGTAGCCATTAGTACAATCCAATCCGATACAGGAGCTACCATTAACAATTAAATCGTCATTAATTACATTGTCCGCTAAAGCAGCATGACTCGCAGCTAGAATAAATGATGTAAGAATAATTTTTTTCATGTTCTTTCCTTATTCAGCTTCAGCAGTTAATAGAAATTGACCATCTTCAATTCTGATATGGCCGCTTTCAGTTTCAGAGGTGACGATGTTCTTTTCAACTTGGTTGCGACCATTGTTGTCAGAAACCTCGGTGCTACCTGCAATACTGGTTGCGATGACGCTATATTTGTAGAGACCATCTTGAGCACTATTAATCTCAAAGTTTGAGATACTTGCGCTAGAGCCCGAAAAATTGAATGTTTCTGAATATTGGTTTGAATCACCAATTGTAATAGCAATAACATCGGTATTTGAGTTAGATACAGACATTTGACTATCAGTAAAAGTAATATCAATAGCGAAGCTACTCATACTTAGAGGTAGCATTAATACACTTAATAACGTTTTTTTCATTTTTTCTGCCCATTGTCAGTGAAATGTGGCCACATTCTAATACCTTATTCCCATAATCGTAAGGAACTTTTTTAGTCCTTTGAAAATAATTTTCTGTTTGACTTCTTTTAGCTAGTTAAAAAGTACTAGTTTATGCGATGTTTGTTCTTGGCAGGAAATTACTTCAAATATTCTTGAGCATGTCTCTAACAAAGAGGCGGGGGTTATTTTTAAGTTTAAGCAGTTTTCGTTTAATGCGGACTTTTGAACTTTGTTCAAAGTAATTTTTCAGGTGGAATTTAAATTTTGAGTTTAGGCTCGTAATATTGTCATCTATGGATGTAATTAATGCTTGATTGTCTAACTGAGATAACTGAGACAGTTGTTCATTAATCTTTAGGTGTAGCTTATGGGTGGGGTTGTATAGGCATTCAAGCCAGTTAGGACCATAGTTTGATGATAGAATTTGCACTAATTGAACAGAATTGGCTGCTTTGAAAGTATCGGATGCAATTACAGACTGGGCGCTAGATTGACGGATGGCTTTTGATGAGGCAGCGTAATTATTGGCGTCTTTATAGTTTAATATAAGATGTTCCCAGTCATTAATATTAGTTGTTAGGGATAAGCCCGAACATTTCAAACGTTCCATGTCTGGGTTGCTACTGGAAATAACAGGTACGCCAAAAATACCGCTTTCCCAAGCCTTTAGGCCACTTTTACATTGATTGAATATATTATTTTCAAGTGGGGATATGGTTAGCCAACTGCTGCTAATTAATGCGGGTAATTCATCAAAAAGAACGGTTTCAGTTTGCTTAAATTGAGCTTTAGGGAAGGCGTCGTTAGGGATGTTAATATCACCGACCACTTCAAGTCGAATATCTGAATTGTTATTCAATATTTTATTAAGGCAAATATTAATAGAGTTAAAATTTGCACTATGGTGGCTTGTTCCAGGAAAGTACCTTATGACTTTATCTTTCAGCTTGTCTATTGGGTGTGCTTGGTGTTCGGTGCTGAGGTAGCTCCAATAGGCTGGAATCCTGTTATTTGTAACTTGAGTCCTAATTTTAGGGCTACATTGTCCAATATATTGTTTTAATGGCTCGGTTGATACTTGTGCTTTGTTAAATAAGTTTAAAGCTTTTAGATAATTCTGGGTCATATCTAAGGCTTGCTGTTTAGACAATTGGCCACTTAAATAGGCTGGGCTTTCCAGTGCGTGCTCAACTGAAAACAATAAATCATCAAAATCCGCAATAACATTAACGCCTTGATTCTCAAGATGCTGAATGAGTCTTTTAAGTTTATTTGAATAAACAGGTCGATGAAAAATAACTGTGCTGTAATCACTCACTCGGATGTGTTTGAGTTGCTTAAAGTGAACGCAGTGTTTAATGATACGATCTGAGGTATCGGTACATGGAAAAATGCAGCGATATCTAGCGGATGCGTCTAAATAGAAGTGTTCTTTGCCTCTTTTTGAGTGGCTTATGTACAGAGTTTGTTGCATTAAATTAACTTAAATATGATATTTCTTAATTGTACATCAAATTGATCAAATAATTAGGAAATATAGATTAGTGGCCTTTATATGGTAATTTGGCAACCAATATGAATAAAATGGTCGTCATTATAAGTTATTGGTAGTTTTGTTCCTCTGATTGTTAGTGTTAAAATGTGATCCGTTTCACTTTACTTATAATTATAAGAGTTGGCACATGGATCGCTCGGTATCCCCCCCTTTGATGTTTTCAGATAAACCTGAGTTTAAAGCTTTATCTGAGCATTATGATCACATTGAATCAAAGCGCATGGATGAGTGCTTTGATGAAGAGCCTAATCGCTTTGAACACTTCTCATTATCAGCGGCAGGGTTGAATCTCGATTATTCAAAAAACAGAATATCCGACGAAACGATCAAGTTATTGGTTGATTTGGCAGAGTCTTGTGGTTTACCTAGCGCAATTGAAGCCATGTTTATGGGCCAGAAAATCAACCTAAGTGAAAATAGACCAGCATTACATACCGCTCTTAGAAACTTCTCTGGTGAGCCTGTTATGGTTGGCGGCATAGATGTCATGCCAGAAGTTAAATCAACTTTAAACCGTATGGAGGCGTTTTGCTGGTCCATTAGAACGCAACAATGGCGTGGATTCAGTAATAAACCATTTACAGATGTAGTAAGCATTGGCATAGGGGGCTCTTTTTTAGGCCCTAAGCTTGCCTCCGAGGCGTTAAAGCCCTATTGGAGCCGCAAGATTAATTGTCATTACCTATCCAATATAGATGGCTCTGATTTAACCGAAACCTTACAAGGGTTAAGTCCAGAAACTACGTTATTTATTGTGCAGTCTAAATCATTTGGTACACAAGAAACGTTGAAAAATGCAACGGCTTGCCGTGATTGGTTTTTAGATAATGGCGGCTGTGAAGCTGAATTGGCACGTCATTTTGCTGCAGTTACCGCCAATGTTGAAAAGGCGCAATCGTTTGGTATAGATGCTAAAAATATTTTTCCAATGTGGGATTGGGTCGGGGGGCGATATTCGCTGTGGTCTGCCATTGGTTTACCTCTCATGCTGACCATTGGTTTCGAGAACTTTCGGCAGCTATTACAAGGCGCTCATGCAATGGATGAGCATTTCAGAAACGCTCCTCTTGATCAAAATATGCCAGTATTATTAGGGCTTCTGGGTGTATGGTATAACAATTTTTTTGATGCTCAGTCCCATGCTATTTTGCCATATGATCATTACCTTAGGGGGCTACCTTCTCATATTCAACAGCTTGATATGGAGAGTAATGGTAAGTCTGTTGATATTCATGGGCGGCCGTTACCGTTTCATTCTGGGCCAATTATCTGGGGTGGTGTTGGCAGTAATGGTCAGCATGCATATCACCAGCTGTTGCATCAAGGGACTCAATTTGCCCCATGTGATTTTATTATACCTTTAATGAGTCACAATGCCGTGGGTGACTTCCATGCTTTACTTGTCTCAAATTGCTTAAGTCAAAGCCAAGCCTTGATGAAAGGGAAGTCCCTTGAGCAAGCTAAGACAGAGCTGCTTGCACAGGGTAAAACAGAAGAAGAGATATCAGTACTTGCCCCGCAGCGAGCAATTGCAGGAAATAGACCTAGTAATACCATTTATTTTGATAAGTCTACACCACATGTTATTGGGGCGCTTATCGCAATGTATGAACATAAGGTATTTGTTCAAGGGCAGATATGGGGGGTTAATAGTTTTGATCAGTGGGGTGTAGAGTTGGGTAAACAACTAGGAAATAAAGTACATAGTGCGTTGTTGGCTTGTCATGATGAAGCGTCAGAATTTGATTCGTCTACTCAAGGGTTAATCAATGCCTTTAGGTCTATGAAAAATAAGTTGTAAGCCGGTTTGGTTCTAGGGAATGGATGTTGGCGGCATGGCCCAAATTAGGGTATATTTTGCCGCTAAATTTATAGGGGTATTACATGATAGAGCAAGTATCGGTAGCTAATATTGAGGTTAATAATAAAAAGCCTTTCACTTTGTTTGGTGGTATCAACGTATTAGAAAGTCGCGATCTGGCCATGAGCACATGCGAGAAATATGTTGAAGTTACGCAAAAGCTCGGTATCCCATACGTTTTTAAAGCATCGTTTGATAAAGCCAATCGCTCCTCGATTAACTCTTACCGTGGGCCGGGCATGGAAGAAGGCTTGAAGATCTTTCAAGAGATCAAAGATACCTTTGGTGTACCTATCATTACTGATGTCCACGAGCCTTATCAGGCGGCACCAGTGGCAGAAGTGGTAGATGTGATTCAACTGCCTGCTTTTTTGGCGCGTCAAACGGATCTAGTGGTTGCTATGGCCAAGACTGGTGCAGCCATCAATATTAAAAAACCTCAGTTTTTGGCTCCTCATGAGATGCGTCATATCATTACCAAATTTAAAGAGGCTGGTAACGAGCACATTATGTTATGTGAGCGAGGGTCTTCTTTTGGTTATAACAATTTAGTGGTCGATATGCTGGGCATGGACCACATGAAAATCATGGCTCCGGTGATTTTTGATGCGACTCACGCTTTACAGCGCCCTGGCGGTCGTACAGATAGTGCGGGTGGTCGTCGCGCCCAAGCATTTGAATTAGCACGTTCAGGTATGGCCCTTGGAATTGCGGGTTTATTTTTAGAGGCCCACCCAAACCCAGATGAAGCCAAATGTGATGGCCCATGTGCATTGCCCCTAGACAAATTAGAGCCTTATTTAGCACAAATGAAGGCAGTAGATGATTTGATTAAATCATTTGAGCCTGTGATTATCGAGTAACAGGGGATATTCCTTTACCAGTTATGGCGTTCTATACATCTTCCCGTGGGATTATTAATAACCCACAAATTTCTCGATTACTTAAGACGAACGGTGTTCGTCTTTTGTCGTTTAGCCCTGCGAAAAAAGCGGATGGGCATACACTTGTCGGTTGGGGATACAAACCCACTGCGCAATTAGCAAGAGATGTAGCGCAGAAAAATGGAACCCCTTATTGGGCACTAGAAGATGGATTTATTAGCTGGCTAAGCCATCCTAGTTTGTCCAAACCATACCAGCGTTTGTCCTATATTATTGATCGTGTAGGTATTTATTATGATGCGTCAAAACCTTCTGGGCTTGATCAGTTGTTAGAGGATCCCGCTGAACTAGATGACGGGAGAGTTAGTCGTTTAATTGAGCAATTAAACACCCTCAAAATATCTAAATATAATCACAAGCGAGAAGCAGCCAGCCATTTGGATCAATCTCTAATAACAAAGCCATATTTATTATTAGTGGATCAAACCTATGGTGATGCATCCATAGAACACTCGGGTGGTACGGAACGTAGTTTTAACAACTTGTTAGATTGGGCATTATTAAAGTTAGCAGAAGACCCAACTTTAAATTGTGTCGTTAAAATCCATCCTGATGTGTTGCTAGGTCAAAAGAAAGGCTATTTATTTGAATTACTTGCCATAGAACAAGTTGATGGCGGTCTAAGTGATCGAATTCATTTATTAGCAGAAGATTACTCCCCTGCTGATTTAATTTGTTATGCGTCGGAAGTTGGAACGGTAAGTAGCCAGCTTGGTTTTGAAGCGTTGTGGCAGCATAAACCGGTTACGTGCTTTGCTTGGCCCTTTTACGCAGGGCGAGGTTTGACTCAAGATAAATGCGATAAGCCATTAAAATATGCACGTAAGAGCACAACATTGCATGAGCTAATAGATGCAGCGATTATTCGTTATCCAACATATTTGCATCCTGATACGCAAGAGCCGTGTGAGGTTGAGGCGATTGTGGATTACTTGCAAGCTCACTTTCAACTTCGTGATATGTCTTGCCAACTTCTGTCTGCACCTAACTTCTCCTTATGGAAGCGCAGTTTTATTCCTGAGTTTATTGCGCAATCGGCAAATAAAATTACGTTTTTAAAACGTAAACGGGCAGAGCAAACATTGATTTGGGGAATGAAACAACCTGAGGTCGTTGATTGCTGGCGTATTGAAGATGGCTTTATTCGTTCGGTAGGGTTAGGTGCGGATTTACGCAGACCTAGTTCACTAGTGGTAGATAAACAAGGTATTTACTATAACGGTAAACAGGCTTCTGATTTAGAAGGGCTATTAGATTCTTATCAGCTAAACGAATATGAGCAGGTTAGGGCTGAGAAGCTAATTAGCCAACTTAAACATAGTGATATCACTAAGTATAATGTGGAGTCTGCTGATGATGTTGAGCAAATTAAACTCTCGGCAGGAGATAGAGCCATTGTTCTTGTGACAGGGCAATTTCAGCAAGATCTATCTATGGAGTTTGGTGCCATTGATATAAAAGACAACCTATCTTTGCTAAAGCAGGTAAGGTGTGATTATCCCGATGCCTACATAATCTATAAAGAACATCCGGATGTTTATAGTGGTGTGCGCCCTGGTCGTCTAAGTGATGCAGAGGTTAAGCAATTTGCCGATTTGTACTTATCCAGTACGAGTTTATTAAGTTTGTTCGCGATTACAGATCGCTTATGTACTATCTGCTCGTTGGCAGGGTTTGAGGCATTGATTCGTGGAGTATCAGTGTCTACTTATGGTTTGCCGTTTTATGGAGGTTGGGGATTGACTCAAGATAACTACAGCTATCCTAGGCGAAACAAAAAAGTGTCAGTAAATGAATTGGTATATATAACGTTGGTTTTGTATTCTCGCTATGTAAATTGGGAAACGAGAAGCATTACCGCTGTGGAATCAACTATTTCGCAAATAGTTTGTGATAAAGTACTAGGAATGAAGCTCAAAACTATATGGTATGCTCGACAATGGCGTAAAATACGCTATTTTGCTCAAGCAATTTTTAAAACCCATGGCTTTGCCAAAAAGGACGTTGGGGTTGGGAGCTAGGTTTGTCTGTACTGCTACTTCAGGGTCCGTTAGGGCCGTTTTTTGACTATTTTGCGAAAGCTTTAAAAGCTCATGGTATTAATGCCCATAAGATTAATTTAAATCTTGGTGATTCGCATTATTACTCTCAAAGCCCTGCTGTTTCTTATAAAGGTGAGTCGCACTATTGGTCACTTTTTCTTGAGAAATATTTACAAGAAAATCAGATAAAATTGGTGGTCGTTTACGGAGACTGTCGCTACTACCATCAGCAAGCCCATATTTTATGCAAAAAACTGAATATTCAGTATATCGCATTAGAAGAGGGCTACTTGCGTCCAAACTACATTACCATTGAGCAAGGTGGTGTAAACGGTCATAGCCCTATTCGTCATTCGGGTGTCGAGGCATATAATCCGATTCATAGTATTCAAGATGAGCATACTATCCCCAGTAATTTCTTTAGTCGTGTGGTGTATGCATTTGTTTATTACAATGTGATCGCTTGGCAATTTTGGCGGTTTATCAATTATCGTCACCATAGGGAATACCCAGCTATTCAAGAGTGCGTCTTTTGGTGGCGAGGTTTTTTTCGTAAGCAACTTTATAAATTAACTCAACCCTCGGCCCAAGACTTTGTAGAAAAAGGGGCCTTCTTCTTAATGCCTCTTCAGGTTCATAATGATGCGCAAATCAAGTGTCATAGCGTATACGATGATTTAGAGTCGTTTATTGAGCAGGTAATGACTTCCTTCGCTAATAGTCCCACAGATGCCATGCTTTTGATTAAACATCATCCTATGGATCGGGGGCACTCCCATTACGGAACTTTTATCGGGCAATTAGCTAAGAGGTTATGTATTCAAGATAAAGTGGCGTATATACACGACCAGCATTTACCAACATTATTGAAGCACTGTGAAGGTGTTGTCACCATCAATAGTACAACAGCTCTGCAAGCGTTTTATCATGAGGCCGCTGTAAAAGTAATGGGTAATGCCTTTTTTGATATGCCAGGTTTGACTGACCAAAAAACCTTGGATGAATTCTGGTTGAACCCTCAAAAACCCGATATACAATTTGCAGATAGGTTTCGAGCTTATTTGTTAGATCATGGACAAATTAACGGAAGCTTCTATTGTGATTACGAATTTACTTGTAACAATATTGTGCGATATATGGAGAAGCACGGCATGCTGTCGTTTTAATTCTTTATTAAATAGATAATGAAAAGGCTCGGCAATTAAATTGCACGAGCCTTTTTTGTTTTAGGTGAAGGAAAGTTAGAAGTTAATGCCTAGGGTGACAGTATGGGTTTCTAACGCTGGGTTGTATTCATAAACATCGCCGTTGCTCATGTGCTGCCACATGTAGCTGGCAAATGTATTAATGGTAATGTTGGTTTTGAGGCCAACCCCATAAGTCCAATGGATTGGGCCACCATAGCGTTTACGGCCATAGTTATCACGGGTTAGATAATGCATTTTTCCGTGAGCCGTAAAAAATAAGCCGCCATTGGTGCCTCCAATGGGAATGCTCATAGCTGGACCGAATCCGTAAACGTAGCCTTTCTCTTCGCCTACATTTAACTGGCTTACACTAAATTCGAGTGCAGGGGTGATAAGGGAGCCGCTTAAAGGATGAAAGCGGTGCTGAATATATACCTCCTTTGTATTGATGGGCAATATCTGCTTATTGCTCGGAGCCCCGTATCTTAGGCCGATTGTGTTTTTCAGCAGCATATTAGCGATAAGGTCATCAACGCTAATGCTACCCTTTGATGAGTAGTTTTCACTCAAGCTTGGCAGGCTAAACAAGACAAGGCTTGAAGTCAGTAATAATAACTTAGTTAGTTTGATCGATTTCATAACAGCGTCCTAATGGTTACGAATCGACCTGCTTCCTTGACGTAGGGTGTGGCGTAAATCAGCAGGTCCTTAAAACTGATACTAGTTAGGATTTGAGACTTTTCCCGCCATGTTGCAAAAAGATATTAAAAAATAACAGTACATTACACTTAGACAAAATAAGTCAAAAAGACTCTTTATTGGCGGATTTATAGGCTAATTATTTGACGCTTTAAGGGAGGCTTAATACACATTGTTACAACGTAAATGGTTTGTATGGACTAACTTTTTGGGAATTCAGAGCATAAAAAAGCCGATAATGATCAATTATCGGCTTGTGGAGGTTTAGATGTTGGGAGGGGATTTAAAAATCTAACCCGATTTTCACCTCAGATGCGCCACCACTTTTTTCGCTCATTAATAGCTGAGTGTAGAAAAATGGGGTTACCTGCTGGTGCAATCCAAATCCCATGTACTGCACAGTATGTGCTTGCCGACTATTTTGCAAAAAAGTATTAGATACTTGCGTAAAGCCCATGAGTTGGGGTGAGCCGCTGTGACCAAATAACCAAGTGGGTTGAACGGTGTGTTCGCTGTATTCAGACAGTATGGTTTGGCTGCTGAATAAACTGACTTGAAGATCATCTGCGCAGCAAGCTTGAGCATAGGCCGCTAAGGTGAGGATCAAGCTGGCAAGAACAGTTTTCATAAGTGTCTCCTAGCCATGATTGCTGTATTCATTTTTAACTTTAGTCCAAGTTAAGCTATTGTGTGCGGGATTTATGCTAGGTGAGGATATTTATTCAGTTAGCTAACATTTAAAGGAATTAAGCTGACTAATTTGAAGGGCTGATGGGTATGCAGGTGCTTACTAAAATCATTATTTAAATGATTGGCTTTTGTTTAGGCATAAAAAAAGCCAGCACATGGCTGGCTTTTTGGCAGGGGCTGCCCCCAATTTTGCGATTAACCTTTAAGGGCAACAACCGCAGAGTTTAAACGGCTCTTGATACGAGCTGCTTTATTTTTGTGCATGATACCTTTAGTAACCATTTTGTCTACATAAGGTGATGCAACGGTTAATGCTGCTTGAGCGTCGTCGTAGCTTTTAGTATCGATGGCTGCGCGTACTTTTTTGATGTAAGTACGAACCATTGAACGTAGGCTAGCGTTTTGAGAGCGACGGTTAACCGCCTGACGAGCGCGTTTACGTGATCCAGCTGAATTTGCCACTATCAGGCTCCTTCGAATAAGTGTATTAACAATAAATTTAAGGGTGCCGAATTATCCGGAGTAGGAGCCTTTTTGTCAAACCCTTTGTCGGTTTAAGCCTAAATCTTATTTAAGGCTCGTGCCAATGGCGCGCTCAGATTACAATGGCAATTAACTTTTAATGAAAACAACGGCTTAAGTCTGCTTGTATGAGTAATCCCGAACAACCTGTTAATCCTCAGCCAACCCCAGTAAAGTCGGGCCTGTTACGCTCATCGTCAATTGTAAGTGTCATGACTTTGTTATCTCGTATATTGGGATTGGCCCGAGACATATTGGTGGCCTCATACTTTGGCGCGCGGGCCGACGCTTTCTTTGTGGCGTTTAAAATACCGAACTTTTTTCGCCGATTATTCGCTGAAGGGGCCTTTAGTGTGGCATTTGTGCCAATATTGTCGGAATACAAGGTACAAGAGAAAGACGTTAAATCACTGGTGAAGGCGGTTTCCGGCTCATTGTTAGCGATTATTGGCCCATTTACTATCTTGGCAGTGGCGGCCGCGCCTATTTTAACTTGGATTTTTGCCCCAGGTTTCTCATCGGACCCAGCTAAATTTGCCTTAACCAGTGATTTGTTGCGTATAACGTTTCCATATTTATTGTTAATCAGCCTGACGGCCTTTTATGGCAGTGTGCTGAATACCTATGGTAATTTCGCCGTTCCCGCGGTAACCCCTGTTTTGCTTAATTTGTGCCTTATTCTGGCGACGTTTTATTTTACACCTTGGTTTGATGAGCCCTTGATGGCGCTAGCATGGGGGGTGTTGCTGGCGGGTGTTACTCAGTTAGGATTCCAATTGCCGTTTGTGATGAAACTTGGCTTGTTGGCCTTACCCAAGGTGGCTTTGAGTGATTCAGGGGTGAAGCGCATTTTAACCTTAATGGTGCCCGCGCTATTTGGTGTGTCGGTCAGCCAAATAAACTTATTATTGGATGTCCTGCTAGCTTCATTCCTACAAAGTGGTTCAGTTAGTTGGTTGTATTACTCTGATCGTTTAGCCCAATTACCAATGGGGATTTTTGCCATTGCTATTGCTGTCGTGATTTTACCCAGTCTTTCGCAAAAGCACGCAGCACAAAACCAGCAGCAATTTAGTGCTACCCTAGATTGGGGGATTCGCATGGTGCTGTTAATTGGAGTGCCGTCGGCGTTAGCCCTCATTTTGTTGGCAACGCCACTAATGGCCACCATTTTTTATCGGGGTGAAATCACGGAGTTTGATGTGCAAAAAATGTCGTTAAGCCTGATGGCTTACGGCGCGGGCCTGTTAGCATTTATGTTGATTAAAGTACTGGCTCCGGGCTTTTATGCTCGCCAAGATACCAAAACCCCAGTGAAAATCGGCATTCGCGCCATGCTGGCAAACATGGTGTTTAATCTGCCTTTAGTATTCATGTTGGCCCATACAGGTTTGGCTTTAGCGACCACCTTATCTGCGTATCTAAATGCGCTTTGGTTGTTTTGGGGGTTGAAGAAAGCGGGTTATTATCAAGCCCAGCAAGGTTGGCCGTTATGGCTTGGTCGCATTGCACTGGCCAATGTTACTTTGGTTATCACCATTATGAGTATCAACCCTGAGGTGACACAGTGGCTGCAGTTTACCGAGTGGCAGCGCATGAGCTGGATGGCTTTAATTGTGGGTGCGGGTGTGCTGGTTTATGGTTTGACTTTAGTGGTTTTAGGTGTGCGTTTTAAAGATTTGACTGCCCGTACAGGGGTTTAGTCACATAAATTTAGTTTTCAGGTGCTCAGTGTCCGTCAATGGCTATTCACTGGGCCTTGCCTCCTTTATAATGCGGGCTTTTATTTTGCCGTCATTCTATGCATTTTTTTCGCTCGTTACATAACATTAAGTCCTATCCACAAGGTTGTGTTTTAACTATCGGTAACTTCGATGGCGTACACCTTGGGCATCAACGAGTGTTAAATAAACTAAAGCAGACGGCCAATCAGCTAGGTCTACCAGCTGCAGTCATGGTGTTTGAGCCTCAACCTAAAGAGTGGTTTGACGTTTCGACAGCACCTGCAAGACTGTCTACCTTGGCTGAAAAAGTTGATTTATTACAGGCGCAAAATATAGATGCGCTGACGTGCGTGGCCTTTAATCAGCGTTTTAGAGGATTACGGGCGGAGCAATTCGTGCAGCAGGTTTTGGTTGATGGCCTGAACGTTAAAGCCCTTATTGTTGGGGATGACTTTCGTTTTGGCTGTGATCGCAGTGGAGACTTTGCCTTTTTAGTGCAAAGTGGCAAGCAATTTGGCTTCAGTGTTGAAGATACTCGCACAGTGGAACAAGAAGGGGAGCGCATTAGTAGTACCCTTGTGCGTCAAGCTCTACAAAATGCAGACCTCAGCCATGCTCAATCCCTATTGGGGCGTGAATACAGCATTACAGGGCGAGTAGCCCATGGACAAAAACTGGCCCGTACCTTTGGTGTACCCACGGCCAATGTATTATTAAAGCGCAATCACACCCCATTGGTGGGTGTATTTGCGGTGGAGGTGTCCACTAAACAAGGGCATTTTCAAGGGGTAGCAAATATCGGAATGCGCCCAACGGTAGGCACATTGACGCCTATTTTAGAGCCTCACCTATTTGGGTTTACTGGTGATTTATATGGCCAGCGAATCAAAGTGACGTTCAAACATAAAATAAGAGATGAAAAGCGCTTTAACGGTTTAGATGAACTCAAAGCGGCAATTCAGCAAGATATACAATTGGCTAAGGCCTATTTTAACGAACAGTAAGAGCCAAAATGACCGACTATAAATCAACACTTAATCTTCCAGAAACCGATTTCCCGATGCGCGGAAATCTGGCAAAGCGTGAGCCTGCCACATTGAAAAAATGGCAAGACATGGATTTATACGGAGCCATTCGTAACGCTCGTTCTGGACGTGAAAAATTCATTTTGCATGATGGCCCTCCGTACGCTAATGGTGATATTCACATTGGTCACTCAGTGAATAAAATACTAAAAGACATCATCATCAAAGCACAAACCATTAATGGTAAGGACGCCCCATATATTCCAGGCTGGGATTGCCATGGTTTGCCAATTGAATTAAACGTTGAAAAACAAATTGGCAAAGCTGGTGTGGCCGTAGATGCAAAAACGTTTCGCCAGAAATGCCGCGAATACGCACAAACCCAAGTTGATGGTCAGCGTAATGACTTTAAGCGTTTGATGGTACTGGGTGACTGGGATCGCCCTTACTTAACCATGGACTTTAAATTTGAAGCCAACATCATTCGCACCCTTGGCCGTATCATTAATAACGGTCATCTACATAAAGGCGAAAAGCCAGTTAATTGGTGTATGGATTGTGGCTCAGCACTTGCCGAAGCAGAAGTGGAATACCAAGATAAAAAATCGGTTTCTATTGATGTGAAATTTGCCTTTCAAAATACAGCGGATCTATTAAACAAGTTCAAACTTGAAAAAGACGCAGCCGATTACTCAGGTAAAACAGCCAGTATTGTTATTTGGACAACTACCCCTTGGACGTTACCAGCAAACGAGGCCGTATCGGTTCATCCTGAAATTGAATACGCATTAGTACATTTAAAAGAAGCAGATGAATTAATTATTTTAGCGGCTGATTTAGTTAGTGATGCTACTGCCCGCTATGGCATAGAAGAAGATGGTTTTGACACTATCGGCTTTGCAAAAGGTGCTGATTTCGGCTGGGTACTTGAAGAGAGTGACAGTGCACCTTTTAGTGTGAAACATCCGTTCATGCCAAGTGATGACGGTGCCGCGGAAAAATTTGTACCTATTATCACAGGTTTACACGTAACAGCCGATTCTGGTACTGGCTCTGTTCACACGGCCCCGTTTCACGGTGCAGACGATTATGTTGTATCGAATAAATACGGTATTACCTCTAAAGCCATGCTGGTCAATGCCGAAGGTCTGTTTATCGAAAACGAAGCGCTAAGTGCATTAGAACTTTCTGGCTTGAGCGTAGCGGATAAAGGTAATTTTAAAGTACTGGGCATTTTAAATGAGAAGGGCGCGTTACTTAAAAAGCAAAACCTAACTCATAGTTACCCTCACTGCTGGAGACACAAGTCGCCAATTATTTTCCGTGCTACGCCGCAGTGGTTTATCTCCATGAAGCAAGGTGGTTTGTTAGAACAAGCCATGCACGAAGTAGAAAATTCAGTGGATTGGCGTCCAAGCTGGGGTAAAGCCCGTATCGAAGCCATGATGGGTTCACGTCCTGATTGGTGTATTTCTCGTCAACGTACTTGGGGTGTACCCATTACTTTATTTGTCAATAAAGTAACAGGTGAACTGCACCCTAATACACAAGAACTAATGGAAGTGGTGGCTAAAAAAGTTGAAGCCGAAGGCATTGATGCATGGTTTGAATTAGAGCCAAGTGAGCTTATTGGAAAAGACGCTGACGACTACCAAAAAATTACTGACACTTTAGATGTGTGGTTTGACTCAGGGGTAACCCATGCAGCCGTACTAGAAGAGCGCGAAGAACTACAGGTGCCCGCTGACTTATACTTAGAAGGCTCAGACCAACACCGAGGCTGGTTTCAATCGTCCATGCTAACCAGTGTAGGTGCCCGAGGTAAGGCACCTTATAAAACAGTGTTGACTCACGGTTTTACTGTAGATGGCGATGGCAAAAAAATGTCTAAGTCTCTAGGTAATGTTATGTCACCTCAAGACGTGGTGAACAAGCTGGGTGCTGATATTTTACGTTTATGGGTTGCTTCTACCGATTACTCTAGCGAAATGACTGTGAGTGATCAGATTCTGAATCGCACCGCGGATTCTTATCGTCGTATTCGTAATACGGTTCGATTCCTACTGGCTAACATTAATGGTTTTGAACCAAGCCAACACATGATGGCCGCTAATGAACTATTGCCATTAGACGCTTGGATTGTGGATCAAGCCAATAAATTGCAAGGCGAAATTCAAAATCATTACAACGAATATCAGTTGATGAACATTTATCAAAAACTGCATCATTTCTGTGTAAATGAATTGGGCGGTTTTTACTTAGATGTGATTAAAGATCGTCAATACACTACTAAAGCGGATTCGGCTGCACGTCGTTCAGCTCAAACTGCTTTGTATCATGTGGCCGAGGCCATGGTGCGCTGGATGGCTCCAATTTTGAGCTTCACGGCAGAAGAAGCATGGGAGCAGTTACCCGCTCCAGTTAATGGCCAGCGTGAAGAAAGTGTGCTGTTAAGCCAGTGGTATGATGGTTTGTTTGCAGGGCAGGATGAAAAATACAATGATGCTTTCTGGCGTCGTATCATGACCGTGAAAACCGAAGTAAACAAATTATTAGAAAAAGCCCGTAACGAGAAAACCGTCGGTGCCAGCTTAGGCGCAGAAGTGACCCTATATGTAGATGGTCAGTTAGCGCAAGACTTGGCTAGTTTAGGTGATGAGCTACGCTTTGTGACCATCACTTCAACTGCAGACGTAAAAGCGTTCGATGCACATGCAGGCGAAGCCACCGAAATTGAAGGCTTACGAGTATCGGTTACTGCCAGTGAACATGAAAAATGTGATCGTTGCTGGCACCACCGTGAAGATGTCGGTACGAATAAGGATCACGAACACTTATGCGGGCGTTGTGTTGAAAACGTAGCGGGTGACGGTGAGCAAAGGACCTACGCTTAATGCTAAATCAGTGGATGAAAGAGCAATTTACAGGCTTGCAAGTGTCTCGTTTGAAATGGTTATGGTTAGCATTGTTAACCATCATTTTAGATTTAGTCACTAAGCAAATGGCTGAGAATTTTTTGCAATACGCACAGCCCGTTTATGTGTTGCCAATGTTCGATTTAACTTTGCTCTATAACAAAGGAGCCGCGTTTAGTTTCTTAGCTAATGAAAGCGGTTGGCAGCGTTGGTTTTTTACCGTTATTGCCATATCTTTTAGCGGCGTCTTGTGCGTTTGGTTGATGAAATTAAAAGAAACTGAAAAGTGGTTAGCAGTAGCGTTAGCCCTCATCATTGGTGGTGCGCTTGGAAATTTATATGATCGCTTAGCCTATGGCCATGTGGTGGATTTTATTCATCTACATTGGGGGAATAAATATTTCCCTGCATTTAATATTGCCGATAGTGCCATTTCAGTTGGTGCGGCCATATATTTGATTGATGGTTTCTTTTTCCAAAATAAGTCATCGAACTCATCAAATTAAGAGGTGAAGTATTGGTTATGCAGATTGCACAAGGCAAACAAGTAGAACTCCATTTCGCATTGAAATTAGCGGATGGCCAAGTGGTCGATAGTACTTTTGATCGCGCACCTGCAACTTTAAAAGTAGGTGATGGTAATTTACCAGAAGGGTTTGAAGAGCTGATTATTGGTTTACAAGCAGGTGATAAAAAGAGCTTCGTTGTACCACCTGAAAAAGCGTTCTCACAGCCTAATCCAAATAACATTCAACACATGAAACGCAGTGACTTTGCGGCGGATATGGAATTAGAAGTAGGTATGGTTGTGTCGTTTGCTGATGCGAACCAAGCTGAACTGCCTGGTGTGATTCAGCAGGTGGAAGATAATCTTGTGATTGTAGATTTTAATCATCCGCTGGCGGGTAAGCAGCTTACCTTTGATGTTGAAATTTTAAACGTGAGTGATGCTTAAAGTCATGGATATTACCTTAGCAAACCCTAGAGGTTTTTGCGCTGGTGTTGATCGCGCTATTGATATTGTTAATCGCGCGTTGGAATTATTTGAGCCGCCCATTTATGTGCGTCATGAAGTGGTACACAATAAATTTGTGGTAGATGACCTTCGCAATCGCGGAGCGATTTTTGTTGATGAGCTGCATGAAGTGCCAGATGATTGCATCGTAATTTTCAGTGCTCACGGTGTATCCAAAGCGGTTCAGCAAGAAGCCAAGGACCGAAGTCTAAAAGTATTTGACGCCACATGCCCGTTGGTAACTAAGGTGCATATGGAAGTGACGCGCTACGCTAAAAAAGGCAGTGAGGTGATTTTAATTGGTCATAAGGGACATCCAGAAGTGGAAGGTACCATGGGACAATATGATCACTCGGCAGGTGGAGAAATCTATTTAGTCGAAGACGAAGAAGATGTGCAAGCACTCGAACCAGTTAACCCCAATGCACTGTCTTATGTGAGTCAAACAACATTATCTATGGATGATACGGCTAAAGTCATAAAGGCGTTACGAGCTAAATTTCCAAAAATTCATGGGCCAAAAACCGATGATATTTGTTATGCCACGCAAAACCGCCAAGATGCTGTAAAGGATTTAGCCACTCAATCGGATTTAATTCTGGTTGTAGGTAGCCCAAATAGTTCAAACTCTAATCGGTTACGTGAATTGGGTGAACGCATGGGAGCAAAAGCGTTTCTCATTGATAATGCCGATGAAATACAAGCCGATTGGTTTGGTAGTGAAACGAAAGTTGGAATTACAGCCGGTGCTTCCGCTCCGGAAGTATTAGTCAAACAAGTTGTGACACGGGTACAAGAGTTAGGCGGAAGCGTGCCTTTGGAATTAAAAGGTCGTGAAGAAAACATCACCTTTAGTTTACCAAAAGAGCTTCGTTTAAAAGAAGTTTAATGGTCAGTTAACTAAAAAAACGGAGCTAAAGGCTCCGTTTTTTTGTTTAAACAGGATAACGCAAAGTAGGCGTGAAGCTTACTTGTCCTTGATCACTACTAATGAATACTTCGCCGTCTTGAATGCTTACCTGAATATCCATATTTTTTGTCACCAGTTTAGCAAGCTCTTCGCAGGTCTCACTGTTGATGTGATAGACGTTTAAGTCTTTTTGTCGCGCAAATGATTTTTGCATTTGTGCATACCAAGGTTCGGCTTGTTTATCGTGATAAGTGTAAATAATTACTTTTTGGGCTTTACCGCAGGCTTGGCGTAGGCGTTTTTCTTCGATTTGCCCTAATTCAATCCACAGCTCAATTTCATCGCTTAATGTCTTTTGCCATAGTTCAGGCTCATCTTGTGAGCTCAGACCTTTAGTAAAGCTTAGCTCTTCTGTAGCGTTTAATATAAAGGCCATGAGCCGCACCATCATGCGTAAGTCGTTCTCACTAGGATGTTGCGCTATGGTAAGAGCGTGGCTTTGGTAGTAGTGGCGATCCATATCACTGATATGAACCTGAACTTTAAAAATGTCTGCGTTTAATGCCATTTGATACTCGTTTATTAATAGATGCAAATCGGCATCATCAAGCGAGTCATTATACGTTAAAATAGTCCGTTTAGTGCATTAACCCTTTGGAGTACTTATGCCAGTTGCAAGTGCCTGTCATATATTAGTAAAAGAAAAAGCTTTAGCTGAAAAACTTAAAGAGCGACTAGCTAAAGGTGAAGACTTCGCAGCATTAGCGAAAAAATACAGTACTTGTCCCAGCAAGAAGAATGGGGGAAGCCTAGGCGAGTTTCACAAAGGTGATATGGTAAAAGCGTTTGATGACGTAGTGTTTAAGCGCCCAATATTAAAAATCCATGGCCCAATTAAAACCCAATTTGGCTATCATTTGATTAAAACCTTATATCGCAGTTAATTATGACAAGTGTCGTTGTGTGGTTGAATGAAAATCGACCAATCTTACATATGATGTTGCATGGATTAGTCCCGCTTATTGTGGCTTGGTTTTGTGCGAAGCGAGGGAATATCAAATTTGTATTTCTGATCATGCTGGCCACTATGGTGGTGGATGTTGATCATTTATTGGCAACCCCTATTTATAAAGCTGATCGGTGCAGTATTCTGTTTCATCCTCTTCATCAGGTGTGGGCCTTTGCGATATATGCTGTGATGGTCACTTGGCCAGTGTTGCTGCATGGTATGAACAAACCTATCAGAACTTGGCAGCGAGTAATGGGATGGGTGGGGTTAGGTTTGATTATACATATGCTGCTAGATGGGCTGGATTGTATTTGGATGCAGCTTAGCTAAGGTGTTGAGCGAAATTTTGCATTACCTAATGCTTTTAAGCTGGCTTCAACTGCCCCTGTTAATACACCAATAATATCCCTGTTAAAGTAAATGGGAACAGAAATTTGCGCACTAATGGTTTGGGTGCTTTCATCCCATCTAAGTGCGTCAATAAAAACTTCGTCATACCCCATGACTTGTTTGAATTTAGCTTCATCCCCTTGCCAATAGTCTGAGGTTTTGGGTATTGAACCTAACGTTTCACCGTATTGTCCTATTAAAATTACTTCAATAAAGAAATTTGAGTTCTGAGCCATGAATGACTGCAATATTTTTTGTGCTGCTGGATCTAGTACGTTATCAGAGATACCTTCTTGAGTACGCCATAATTGATCCATTTTAAGCATGTAACGTATGGTCTGAGGCTTACTATGGGTATTGATAATTTCAATGATATCAGCGGATTGAGAGAGGCTAACAAGTCGAGAAATGGCAGGTTTAAGTTTCTCTGGCTCTATGGCCTGAGCGCAGATGGAAATGAAGAGTAAAAGTATAGGAGCGGCGTATCTGGCCATTTTTCACACCGTTTAAATGCTTAATTTAATATAGCTCGGATTTCGGCTCTTCGCTAGTGCATATTATTGTGCCATAGCCTATTTTTAATGGCTCAACTTGGGTAAAATTCGCGCCTAATTTTACATAACGGCTTTGCCCCTAGGAGTTTCCTTGGAAGTTCAACCAATCATTAATCAGATTAAAGACCTTAAAGCACGTACAGACATGCTTAGGGGGTATCTTTGACTACGAGACAAAGGCAGAGCGCTTACAAGAAGTTGAACTAGAACTTGGCCAGCCGGCTATTTGGAACGAGCCAGAAAAAGCTCAAGAGCTAGGCCGCGAGCGATCAAACCTTGAAGCGGTGGTGAATACCATTGACGGTATGGACACAGGGCTTAATGATTGCGAAGAGCTACTTGAAATGTCCGTTGATGAAGATGATGCTGACGGCGTAGCCGAAGTAGAGTCTGAACTTGAAGGGCTACAAGCGCTTCTGGAAAAACTTGAGTTTCGTCGTATGTTCTCTGGGGAAATGGACCCAAGCCATGCCTATTTAGACATACAGTCAGGCTCAGGTGGTACAGAGGCACAAGATTGGGCAGAAATGATTTTACGCATGTACTTGCGCTGGGGAGAAGCCAAAGGCTTTAAAGTCGAGCTAATGGAAGCTTCTGCTGGTGAAGTGGCCGGTATCAAAAGTGCCACAATCCGCTTTGAAGGCGAATACGCGTTTGGTTGGCTGCGCACCGAAACAGGAGTGCACCGTTTAGTGCGTAAATCTCCGTTTGATTCAAGTGGCCGTCGTCATACATCGTTTGCCTCTGTGTTTGTATCCCCTGAGGTTGATGACAATATTGAAATTGACATTAACCCCGCGGATTTAAAAATCGATGTATACCGTGCCAGTGGTGCTGGTGGGCAGCACGTAAACACCACAGAGTCGGCGGTACGTATTACCCACGTACCAACCAATACGGTTACACAATGTCAGAACCAGCGTTCACAGCATAAAAACAAAGACCAAGCCATGAAGCAGTTGAAAGCCAAACTGTATGAGCTTGAATTAAGTATTCGCAATGCTGAAAGCCAAGCCCTTGAAGACACTAAAAGTGACATAGGTTGGGGCAGTCAGATTCGTTCCTATGTGTTGGATGACTCACGCATTAAAGATTTAAGAACAGGTGTAGAAAACCGGAATACGCAGCAGGTGTTGGATGGGGCGTTGGATCCGTTCATGGAGGCGTCTCTTAAAGCGGGTCTTTGACCCTCAGCTTAGATGACGAATGTAAGATGAGAGATGTGTTTAAGCTCTTGTCTTTGCATAATTGTAAAAAATTATGCATGTAGGAAATGAGTCAGCAGTAATAGGCCGGACGTTGTCCGGCAAAGAATTTCAACGATTAAGTTTAATTAATAGAGCGTCTTACATCTCTCGTATCACGTCTCTCGTTTAAAGGTAACAAAATGACTGAACCACGTGATGAAAATAAATTGATCGCTGAACGTCGTGCAAAATTAGATGCACTGCGTGAGGGCTGCCCAGCTAATGGACACAAGAACGATTTTGATCGAAAACACGTGGCGGCTAAGTTACAAGCTGAATTTGGCGAATTCGATAAAGAAACTCTAGAAGAGCAAGACAATCAAGTGGCCGTTGCTGGTCGTATTATGTTTCAGCGTGGGCCATTTGCTCAAATTCAAGACACCTCTGGCACTATTCAAGTTTATATTGATAAGTCAGTTCAGAAAGAAGTGAATTACAAAAGCGTTTATGACTTAGGCGATATCATCGGTGCTCGCGGAGCGTTACATAAATCCGGTAAAGGTGAGTTATACGTTAATGTGACGCAAGTAGAAGACTTAGTGATGCTAACTAAATCACTGCGTCCGTTGCCAGACAAGTTCCATGGTCTTGCAGACCAAGAAACCAAATACCGTCAGCGCTATATTGATTTAATCATGAGCCAAGATACACGCGCATTATTTAAAGTACGTTCAAAATTAGTGGCAGGAATTCGTCGTTATTTAAGTGAACGTGACTTTATGGAAGTTGAAACCCCAATGCTGCAAGTGATTCCAGGTGGTGCAACTGCTAAGCCATTTGAGACACATCACAACGCATTAGATATGGGTATGTACTTGCGTATTGCCCCAGAGCTAAACCTTAAGCGTTTGGTGGTAGGTGGTTTTGAACGTGTATTCGAAATTAACCGCAGCTTCCGTAACGAAGGTCTATCGACTCGTCATAACCCTGAATTCACCATGATTGAGTTTTATCAAGCCTATGCAACTTACCATGATTTGATGGATACCACAGAAGATATGTTGCGTACTCTTGCGCAAGATGTCATGGGTACAACCGATATTAAAAACACCACAAAAGACAGTGAAGGTAATGTTGTAAGTGAAGTGGTTTACGATTTTGCGCAACCGTTTACGCGTATCACCATGGCCGATGCCGTGATCAAATATAACCCTGAATTTGATCCTGCTGTGATTCAAGATTGCGAAAACAATATTGAAAAACTAAAAGAATACGCCAAGCAAGTGGGCATTAAAGATGAGCCTAAACAAAGCGTTTGGGGCCCAGGTAAGTGGTTGTGTGAAATTTTCGAAGAAACCGCTGAACATAAATTGGATCAGCCTACTTTTATTACTGCTTACCCTTGGGAAGTATCACCACTTGCCCGTCGTAGTGATGATAACCCGTTCTTTACTGACCGTTTCGAGTTCTTTGTTGGTGGTCGTGAATTAGCAAACGGTTTCTCTGAGCTTAATGATGCACAAGATCAAGCAGAGCGTTTTCAGCGTCAAGTGGATGAAAAAGATGCAGGTGATGATGAAGCCATGCATTACGATGCAGACTACATCCAAGCCCTTGAGTACGGAATGCCACCAACCGCTGGTGAAGGCATTGGTATTGACCGTTTAATGATGCTATTTACCGATAGTCCAACCATTAAAGACGTTATTTTGTTCCCACATATGCGTCCTATAAAATAAGGCGCTTTTTGCAGTTTGATGGATTAGCTCTTCCCGAAAGGGAAGGGTGAGCCATCAAAATCCAGATTGCTCGCTTCTCACTTCTCCTGCCGATATACTCAAGCCTCGCGTTTAACCATATTTAAGATACATAGAGATACTTATGACAGCTGTTGATATTTTAAAACAAAGCCTTAATTTTTATGGTCGTGTGTTCAATAAGGTTTTTTGGCTAAGTGTGGCATCCAGCATCATGCCGTTGTTAATGGTGGCATTTGTTGGTGGGGGCCAGCCTAGCATTTTAGGTATGTTACTGGTGATGGTCCTTAGCATGTTCTTTTCTATTTACATGTTGGTGTTTGTGCATCAGTTTTCTAAAGATCAAGACGACAGCTTAGCCGCTGGGTTTCAATTGACTCTGAAGAAGTTTTTCCCAGTCATTCTCACGTCTATGGTTTTTGGCCTTGTTACCATGCTCAGTATGATTCCTGGGGCAATTGTTGGCAGTGTTTTGGCGTCCGGAATTCAAGATGAGCAATTGCAAGCGGGCTTAATCGCTATAATTGCTATGATTCCAATGAGTTTTTTCTTGTATCGTTGCTTCTTTGCAATTTATTTCACCTTAACGGATGGTACGTCACCTATTGATGCCCTAAAGGCCAGTAACCAACTGACTAAAAAGAATAAATTAATCTTTCGTGGATTTATGTTGCTGACATTTATTATGCTGGCTTACTTTGTATTGTTAGTACTAGTGGGTCAGATGATTGCGTTTGGCACAATGGCAATTGCTATTTTAGAGTTTGCTTTGCAAGTGATTGTGATGCCTCTATTTACTATTTTTATTTACCGTATGTATGAAGTAGCGAAAGAGCAATACGCAACTAAGTCAAAAAACGGCGACATAGACAGCGAGTAATTAGTCATGTTTGACGCAATCCCCTCATCATGGCAGCCATTTTTCCAAGCGCAGTTGGCTCAGGAGTATTTTAAAAATGTATTGCGCTTTGTTGAGGTCGAGCGCAAACAATCCACGGTGTTTCCTAGCGAAAAAAATACATGGCATGCATTTGAGGCTACAGATTTTACACAATTGAAAGTTGTGATTATTGGGCAAGACCCATATCACGGTGCAGGGCAAGCCCATGGCTTATCTTTTAGTGTTCCTGAGGGGATTAAAATCCCCCCGTCTTTGAAAAATATATTCAAAGAAATCAGCTTAGAGTTTGATACGACCATTCCTCATAGTGGTAACTTGGAAGATTGGGCCAAACAAGGGGTATTGTTACTGAACGCGTGCTTAACGGTCAGGGAAGGAGAGCCTGCCAGTCATAGCAAACAAGGCTGGGAAATATTTACATCAGCATGTATAGATTACATTAATAAAAATAAACAAGGAGTTGTATTTTTAGCTTGGGGACGCTTTGCTCATGAAGTGTGTAAAAACATTGACACCAATAAACATAGCGTAATTAAAACCTCACATCCTAGCCCCTTAGGGGCCAGCAAGCAGGGCAAGGATTTCACTGCCTTTTTGAGCTCGGGCTGTTTTAAACAGTGCAATGCTTATTTACGAAGCCAAGGGAAAACAGAAGTAAACTGGAATCTGGCTGAAAATCAGCCCCATACATTGGGCTTTGAGTTTTAGCTTGATCATTTCCCTTGGGGTTACTTATTAGCTTTTTCTTTTGCTCGCTCGGCTTCAAATTTTTCTAGGCGTTTATCCCAAGTTTTAAAACGTTTTCTGCAGTAACTATCGAGTTCTTCAAATGTCTGGAAATAGAGATCGCACCCTTCATTTATAGGTACTTCTTTTTCGCAGGCATCATTACTGTGTTCGCGACAAATCATTGGGCGGGTTTCATAAATGCCGCAGCGGTTATCCGGCATGACATATTCACATTTTGTCATAGCTAGGAGGTACCAGCCATTACCATCTTTGAATACATGAACTCCCTTATGAGCGATTTGCCAGAGTAATACATCAAAGGCGTGCATGGTTCTTGGCGTGTCTAGTTCTTGAGTGATGTACGAGCAGCACAGGGCCGAGCAAAAATCGCACTTATTACTTGATGTGATATCTGTCGTTTCGATGATTTGTACGCTATCGGACACAGGTTAAACTTCGACTAAGGGATAGGATGGCTATTTTAATGCCCATGAGCCCCAATAGCGACCCCAAATCGAAATGGATTGTCTTTTAGTTTAGTTGATAGCCCTCAATATCTTTGTGCAAGTGACTGATTTGAGTTTTCAAATTCGCGCATACGGTTTTGCTTTGTGTGGTTAAACTGGTACTGGAAAGGGCTAGGCGCATGAGTGTTTCGACATTTTGTTTGCAGTGTTCAATATCGCTGACTTGGCCTTCAACCGCCGCGTTAATCCCAGAATTGACCGCTTGAATGCGTTGTACGGCGCTTAATATCTCGTTTAAGCTTGTTTGTGTGCCTTGTACCTCCTCAACCCCTTGGCTAGCTAGTTTAGCGCCTTTATCCATTATGGTGACGGCGGCTTCGGTATCTTCTTGAAGCTCTGAGATCATATTGTTTATCTCGTTGGTGGATTGTTGCGCACGATTGGCCAGCGCCCTTACCTCATCTGCCACCACCGCAAACCCTCGTCCTTGTTCACCTGCTCTAGCTGCTTCAATAGCTGCATTAAGAGCTAACAGGTTGGTTTGTTCTGATATTTCTTGGATGCTGATGAGCACAATTCCTATTTTATCACCATGACGTTTTAGTTTTGAGATGGTATTAGCGGCATCACTGCTTTGCTGGCTAAGTTGCGTCATGAGATTCATGGTGTTACGTATATGGTCTGACGACTCCATAGCTTGATCATGTGAAGATTGGCTAGCTTGGGCGGCTTGTTCGGTTTGCAGGTTAATACTGCTGGCTGACTCGTGTAATGACTTCATGGCCGATAACGTGGCCTCGGTAGCTTGGTTTTGCTCACGTATTTTTTGACTGCTGCCTGATGCTTTAGTGTCTAGATGTTCAATGGTTTCAGTGCAAGATTGAGTGACTTGCTGGATACGACTAAAAGAGGATTGAATGTTATCAGCCATGGCATTCACATTATGGATAATGTTACCTATGGTGTCCTGACTTTCTATGGAACATCTGCGGGTTAAATCTTTATTTACAATGGCTTTAGAGACCTTGGCAACTTGCTGTAAATGTACCAACAGTAGTTTTTTTATTAGCCAAAAGTTAATAATGCCGATACAGGCTCCCGCCACCAAACAGCCTGCGGCAAACCAAATAAACATACCTTCTTTCCAATCCACAAAAAACTGGGCATACACTGGAAAGATAAGCCCCATAGCTAGGCCAAAGGCGATAAACGAGAGTTGAATACGGCGTAAGATACTCATAAATACACACATCCTTGTAAAACCATTTCTACAGTATAGACATCGAATCAGATAAGTTGATATGTGTGATTAGTGGCCATTTAAATCTAATTCTTTTTTTATAATTCACTGTAATAAAAAATTCATATTTATAGCTTTATGAGTACCTCCTTACATTCATAGCCAATGTATACGGGCGTAATAGGCAAATTTTGGATGTCATATTTTAGCCATAAAAATGCAGTGAAACTGAAACTCAAATGTCATGTAACACACCTGTCATAAACAAAACCTATTGTCTGGCCAACTAAATATATAACCAAACCCCTTTTAAGTTGGAGACACTATGAAACGCAATATTTTGGCTGGCGTAATTGCCGCCATCACGGCCTCGGGGGCATACGCAGGTGAAGCGGTCTTTTATGTAACAGACCAAGGTAAGCCAGTAGATACGCTATCCATCATTGTTGATGGAGATAAAAAATTAGTGGGTAAAAATGGTGTTGCTATTTTTGAGTTAGGCGGTGGCAAGCACCAAGTTGAATTAAGTGAATTTGGCGAATGGGCTGGCGAGTTCGAATTTGATGCTAATGCAACTCAAAATGCAGAAATCAAAGTAGATATGATTGCAGGAGAGGCTATTCCTGAGATTAATGTATATACCCCCGGCCAAGAAGAGCAAGTGGTGGTAGGGCAAGTTGCTGGTTATATCGAATCTGACGAAACCGGTGGCGGCGTTGAAGGTGCGCGCATTTCAGTTGAAGGGCAAGAAATATCCGTTAACACTAATGGTGAAGGGTATTTTGAGTTAGAACTTCCTCGTGGTGAATATGACTTACGCATTGCACACCCATCTTATGGGAACCGTGATGTAAAAGCGTTAAGAATACTGGGTAATAGCAGTACAACTTTAAACCTAAATATGAGTTTAAGTGGTGACAGTGCTATTGAGGAAGTCGTAGCTGTAGGAACTTATGTTCCAAACTCAGCAACGGCTCAGCAGCGTGATTCTAGTGCGGTATTAAGTGCTATTGGATCAGAACAAATGGCTCGTTTTGGGGATTCAAATGCGGCGTCAGCACTTAAGCGTGTGGCTGGGGTTTCGTTGATTGGAGGGCAATACGCAGTCGTGCGAGGCTTAAAAGGTCGATATATATCATCAACTTTAAATGGCTTAGGTATGCCGAGTACAGACCCAATGCGTCGTGATGTGCCGCTGGATCTATTTCCAGCTAGTGTTCTAGGTGGGATTGAGATTCAGAAAAGTTATACGCCAGATCTTCCGGGTGACACTACTGGTGGCTCAATCAGAATGAAAACAAAAGGGTTACCAGATGATGATAGTAGTAAAATATCTGTATCAGTTGGTTTTAACTCCCAAGTAACGGGTAAAGATATATTATCTTATGAAGGTAGCGGTACTGATTTTATTGGTATTGATGATGGTGCTCGTGAAGTGCCAAGCAGCATCGAATCTTCAACGAACGGTGGCACGTCGGCTAGTTCATTAAGCACTGCACAAAGAAAAGATTTATTGGGTGAGTTTGAGCATTCTTATAACACTAAGGATGTAACGGCGATGCCAAATATGGGTATTTCGTATTCATTTGGTCATGCATCAGATGATGGTTTATCCCATTATGCTGCGGTGGAATATAAAAGTAAGTGGTCGACACGTGAAAACGCAAGCATTCATGATACCTCTGGTGACTTTGATTACGAAAGAACAAAATTCAATGTGGACCTTACTGGTTATTTAGTTGCAGGTAAGCAAGGTTATGACGGTAGTGAATATTTAAGTAAAACAATATTTTTGCGTAAAACAGATGATACAACTCGTCAAACTGTGGGAATTGATTCTGAAGATGTATCGGTTGATAAAACTACTTTGCAGTGGGTAGAGCGACAGTTTATTTCACAACAGTTTAGTGGCAACGTTTTACTTAATGAAGCTCACACTTTAGATGTGCGTGCAGGATTATCTCATACAAGTCGTTATGAGCCAGATCGTCGAACGTATCAGTATCGAAACGATGTATTAGCGCCGTATTCTCTGGAAAGACGTTTTTCTGATTTATCTGAAATTAGTTTAGATGCTGGTTTGGATCATACATATGAATCCATGATGGATACTGGTGATTTATTGATTATCAAAACAGGTCTTTTGATTAGTAAAAAAGATCGTGATTTGAGCTTGTCTCGATATGCAATTGGCGGTGATGCGGGTTCTGCAGATTTAACAGCAGATTTAGACGCTGTTTTGCAAACTACTGGGAATGACTTCTTTTTAAATGTAAATACTTCTAAAACTGATGGTTATGAAGCAACTGATTCCATGCTGGCCATTTATCAGTCTTATGAATACTCATTAGGAGAAGATTGGGTGTTTTTGGCTGGTGCACGTATGGAGAGTGCTTCACAAGAATTAACGTATCCTGAAAAAGTATCGGCAAATAACTCTTTAGATAGTGATGAGATACTGCCGGTGATATCTGCAACATGGAAACCTTTAGAAGAGTGGCAATTTAGGGTGGGTGTTTCAAATACGTTAGCACGCCCAGGACTAACTGAATTATCGCAGTCTTCATCATTTGATCCTGAAACAGATGAGCAGATGTTTGGTAATCCAGATTTAGAAATTTCAAATATTACTAACTTAGATTTTAGATCTGAATATTATATTAGTGATTCAGAAAGTATTTCTTTTGCAGTATTTAACAAATCAATCGATCAACCAATCGAAAAAACATTACCTGATTCATCAGGTGGTGCTGAAGGTTATACTTATAAAAATTCAAAAACTGCTAACCTAGTAGGATTAGAATTAGATTTTCGTGTAGATCTTATTGATACAGATGATTACAGTGGATTTGTATCAGGGAATTTTGCATATGTAGATTCAGAAGTAACACTTGATGACCGTGCAGCTACGTTAGAAGGAGTTGATCGTCGTGAACTACAAGGCCAATCTGATACGTTAGCGAATATTCAATTTGGTGTAGACCATTTAGCTACTGCGCAAACCTTTACCATACTATTGAATTCTTTCAGTGATCGAATAGATAAGGTCTCTCGTGGAGCGTTAGCGAATGAGTATGAAAAAGGCCGAATGATTCTAGATGTCGTATACAAGTGGGATGTTACGGACAATTTAACAGTTAAAGGGAAAATTAATAACTTAACAAATGAAAAAGTTCAATATACTCAAAATAATAAAGTGATTGAAAGTTATGAAGAGGGAATTGATGCCAGTTTTGGTGTTGATTATATATTTTAATTTTTTCATATAGTTGCGTAAAAAAGGCTAGATAATATCTAGCCTTTTTTTTTCAATTAAAATTAATACTTAACAAAACTGTCATAAATATTCGTTAGTTTACATACACCGATTTAATCTTGGTTCAATTTTAAAGTCAGAGGACTTAATATGAAAAAGCAAAACCTTTTGGCAACGGCCATCCTAGGTGCCACTCTAGTAGGTTGTGGTAGTGATAGCGATTCTAAGGATCCAAAAGATCTTTCTTTTGCTACTTGTAATGAAGAAACTAAAATTTGTACCCTAGAAGGTACAATGACAGAAAACTACACACTAACGGCTGATTATGAATACCGTTTATCTGGTGTTTTACAAGTTGGTGAAGGTAATGAGACATTGGCTACTGCTGATGATGTTGCTGCAGCTAAAGACGCTGGTGTAACACTAACAATTGAACCTGGTGTTCACGTACGTGCTAACTCTGACGGTGTGCTGCTAGTGACTCGTGGTTCTAAATTAATGGCTGAAGGTACTGCTGCTGATCCAATTACTTTTTCTTCTAAGCAAGATGATGATTTCGATGGCCTAGGTGAGTGGGGCGGTGTTGTTGTTCAAGGTTTTGCACCACAATACGGTGCTGGTAATACAGGTATCTGTGGTACTGAAGTATGTAACGTTGAAGGCGAAGGCGGCGATTTCATTCGTATGTTCGGCGGAATTGATGCAGCAGATAACAGTGGTGTAATCAAATACGTTCGTATTGCTGAAGCAGGTAAAGTTGCAGGTCCTAACAAAGAAATTAATGGCTTAACTCTAATGGGCGTTGGTCACGGTACTGTAATTGATTATGTTCAAGTACACGGTAACCTAGATGACGGTATTGAGTGGTTTGGTGGCACTGTAAACGTGACTCACGCTGTTTTAACCAACAACGATGATGATGCGATTGATTTTGATGAAGGCTACAAAGGCAACATTCAATACGCTATTGTTGTTCAAAATCAAGATGCTGAAGCGACTCCAGTTGGCTCGAATGATCCTCGCGGTATCGAAGCTAACTCTTCAGATGAAGACTTTGTTCCACAAACAGACGCAACTTTAGCTAATATCACTGTAGTGAATGGCCCAATCGCTGATGGCGAGCCTGGTATTCGTCTGCGTGGTTCTGTAAACGTTGAGCTTGTAAACTCTGTTGTTGCTGCTGATGCACTAAACAATGGTTGTATCCGTATTGATGATTCGGATCACGACGGTGATAGCAAATTATCTGATGGTTCTAGTAATCCTAATGCCACTGATAAAATCGATACACCAATTCACCTAGTTAACGTAATTGCTTCTGGTTGTGACACTACCTTCCCTAAATCTGACCCTGAATCTCAAAGCGGTTTAGTTGAAGAAGTAGCAACTTTTGATACTGCTTGGGCTCTAACAAATACATCTGCAACTTTATCTTCTGCGCCTACTATTAATGCAGTAGATAACGGTTCTGGTTTTACTTTTGAAGCCACTACTTATATCGGTGCAGTTGAGCCGGGCACTGCAGCAGCTTCTGCTTGGTATGCAGGTTGGATTATCGAAGGTTCTTTATAGATTAGTAATCTAAATTAAATCTTCGATTCAATAAAAAACGGCGCCTTAGGGTGCCGTTTTTTATTGCGTAAATATAATAATGTTTCAAAATTATTACACTGTAATATTTAATACATAAATCTGAAAATTCTCTGCAATCTGTTTGTCATGTAACAAGCCTGTCATAAATTAAGCGTATCTTCCCACCTGTCATTGAATACTCATGTTCCCTTATAGGAACTCATTATTAACAGGAAATATTGTATGCCGTTTAACAATAAAGCGAGCTCACTGTTAGCAAGCGCATTCCTAGCTGTAGGTGTGATGAACACACAAGCAGCGGATTTAGATCAGGCAATCAACAAGGGCGTAGACCGCGTTGGTAAGGCACAAAGCTCACAGGTAAAAATTGATAAAGTTGACGACAGCATTCGTTCAACTGAAAGAGAATACCGTGGAGTTATTAAAGAAGTTGAAGGCCTAAAAGTGTATATCCAGCAACTTGATAAGCAGTTGTCTGCTCAAGATCAAGAGCTAATCAAAATTGAAGATAGTATTCGTCAGGTTACCTTAATTGAGCGTCAAATTACGCCCCTTATGTTACGTATGATTGATGCAATTGATCAATTTGTTCAAGCCGATATTCCTTTCTTAATTGATCAGCGTGCTGATCGTGTGGCTAGCTTGAAAGACTTGATGGGGCGCTCGGATGTGACTGTAGCCGAAAAATACCGCAAAGTGATGGAAGCCTATCAAACCGAAATTGATTATGGTCGTACTATTGAGTCATATCGAGGGGATGTCGCTATTGATGGTGCTGAGCGCGAAGTAGATTTTTTACGTACAGGTCGTATTTCGTTAGTGTATCAAACTTTGGATGGCCAGAAATTTGGCACATGGAATACACAAACAAAACAATTTGAAGAGCTTGATTCAGCTTACAAAAGTAAAGTTATGATGGGTATTCGTATTGCTCGAGAACAAGCGGCGCCATCATTAATAAAAGTGCCAGTAGCTGCGCCAGTGGCCACTTTAGCGGAGGCAAAATAATGAATTTTAAACAGGTATTAACGGCAACTACCGTATTGTTTTCATTAGCACTGCCAACTCAGGCAGCACAAACCAATTCATTAGATATGAATGCATTACTTAACTTGGTTAAAGAAGGTCAAGCTCGTGATGATGCTGAGTTTCAATCTCGTATGCAGCGTTTTAAAACGGCCAAGTACGATCAAGAAAACCTGTTAAATACGGCGGTAAATAAGAGAACGGAACTAGAAAGTGAAAGTGCGAAAAAAGAAAAGCAATACACATTAAACGAAGAAAGCATTTCAACGGCTCAAGAGCGCCTGAATAACCGATTAGGCTCGTTAAAAGAAATGTTTGGTGTTTTGCAGCAAGTTGCCGGAGATACCAAGGGTGTATTTGAAGGATCTGTTGTTAGTTCTCAGGTGCCTAACCGTGAAGCCTTTCTTACTGATCTTATTAAAGTAGCAGGTTCATCTTCTGAGTTACCAAGTGTGGCTAATTTAGAAACCCTTTGGTTTGAAATGCAAAGAGAGATGACATTAACAGGTGATGTTGCTCAGTATAATGCAGATGTTGTACTACCAAGCGGTGAAACAGTTAATAAATCGGTAGTGCGAATTGGCGGGTTTAATGTTGTTTCACAAGGAAACTATTTGGTTTGGGATGTAGAAGCCAAAAAACTTGTTGAACTAGAAGTTCAACCCGGCTCTCGTTATAACGGACCGGCTGCTGATTTAGAGTCTTCAAGTTCAGCGGTTAATGGTTTTTGGATTGACCCATCTCGTGGTCAGCTACTTAAAATAATGGGACAAACAGCGGGCCTTTCTGAGCGTATTCAACAAGGTGGTGTGGTTGGTTATATTATTTTGGCACTTGCCATTATTGGTGTAATGCTCAGTTTAATTCGTATGACACTATTAAGTGGTGAATCTAAACGTATTAAGCGTCAAATGGAGAGTGATGAGGCAAACGATAATAATGCATTAGGCCGTGTTATGGGTGTATATAGTGCAAATGCCCTCGCTGACACTGAGACATTGGAATTACATTTAGGGGAAGCAATCTCCAATGAAATCCCACGTTTAAGCCGTGGTATTAATTGGATTAAAATTATTTCAGTAGTTGCGCCACTATTAGGATTACTGGGTACTGTTACAGGCATGATTGATGTGTTCGAAACCATGTCATTATTTGGTACTGGTGACCCTAAACTAATGGCGGGTGGTATTTCACAGGCACTAGTGACAACGGTTTTAGGTTTGGTTGCTGCGATCCCTTGTGTGTTCTTACATACTATGACGAACAACAAGAGCCGTGAATTAATTCAAATTCTTCAAGAGCGTGCGACAGGTATTTTGGCTCGTAAAGCAGAACAAGAATACCAAGCAAAGGCGGCTTAAATCATGATGTTTTATGACGCGTACGAACAAGTATATTTATTTACAGAGCGTGGTGGCGATGTAGTTCTAGCCATTCTTGGATTAATTTTCTTGCTCTGGTTGTTTGTATTAGAGCGCGTTACTTACTTTACCTTTACTCATAAAAACGTTGTTAAAGCAGTCGTCAACGAATGGGAAGCTCGTAAAGAGCGCACCAGTTGGCAGGCTCACCAAATCCGTTTGGATTTGGTGGCTTCTGTTGATATGGCGTTAGAGACAAATACTCGAACCATTAAAATGATAGTAGGTCTTTGTCCGCTATTTGGTTTACTAGGTACAGTAACGGGCATGATAGAAGTATTTGATGTGATGGCTTTTATTGGAAATGGCAGCCCTAGAGCGATGGCTTCTGGTATATCAAAAGCTACGATTCCAACAATGGCGGGTATGGTAGGCGCATTGACAGGCCTGTTTGCACAATCGCTAATTCAGCGTTATACCAAGCGTCAAAAAGCTCACATTGAAGATAAATTAACGTTTGATCATTAAGCAAAAGCTTAATGATGTTTTGAGGAATACATTATGAGACGTGGATTTCAAAATCTGACGCCAGAAGCAGAAGAGGGTGAGATTGATATTACGCCAATGTTGGACGTAGTTTTCATTATGCTGATCTTTTTTATCGTAACGGCTTCATTTGTTAAAGAATCGGGCATCGAAGTAAATCGCCCAGACGCAAGTACATCAGCAGCGAAACCTCGTGCCAATATCTTAATTGCCATCAATGAAGGTGGTGAAGTTTGGATTAACAAACGTAAAGTAGAAGAAAGCCAAGTGCGCGCAAATATCGAACGTCTGCATGCTGAAAACCCGCAAGGTACAGTAGTGGTTCAGGCTGATGAAGAAGCTAAAACCAAAGTACTGGTTGCGGTAATGGATGCAGCACGTGCAGCAGGTATTTACGATGTGTCACTTGCCACTGAGGAGCCGTAATATGTTGAGTGCAGCTCTAAGATTTGGAATGGCAATCGCTGCTGCATTGGCTGTGACATTTTCTGTGGCTCTGATGATGCAGGGGTTAATTTCCTCAGGTGGCTCAGTACTACAGAATAATGATTTTGGCAAATTAGTAGAGTTTGTTCATATTCAGCAAGATGATGAGCTTACAACCAAAAGTCGACAAGTGAAAAAACCACCTACGCCACCAAAAGAACCGCCGAAGCCTGAGATGCCAAAGCCAGACTTTAATCGCACAAGTAATAATATGGATATAGGCGGTTTAGACATAGCAGCTGACTTAAATGTAGATGCTGGATTGGCGGGTAGCGGTGGTGACGGTGATTATTTACCAATTGTTAAAGTTGCACCTCAATACCCAAGACGCGCTGCATCTAAGGGGATTGAAGGTTATGTTGTTTTGGAATTTTCCGTGAGTAAATTAGGTACCGTAGTGGACCCTAAAGTGATAGAAGCGGATCCGCCAAACATATTTAATCGTGCAGCGATCAATGCGGCGAAAAAATTCAAATACAAACCAAAGATTGAAGACGGTGTTGCTGTTGAAGTAAAGGGAATTCGAAATATTATTCGTTTTGAGTTAGATAAAAGCAGTAAGCGTAGGTAGAGAATTATGAATCATTCAATAACCTCTGTGTTGTTACTGGCTGTCTTCCTATTTGGTGCCACGTCTATTGTACCAATTACGGTAGAAAAAGCCTTTTCAGCTGAAGAGAAAAAAGAGAAACGTCGTGTTCGCCGAGCACAAACCATGCGACCTGCCATCTTTAAAAAACTGGATGCTGTGCGTCAATTAGCAGATGAAAAGAAGTACGATGAAGCGTTAGAAAGTTTAGAGTCAATACACAAAATTCGTCGTAATTCCTATGAAACGGCTATGACTTGGAACATGGCTGCATACGTACATTTTAATCGTGAGCATTATAAGTTAGCAGTTGAAGCTTATAAAAAGGTCTTATCAACTAAAAATCTACCTGTAAGCCTTGAGCAAACTACTTTATACAGTGTTGCTAAGCTTTATCTTATTGAAGAAGATTACTCTAAAGCAATAAGCGCTTTGAATGACTGGTTTAAGGTGGTTGAAAAACCAGGACCTGAGGCGTATATCTTACGTGCGCAAATGAATTATCAATTAGATAACTTTGATGCGGCATTGCCAGATGTTAAGCAAGCTATCTCAATGGTTAAGAAGCAAGGCAAACAACCGAAAGAGAATTGGCTGCTTGTAGAGCGGGCTGTGTATTATCAAAATAAAGATTATAAGTCGATGGAGCGCACACTAAAAGATTTGGTTTCTTTATACCCTAAGGCACAATATTGGATTCAATTAGGAGCTGTATACAATGAATTGGGCTTGCCTGAGAAAGAGCTTTCCATTATTGAAACAGCTTATGATCAAGGACTTTTGAATAAAGAAACCCATGTTGTAAGTTTTGCTCAAGCTATGCTGGCTCAAGAGGTACCTTATAAAGCGGCTCAAGTTCTGATTAAAGGATTAAAAGACAAAGTAGTTGAGGAAAACGGTAAAAACTTATCGTTACTTGGTGATGCCTTGATGATCGCTAAAGAATACGATGAAGCCATTAATATTATGACTATGGCCGCTACAGCTACTCAAGCAGGTAAAGATTTTTTCAAATTGGCGCAAATACATACTCAGCGCCAAGAGTGGGATGTGGCGTTGGTAAATGTTAAAAAGGCGTTGACGGATGAATCTTTTAAAAAGGAAGACGAGGCGCTTATTTTACAGGGTTTGATTCAATTCAACTTAAATGATCTTAAAGCAGCCAAACAAACATTCAAACTAGCAAAGAGTTTTGAAAAAGTTCAAAATTCTGCTGATCAATGGCTTGGCTATATCGATGGAGAGCAAAAACGTCGTGACTATATGGCGCAAGGGAATTAAGAAGACGGAGTCATAAGTTACCAAGGAAGGTAAATTTTAAAATAGTTTATTAAATCAAAAGCACCATTTTGACTTAATATCAGGGCCGGCCACAAGCCGGCTTTTTTTATTGGTTATTAATGAAAGTGGTCATCTTTTAAATCTTTGAGTTGTTCACTCAGTAATTCTTCTTCAGCGCTTCTTCCCGGGATAGCATGCTCTTCATTTGCCCATTGACCAAGGTCAATCAAGCGACAACGGTCACTGCAAAAAGGACGAAACTCAGAGGACTCGTTCCATTCAACGTCTTTGGAACAAGTAGGGCAATTAACTTTCATGATTCAACTCACTAAATGATAAATACTGTTTATGGAGTTGAGCCACTTGCTGTTGCAAGTGCTCTAAAGATTGATCATTTACAATTACATCATCAGCGTAACTTAAGCGCGTATCACGGTCAGCTTGGCTCTGAATGATGGCTTGAACTTGTTGAGATGTATTATTGTCACGCTTACTTGTTCGCTGTATTTGAAGCTCAACGGGCACGTCAACCACTAAAATTCGATTTACAAACGCCTTTTGACTTGATTCGACTAAAAGTGGCGACACTAAAATAGTATAGGGGCTGGTGCTGGCAGCAAGTTCGGTCTTTATTTCTTCACGAATTAAAGGGTGAGTTAGATTCTCTAACCATTTCTTTTCATTAGGATCACTAAAAATAATGTTTCTTAATTTTGCACGATCAAGTGTGCCGTCATTAAGTAAAATGTCATCACCAAAATGTTTAGTGATTTCATTTAATCCCTGTGAACCGACAGCAACCACGGTACGAGCTGCAATATCTGCATCGACGATGGTTATTCCTAATTCAGAAAAAGCATTGGTGACAGCGGTTTTACCACTGCCAATTCCTCCAGTGACGCCGATAATCAACATGTTAACGAATTCCTGCAAAGCTAAAGTAGAGTTGAGTTAAAGGCTCACCCCATAACGCAGCAATGAACCCCGCAGCTGCTAAATAAGGACCAAATGGTATTGGAATGTTTTTGTCTCTACCTAATATAAGCATCATGGCAATACCCACCACTGCACCAACAGCACTAGAAAGCAAAATAACAACCGGTAAGCTCTGCCAACCTAAAAACGCGCCAATGGCTGCGAGTAACTTAAAATCACCGTACCCCATGCCTTCTTTACCAGTAATGATTTTAAATAACCAAAAGATGCTCCATAGGGAAAGGTATCCGGCAAGTGCGCCATAAACAGCACTTTCTAATGTCGTAAATGCACCATATGTATTGGCTATTAACCCAATCCAAATTAACGGCAGTGTTAAGCTGTCAGGTAACAGGTATTCATCCAGATCAATTAGTGTCAGTGCCACAATAAAATACGTAAATAGCAGCATCGCGGCTGTTTGAATGGT
Source organism: Oceaniserpentilla sp. 4NH20-0058 (assembly GCF_040371755.1). Classification (NCBI taxonomy): domain Bacteria; kingdom Pseudomonadati; phylum Pseudomonadota; class Gammaproteobacteria; order Oceanospirillales; family Oceanospirillaceae; genus Oceaniserpentilla; species Oceaniserpentilla sp. 4NH20-0058. The sequence goes on from NZ_BAABWE010000006.1 coordinate 125,306, forward strand.
GGCACCAAATTGCCAAGCGACTAATAAACCTAATAGACCAGTTGTTATCTCTACAATAGGGTAGCGAATACTGATGGGTGTCTGGCAATTTGCGCATTTGCCTTTTAGCCATAAATAACTAACTACTGGAATATTTTGCCAAGGTTTAATTGAGGTTTTGCATTTTGGACATGCTGAATGTGGAACCATCAGATTAAATGGCTCAGGCTCTGTGTGTGTACTTGGTATTTCTTGAGAAAGGTTTTGGTAGTCGTCTTCAATTTGCTTTCGCATCATTATGGGTAAACGATAAGCTACGACATTTAAAAAACTACCAATGCATAAACTGACAATAAAAACGGTTATGTAAAACATAACCGTGTTGTGGATGAACATATCAAACATAACAACTTCTTTAATATTGAGCGGCCATTACATGGCATCGCCCATGGTGAATATAGGAAGGTACATTGCAATCAATAAACCACCCACTACAACCCCCAAAAAGGCCATTACTAAGGGTTCTATCATGGAAGTTAAACCATCAACAAGGTTATCTACTTCATCTTCGTAATAGGAAGCTACTTTTTCAAGCATGGCATCCAGTGCACCTGATTCTTCACCGATGGCAACCATTTGTACCACCATGTTAGGGAATACCCCACTGGCACGTATCGCGGCATTCATTTGAGTACCACTAGATACTTCATCTTGTATTCTTAAGATAGCATTACGATAAACAACGTTACCAGATGCTTCTGCAACACTTTCTAGTGCATCTACCAGAGGCACGCCTGCAGCAAAGGTAGTGGATAATACACGGCCAAAGCGGGCCACTGCACTTTTTTGCATAATCTCACCAACAATGGGGAGTTTTAGCATAAGTTTGTCTTTTTCTTCGGCAACTTTAGGGCTTCTTTTAACGGCTTCTTTTAGCGCAAAGAATGCACCGATAATAGAGCCAAATAAAACCAAGTAATTGACTTGCAGCCACTCAGATATACCTACTACAAATTGTGTGGCGGCGGGCAGTTCACTACCAAAGCCAGAGAACATACTTTCAAAGGTTGGGACAACCTTTATCAGTAGAATAGTTGTAACGACTGCGGCAATGATTAATGTTACAACCGGATATTTGAGGGCTTTAGATACTTTTTGTTTTAATGCTTCGGATTTTTCTTTATAAATAGCCACTCGATCAAGCATTTGTTCTAGGGCACCGGATTGCTCGCCGGATTCAATTAATGCACAAGTCAAATCATCAAATTGATCTGGGAATTTTTTCAAGCAAGATGCAAAATCGTTACCGGCAGAAACATCATCTTTAATGCCCAGTACCACTTTTTGCATTGCAGGGTTTTCAAGGCCGTCTGCGACAATTTCAAGTCCTTGTGTTAGGGGGACACCTGCTTTGGACATGGTGGCAAGCTGGCGTAAAAAAATTGTGATGTCGACGGTTTTGATTTTTTTCGATTTGGCGCCGCCACCGCCAATGCCGAATAGACCTTCAGATTTTCGGCGAATTTTTTTAGGCAGAATACCTTGCTTCCGTAACTGGGCTTTAACAAGTGCTGAGTTTTCACCCAGCATTTCACCTGTTATTTTTTGTCCGCGTTTATTGACGCCTTCCCACTCAAAAGTCGATGTTTTAGTTTTTGCCATATTCTTGCGCCTTAATGCTCAGAGGTGACTCGGTTCGCTTCTTCAAGGCTTGTAACCCCTTGAGCAACTTTTTTAAGCGCAGATGTCCTTAAATTAGCAAAGCCTTCTTTACGGGCCACATCTGCAATCTGTATGGCATTGCCACCTTCCATAATAATACGTGAGATAGCATCTGTGATGCGAACTACCTCATAAATACCGACTCGGCCTTTATAGCCACCGCTGCAAGCATCGCAACCTACAGGCTGATAAATCTCTGAGTTGCTGAGCATTTCGTCAGTCATACCTGCGTCTTTTAATGTATCTTCTGGTATATCTGCCTTGGTTTTACACACGCTACATAATCGACGGGCAAGACGTTGAGCAATGATTAAACTAACCGATGTGGCAATATTAAAAGCTGGCACCCCCATATTGGCTAGACGGGTAAGGGTCTCTGGAGCACTATTGGTGTGTAATGTTGACATAACCAAGTGACCAGTTTGCGCTGCTTTGATCGCAATACCTGCTGTATCTAAGTCACGAATCTCACCTACCATGACGATATCAGGGTCTTGCCGTAAAAATGAGCGTAGAGCTTCAGCAAAATCTAGCCCCACTTTCGCGTTAACGTTTACTTGGTTAATGCCCTCAAGGTTAATTTCTACAGGGTCTTCCGCGGTGGAAATATTGGTGCCTTCCACATTAAGGATATTTAAACCAGTATATAGAGATACAGTTTTACCAGACCCTGTAGGGCCTGTTACCAGTATCATTCCTTGGGGTTGAGACAGCGCATCCATATACAGTTTCTTTTGTTCTGGCTCGTAACCTAGGGCGTCAATCCCCAATTGGGCGCTGGACGGGTCCAGTATCCGCAGTACAATTTTTTCCCCCCAAAGGGTAGGGAGTGTATTAACACGAAAGTCGATGGCTTTATTCTTAGATATTTTCATCTTAATACGGCCATCTTGCGGGACGCGACGCTCGGAAATATCCATTTGCGACATGACTTTGAGTCGAGCAGCAATTTTACCGGAAAGGTTAATTGGCGGTGAGGCTACTTCATGTAATACACCATCAGTTCGATAACGCACACGATAGCGTTTTTCATAAGGTTCAAAATGTAAATCTGAAGAGCCTAGTTTGATGGCATCTAGTAGCATTTTATTTATAAAACGTACAATCGGAGCTTCATCGCCGGTGCTTTCTTCCTCTTCTTGCTTTTTAGGTTCATCGTCTTCTAAGTCAAGATCATCGCCTAAGTCATCAAATGCGGTATTACCTGCTTGGAGTTTCTCTAGAATGATATTAAGTTTGTCGTATTCAACCACAGTGGCATCAACGGTCATGCCTGTGGCAAATTTTACATCATCTAACGCCGACATGTCCGAAGGATCAGCTTGTGCAATATGTAGACGGTTGCCTCGTTTAAAAATAGGTAGGACGAGGTGTTTTTCCAGTAATTCTGAGCTTAATAAGTCTAATGCGAAGTGCTCAGGGTCCATGGCAGCAAGATCAAGATAGGGTAATCCAAACTCATCTGAGACTAAAAGCGCCACATCTTTGGACTTGCACGAGCCAGATAATACGCTGTGTAAAATGAACGATCGTTGTTCTTTATTTGCCTCGGAAATTAAATCTAAAGCTTGCTGTTCATCGATGAGGTTGCGCTCAACAAATTGGCGTGCGATGCCACTTAATTTGGACATATATAAAGCATTCTTTTTGTAATTTGCGTCTTATCATACCGCTTTTAGGTTAGATAAACAGTGCTGGAATGGGAAAATTTGAAGTTATGCTATGAAAGGTTTTTCGAGGTACAAAAAAACCCGCCGTAGCGGGTTTTTGAAGATTCGGCCTAATTAGATTTTAGGAGAATACTTTGGAGATAGTGAGCTAGCAGTATTGTTTGTAGAGAACTGAACCGCACCAGTGTTCGCGTTCAGACTTACGTCAATTACGACAGTCTCACTCCGAAGTTCAACATTTTTAGCTGTGCCTGTAAATGTAACAGTGATTCGACTACCGTTCCAGTTAACAGATGCTACGTCACCGATAGCAAATGATGCAGCTGTCCAAGCGGCGGCTGTATCAGAATAACCTTCTGCAGCCAGTTCAGCGAAGTCAGCTGGAAGGGCGGCATAGCGCGCGCCGTATTCTGCAATGGCGTTTTGTAGAGGGCGCATGGCAGAGGTTACTTCAGTAGTTGCTTCTGTACGAGTGATATAAGTTTGGTACTGAGGCACCGCAACCGATGCAAGAATACCGATGATTGCAATTACAATCATTAATTCAATTAGAGTAAAACCGTTTTGACCTTTCATAATAGACTGCTCCGCTTACTGTTTTTTTTGTCCGTTACTTATGTAACGTTTATTGTCATTATATATTTAGCAGGAGTTGTGCCAACTGAGTTGATTCGTGGTATTTATGAAAAATAAAACGAAATAAAGTCTACAGCGCCTTAATTTTGAATGTTTAATAAACTAACCTTGTGGTTATTGTCGCATTTGTTTATTCAGTATGCAGTCAATGACTGCTCTAGGCTGACAAATTTTGTCATATACTGACATCATTATGGGGCTAAATACATTTATCAATATAATAGTGGCACCAAGCCTGTTTCCAAATAGGAGCATTGTTTTCTAAGTCGGTCAGGCTCTGATACTCAATATATTCATTACTGGTTAAATCAAATAATCTAAAGCCTGTAGGTTTCATCTTTTGCAGTATTTGTTGTTTCGATCTTATTGCGTATTCCTTTGCCTCTAGACCTTCTTTGATTTTTGTATCTTGTATGGTGATCAAACCATTAGGTTGCATTTCATAGCGGTTAATAAATTTGTTTACGATTTGATCTATATCGAGTTTATCTTTTTCGTTTAGTGTTAATACGGTTCCTGTCTCAAGTGGAAAGATGCGGTTAGGATATAAATTCGTCGAAGCTAAGTTTTCCCCGTCTATTTTTGTTTTAGGGGTAATATTTAACTCATCTAGAATGGTGGGTGTAATATCCGCTAATGATGCCGACTTATCGATGTTTGCGCTTAATGCGATTTCGTTTTTGAAATTCTTCAAAGCAAGTAAAACCTGATTGCTGTGGCTTAAAACCGAAGAACCATGGCCGTACTCTTCTATATGATGAGTTTGATTGGTGTCATTTTTATTGGTGAATGAGGGTGATTCATGGGCCCAAGCTTCTCCATGGTCTGATAAAAAAACGATACGGCTATTTTGTAAGTAGCCTTTTTTTTCTAAGGTTTTAAATAGAGTTTTAATTTGCTGATCTACAGCATTAATATTCAATGGGTAGTAAGGTACTGAATAATCTTTTTTAGGTAATGCTTTGCTTGAAAAAATATAAGGCCAATGAGGCAAGCAAAAATGAACAGCCAGAAAAGTTGGTTGGTCTGCAATTGGCAAGTTTCGCTCAATAAGTTCATTAAAAGATGAAGGCCTATAAGTTTTTGCAGCCCCCCTATTTGAGAAAATTTCCGGAAGTAGCCATTCAGAGTATTTGCTTAGAGATAATAAGTTAATGATAGGAATATCTGCTACATTGGAAATAATAAAATCAGAGGCTCCCATTCTAGGTGTGATTGTTTGATCAAAACCTTGGTGGGCTCCAATATTTGCAAATCGGGTTTCATCAATTGAAAAAATGGTACGGTAGCCTTCTTTTTTTAATATAGAAGGTAGGTAATGTTGAGTACCAATCAATTGATCTGGGTTGATTAAGTTTATTCTTGCACCATGGTTAGTTGGGTATAAGCCAGTGAGTATGGTATTCCAAGCAGGGAATGTTCGGCCTAATGGAGAAAAAACAGTGTTGAAAACAGTGCTTTTAGAAAGTTGGCCTGTTAAAAATGGCATATGACTTTCTAAAATATCGCCTCTGAGTGAGTCTACTCCTATTAATATGATGTTAGGTTGATTGGAGCGATTAGTTTTAACCATATTCTCAGGCTCAGAGGTAAGGTGAAAACTAAATACTGCAATTAATCCTAGCCCTAATATAGTCTTCATTAAATTTGAATTAAAGCGCTTAAATATGTAAAACAAGGCAGGTATAAAAAATACCAGCCAAAGCAGATTGATATTAGGGTGGTGCTCTGGCCAAAGATAGAACCACTTGGTTAAATTCACTGAGTGAGGGAAATATGCCGCACTTACCACTAATAAACTAATGTTAGCTAGTAGTAGCCAAACTATGCGGCCCGCTAAATTATTAGTTATGTATTTCTTTACTAAATTAGCAAACACATAAGAAAAATAACTTTGACTGACAATAAATAGTGCGGATAAGCAAGTAAGTATTAAGAAAAATTGGCCTAAATATATTGGAACAGGGCTAGAGAACAGGCTTGTTAGATCTAAGATACTGTTCATTTCACCTTCATTGCTTTTGCTCTGAATATTATTAATTTGAAATATGGCCCCGTAGGCATTGAAAAACAAATATATAATAAGACTGATAATGTGATTTGATTTCATTATTGGCTTTTCTCTTCCAGCAGCTGAATCAAAGATTCATTTTCGGTTTTAATAATTTCATAGATGCTGCATTTTTCTAATATTAGCTGTTTGATTTTTTCACCTGCTTGAGATGAAGAGTCCAAATAGTCAACGAGATAAAAGTTACATATTCTAGGACCAGTATCTTTACCTAGCTCAATGGCATCCAGTTTTAATTCTGGATTTGAATATTGATTATAAATCCAGTGAATTGGACGATAGTAGCTTGGGAAAGATGCCACACTTTCAATTTGTGTTTGATGTGTTAACGGAAATTGTTGCTGAATGTAACTATTCCAGTGTTTTTGTAGGAAAAATATACAAAATATTAGACAAGAAACTAACACTAGTGAAGAGCTGATGTTTTTTGTATTGGTATTTTGTGTTTTTACACTGCTAAAGCTCATTGCCAATATGATCATTAGCCATAATAGTGAAAAGGTATGATAAAAATGACCATCAAGCATGGAGGCGATAGCGGTACCAATAAAACTAATTCGAGCAAGTTGATTGAGGGTATCTGGCTTACTAAGTCGCCATATGTTTCCAGTAAATACAATTATACACATTATGCAAATCAAACCTATAAGTCCGATTTCGCTGAAGAGCTGTACAAAGGTATTGTGGGCTTGTGAAACATGAATATTAAGTAATGGCGTAATAAATAAATAGGGATCAGCCCCTAATCCGAACCATGGCGATCGATCAATTGTATAATTAAGAAGCCCTGACCATATAGATAATCTTCCGCTACTAATTTGATTTGCTGTTTTTTCCGCAACTTGAGAATCTATAAATAAAAGCCTTAATGGGTTCATGCTACTGGACTCACTAGAGAAACAAAGGGCAATAAAAAAACCAAGAAGAATACTGCTAATAAATAGTGGAATTAAATATTTGCGTTTAGATTCAAAGTAGAAAATTATAAATAGACTAACAATTAGGGATGCAGTAAAAGTACTGCGAGATGAGCCCCAAGCAACACTACTCCAAAAAACGATAAATAAAGTAGTTGTGATTAGCCATTTAAACCTGAAGTTTGAAAATAGGGGTAATAATAATAAAGGTAAAATTGCAATTTGAATATAACCTAAATGTCTAACATTACTAAATAGTGGGGTGCCTTGTACCCAATTATAATTAAAAGGGTTTTCAATAACGTGCCAAGCAGAATATATGTAATATATGACCCACACAAATGTAAAAACAAAAAAACACGCCATTTTTTCTTGTTTTTGTGTTTGCCCGAGAAACACCCACACGCAATAGGCAAATAAACAATGGACTAAATATTCTATTTGTTTAATAAGTGATGCATGAAAGTGCTCGCTTAAATACGCTGAAATAAATCCGCTAATATGCCAAGCACTGACAGCAGTTAATAAATAGGCACCCGATTTTGTGATTTTGGGATGTTTGCCAAATACAGAAATAAACGTAATGAAAATAATTTCAGTAATTAATATGATCTGCCCATCAAAACCCGTTTGAGTAAAATGAGGAAGTAGAATCTTTTGATATAAACTAAACCAAGGTAGTAGCAATAAAAAAGCAAGAATGATCTTGCTTAGTTGTGGGGATAGCGTGGCCATATTAATTCTTATTTTTATGGGGTGACAGGGTTCAATTAAACCATGCGCATGGATAAATCCACGGCTTTTACATCTTTGGTTAAAGTGCCGATAGAGATAAAATCCACACCGGTTTCAGCAATACTAACTAAAGTTTCATCAGTTATGCCGCCACTGGCTTCGAGTTTGGCTTTGCCTTTTGCGTGTTCTACCGCTTGTTTGGTTTCTTCAATGCTGAAGTTATCTAACATGATGATATCGGCGCCCGCATCAAGTGCTTGGTTTAGCTCGTCAAAGCTCTCGACTTCCACTTCAATAGGTTTGTTTGGAGCGATGACTTTTGCTTGTGCAATCGCTTGGGCAATAGAACCGCATGCATTGATGTGGTTTTCTTTGATTAAAAAAGCATCAAATAATCCAATGCGATGGTTATGGCAACCGCCTTGTGTTACAGCATATTTAAGTGCGTAACGCATGCCCGGTAGGGTTTTACGTGTGTCTAATAATTTAACGTTGGTGTGTTTTACTTGTTGGCTGTAGTGAGAGCACTTGGTGGCTACGGCACTGAGTGTTTGCAAAAAATTAAGTGCGGTTCGCTCACCGGTTAATAGACTACGGGATGAACCTTTTAATTCAAATAGAGTGTCGTTAGCTTGAACTTGTTGCCCATCATTAACATGCCAGATAATTTCAACTGTGCTATCGAGTTGTTTGAATACCTCATTCACCCAAGCACAGCCAGCGATGACAGCGTTATCGCGGCTAATGATACGTGCATGGCTGGTTTTGTCTGCCGGAATGAGTTGGGCCGTAATATCACCAGAACCTATGTCTTCGGCTAATGCTTGGGTGACCCCGTGTTCAATGTGGGGTTGAATCTGCTCAAGTGTTAGGTTCATGTGATACTTCTTTACTGTTTATTTTGGAAATACTGCTTGCTCAGGCTAAATACTACTGGGCTTAGCATTAATAGGGCAATTAAGTTAGGAATAGCCATGAGCGCATTTAATGTATCAGCCAATAGCCATATGAAGTCTAACTCGGCCATAGCCCCTAATGGGATCGCAATGATCCATGCCCAGCGGAAATAGCGCACGGATTTTATACCGAATAAGTACTCAGTGCACTTCTCGCCGTAAAAACTCCAACCTAAAATGGTGGTGAAAGCAAATAACGCAAGTCCAATACTCACCACATGCTGGCCATAAGGCAGTGCGGTACTAAAGGCTAATGAGCTAAGCGGCGCGCCACTTTCTCCGCTTTGCCATGCCCCTGTCATCACAATAACTAGGCCGGTTAAGGTACAAATAATGAGTGTGTCGATAAATGTGCCTAGCATGGCGATTAAGCCTTGTTGAACAGGGTGTTTGGTTTGTGCGGCTGCATGGGCGATGGGGGCGCTACCTAAACCAGCTTCATTTGAGAACACTCCGCGTGCTACCCCGTATCGAATAGCGGCCCAAACCGTGGCGCCTGCAAAGCCGCCAGTGGCAGATGTAGGGTTAAATGCCGCTTCGATAATCAATGAGATGGCGCTAGGAATTTCTGAGGCATTCATTAATACAATAACCAGTGCCACTAATATATAAGCTAACGCCATAAATGGGACTAATTTACCGGCTACTTGTGCTATGCGCTTTATGCCCCCAAGAATCACTGCTGCTGCCAACGCGGCTAAAATAAAGCCAGTAACCAAAAGAGGAACTTGATAATCAGAATGCAATACACTGGCAACGCTATTTGCTTGAACCGTGTTGCCTATTCCAAACCCTGCAATCATGCCAAATACGGCAAAGGCGGTACCTAACCAAGCTAACGATTTTGGCAAGCCATTTTTGATGTAATACATGGGGCCGCCCACATATTCGCCGTTTTCATCGGTTTCACGATAATGAACGGCTAATACGGCTTCTGAAAACTTTGTTGCCATACCTAAAAGTGCAATGCACCACATCCAAAATAAAGCGCCAGGGCCGCCTAACGCAATGGCCGTGGCAACGCCTGCAATATTACCAGTGCCCACAGTGGCGGACATGGATGTCATTAGGGCATTAAAACCAGAAATGTCACCGTTTTCAGCACTGCCTGAACGCTCTTTCCATAACGTTCGAAAACCCAAAGGTACTTTTCGTAAGGTTAAGCCTTTTAGGCCAAGGGTTAAAAACAAACCAGTGAAGGCCAAAAGTGCCAGCATGGCAGGGCCCCAAGCGAAGCCGTTAATAGTGGTTAGCAAATCAGTCAGCATGGGATTATTTTTTTGTAATGAAAGATGGGGTGATAATAGCGCGAGGCTTATCTATATGAAATGCCTGATAGCTGGTTTTCCTTGATCAAGGGGAAATGCTTGCGAAAAATGCTAATTTACTCAATGCTAAGTACATATTTTGCTATCTCGGATTAGCTGTGAAGGTAATTGATCATAAAATAAGCGAGGCACGCTGGCTTGCTTCGCCAAACTTTAATGAACGGCCATCAGGTGCGCCGATTAATATGTTAGTGGTACACAATATTAGCTTACCGCCTAAACAGTTTGATAATAGCTACATTGAAGATTTTTTTTGTAATAGGCTCGATTGTTCTGCCCACCCGTATTTTGAAGAAATCAAAGATTTACAAGTCAGTGCCCATGTTTTAATCAAACGCAGCGGCGAGATGGTTCAGTTTGTGCCATTTAATCAGCGTGCATGGCACGCCGGTGTAAGCGAGTTTAGCGGTGAAACAAACTGTAATGATTTTTCTATTGGCGTTGAATTAGAAGGGACGGACGATATCCCCTATACTGAGCAGCAGTATTATGCGTTATCTCAATTAACATTATGTCTGTGTGAGCAATACCCTCATCTTACTCAAGAGCGTATTGTTGGTCATTGTAATATTGCACCACAGCGTAAAACAGACCCAGGCCCAAGTTTTGACTGGTCGTATTTTAAACAACTATTAAAGAAATTACCCTCATGAAATTCATTGTATTGCTGTTTACCGTGTTATTGCAGAAACAAACTAAGCAGCAAGGTTACAGTCGTAATAATCAATGGTTTGTACGTTTATTAAAGCCATTTGATCTAACTGAAATGAGCCTTAAGGGACAGGTTGCTGTTTATGGGGTAGTGGTGGTTTTACCGGGTGTTTTACTGGCGTTTTTTATCGCCAGCCTAAACGGTGTAATGGGTAGTTTGTTGTCTATTGTGATACAGGTTTTATTATTTTTATATATTTTAGGGCGCGATGATTTCAGCTCTCGGGTAACAAATTATAAAAGTTGTTGGAAGCGAGAAGATTATCAAGGGGCCTATCATTGTGCGTCAGAATTTTTAAGCTTAAAAGAACAAGCGAATAGTCAATCACCGTTGCAGTTACACCAAACAGTACAAGAAGCCATGGTTAATGCGTGGTTTAAACGTTTTTTTGCTTTTGCTTTTTGGTACTTAGTGGCGGGCATTGGCGGTGTATTAATCTGTTTATTAACCATTTGGTTTTATGCTCAATCAAAAGCCAATTGGGTGAAAAGTTTATTGCATGCTTTGTCTTGGGCGCCGGTACGGTTATTGGCAGTGACCATCGCCTTAGCCGGTGATTTTGTGCAAAGCTTCTCAACGGCATCACGTTTTATCTGGGACTTTGAAAGCTCAAATCAAGTTGTGCTTCACGAAACCATGTTTAGGTACGACGAGCAAACAGAAGAGTCGTTTGACTGTGAAAACGCCCCTCAAGAATTAGAGGCAACTAATCAGCTCATGCAGCGTAGTGCGGTTATTTGGTTATGCGTTGTGGCTGCACTTACTGTTTTTGCGGGCTTTTAATTGATTGATTTAACCAAGCGGCACCGCGAACGCCGCTTGAGTCGCCAAAGTGATTTTCCTTCAATTGTGTGGTTACGTTATTGCTAAATACATATTTCCCCCAATGCTTGGGCACATCTTGGTAAAGGCTTTTTATATTTGACATACCGCCTCCAAGTACAATTACTTCTGGGTCCATAATATTAATCACGCTGGCTAAACTGCGCGCTAAGCGATCTACATATAACTCGTAGCTTTTTTGTGCAGGGGGAAGGATTGCTTTTTGCTGAATCAATTCTTTTGGTGCAAGCGCAAGATTAAATTGCAGTTGGGTTTGTTGTGACCAACCGGGCCCAGATAAGTAAGTTTCAATACACCCCTGTTTACCGCAATAACAGGTCTGTTTAGGTTCATCAGTATCACTTGGCCATGGCATTGGGTTATGTCCCCATTCTCCACAAATGTGGTTTGGGCCAATGATCAGTTGCTTATTAATAACCCAACCACCCCCTACACCTGTGCCTAAAATAACCGCAAATACACTAGAGGCATTTTTGCCTGCGCCGTCAGTGGCTTCACTTAGGGAAAAACAATTAGCATCGTTTTCTATTTGGATGTGTCGGTTTAATTGTATTGATAGGTCATGACGAAAAGGCTTACCTATTAGGCAAGTGGTGTTGGCGTTTTTAATTAAGCCTGTATGTAATGACTCACTTCCCGGAATACCAAGACCAACAGGTGTTTCTTTTATGGCTAATGTTGTTTCGCATTCAAATACGAGTGCTTCTATGGCTTGGATGATGTGAGAATATTGAACACTTGGTTCTGAATGCTTAGGGGTGCTGACACGCTTACGAAAGTGCTCATTGCCTAATTCATCGAGGGCGACAATCTCGATTTTAGTACCGCCTAAATCAATTCCAATATAAAACTTAGAATCGCTGTCCATGAACACTCGCCAATTTATAGGTTAATATTGGCCTCATCATAACTGGCAAACATGGTTTTGGCTTGTTCATCTTGCTCGATCAGTAAAAAGCCGGTGCCAAACATGGTTTGACTGACTTTGTCGCTCCAGACACTTTTTACCGTGACCTTTCCAGTACGCTTTCGACCTATATTGTTGGGCAGGTCTACAATCGTAATATCATAGGTTTGATCAGACTCAATGGGCTGATAGCTGACCACCATGATGCCACTATCAGAATAATCCACCATACTTCCCATGGGTTTTCCTTCATTGCTAAACACAGACACCATGCAGTGCAGTGATTTACGTACAAATTGTCGTTGATCCTTCATCTTACTGGCCCCTGCTATCTATAACTTATAAGATTAGACCTTTCACCAGTAATGACAAAAAACATGGGCCAATCTTTAGAGAATTCGTGTATCCACCTTGTTTTAGGGGGGGCTCGCTCGGGTAAAAGTGGATATGCGGAGCAATTAGCCAAGGATTCCCAATTAAATGTGCTTTATTTAGCTACAGCGAAAGCCTTTGATGCAGAAATGGCAAAGCGTATTGCCAAGCATCAAGCAGACCGTCCAAGCCATTGGCAGACACAAGAAGTAACGAGTGAGCTGGCTCAAACCATTGATCAGTGTCGGGGCGAAAATCAGCTTGTGCTAGTGGATTGTCTGACGTTATGGCTCATGGATGTTATGGAATCTAAAAGGGGCTTAGATCAAGCAGTAGATGAGCTTCTAATGACACTGCAAAGAGCTCAAGTCCCTGTGATTCTTGTATCTAACGAAATTTCCATGGGGGTTGTGCCAATGGGTGAGTTATCCCGAAGCTACGTGGATAACCTAGGTCGATTACACCAAAAAATTGCCCAGATAGCTGAAAACGTCACTTTAATGGTGGCGGGTATTCCCATGGTAGTAAAAGCCTAATTTAAAATGCAGTATTTAATTAAGGAAATGCCATGTCTTGGTATTTAGAAAACGCAAAAAGTATTGAAACAGAGCTAGAAGTTCAGGCTCAGCAGTATCAGCTAACACTTACTAAACCTCCCGGTGCATTAGGACAATTAGAGCATGTTGCGATTCGTTTAGCGGGTTGCCAAGGGCAATTACACCCGGAATTATCCAATATTCATATCAGTGTATTTGCATCGGATCATGGCGTTGCTCAGCAAGGAGTTTCAGCCTTTCCGCAAGCGGTCACCAGCGAAATGGTTAAGAATTTTGCACAAGGGGGAGCCGCTATTACTGTGCTTGCTAAGCAGCTAAACGCACAATTTGAGGTGGTAAATTTAGGGACCATTTTTCCAGTAGATGCTCACGATCAAATAGTCGATGCACGTATCGGATCTGGCACCAAAGATTTCTCGCAAGAAAAAGCCATGAGCCAAGCCGAACTGCAACAAGCTTTACTGGCGGGGCAATCCGCCGCACTAAGGGCAAAACAGCGTGAAAGCCACTTATTCATTGGCGGCGAAATGGGCATTGCTAATACCACATCAGCCAGTGCTTTGGCGGCGGCTTACTTGAATCTTCCCGCTATAGAGTTAGTTGGTCCGGGGACAGGGTTAAGTGCAGACCAGCTACCTAAAAAAGCGCAAATCATTGAAGCGGCAATTGAGTTGCACCAAGCAAATAACCCTATTGAAATACTGCAATGTTTAGGTGGTTTTGAAATTGTAGGTTTAGTTGGTGCGTATATCGCTTGTGCTCAGCAAGGTACACCTGTGCTGGTGGATGGGTTCATTTCAACGGCAGCAGCTTTAATAGCGCAGGCAATCAATCCTTCAATTAAACCTTGGTTGTTTTATAGTCATCAAAGTCACGAGCCGGGTCACATAAAACTATTAGCGGCTTTAAATGCACAGCCATTATTAAATATTGGCATGCGTTTAGGGGAAGGCAGCGGCGCGGCGGTTGTGGTGAGTTTAATGCAAAGTGCAGTTGCTCTGCATAATGAAATGGCCACTTTTGCACAAGCAGGTGTTAGCGAGTCTGAAGATTAATGACCACACAACGTAAAACCATAGATTTACTACGCCATGGAGAGCCTCACGGAGGCAATGTTTTTCGTGGCCGTACTGATCACCCCTTAACCGAGCTTGGTTGGGAGCAGATGGAAAACGCGGTGGCGAATAAAACATGGGATGTGATTATCTCAAGCCCGTTATCACGGTGTTGGCAATTTGCGCAATCGTTAGCAAAACGATTAGATATTGAATTACTAGAAGCAGGTGGTTTGCGCGAATTTGATTTTGGTATATGGGAGAACCAACTCACAGAAGACGTATATAGCAACGACTTTGAGCGCATAAAAGGGTTGTGGGAAGATCCAATGCATTTTGCCAGTCCAGAGGGCGAAAGTGTGTTGAACTTTGAAGGGCGTATTCTAAAAGATTGGTTTGGCTGCTTGGCGCGCCCAGAGCAATCTTTGCTGGTTATTTGCCATGGCGGTGTGATTCGCATGTTACTAAAAGAAATCTTAGGGCTGCCTTATCCAAATATTAACCGTTTCGATGTGCCCTATGCCAGTTTGACGCGCATAAGTGTGAATGAGGCAGAGCCATTTTATTATCAATTGGTGAGTCACCGTGGTACCAGCGAATAATCCTTAAAATTAACTATCTGAGCGGCTTAATAGCAAATAAAAAGTTATAAAAAGCCTTTAAAGCTCTGAAAATTGAGCATATGATGAAAGCAGTTTAATGAGATAGCGGATTCATCTTTCTAAGATTTAACGGCGCTCAAGCCTCATAATACCTAACCTGCATACTAGAATCCTTTGTCTATACTCATTAAATAACTCAACATTTACTGACGTTAAGCAAGGATGTGCGATGGACTCCTTTGAGCAAGATCAGGACCCAACCGAAACCCATGAATGGCTCGATGCAATTGATAGCGTCATCCGCGAAGAAGGCATAGAACGCGCTCGCTTCCTGCTGGAAAAACTCTCCGAACGAGCCACCCGAAATGGCATGCCATTACCATTTACGCTCACTACCCCTTATCGCAATACCATACCGGTCAATCAAGAAGTCAAAATGCCTGGTGATTTATTTCTCGAACGGCGTATACGCTCGTTAATTCGCTGGAATGCACTGGCCATGGTCGTGCGGGCAAACCAAAGTGGAGATGATCTTGGTGGGCATATTTCCAGTTTTGCCTCTAGTGCTACGCTCTATGATATTGGTTTTAACTACTTCTTTCGTGCGCCTAATAAAAGTAGTGAGAAGTGCCCGCTAGGGGATTTGATTTATTACCAAGGACATATTGCACCGGGAATTTATGCGCGCAGTTTCTTAGAGGGGCGCTTCGATAAAGACAAGCTTGAAAACTTCCGCCGTGAAGTAGACGGTAAAGGGCTAAGCTCTTATCCGCACCCTAAACTCATGCCAGACTACTGGCAATTCCCAACAGTATCTATGGGCCTTGGGCCACTGCAAGCCATCTATCAAGCACACTTCATGCGATATATTTCCGCCCGTGGACTAGTGCCAAGGTTAGACCGTAAAGTATGGGCGTTTTTGGGAGATGGCGAATGTGATGAGCCAGAATCTTTAGGTGCTATACAGCTTGCTGGCCGTGAAAAACTTGAAAATTTAATCTTTGTGGTGAATTGCAACCTTCAACGCTTAGACGGCCCTGTTCGCGGTAACGGTAAAATTATTCAAGAATTAGAAGCTAATTTCCGCGGCGCAGGGTGGAATGTTATTAAAGTAATTTGGGGTCGCCATTGGGACCCATTACTGGCACAAGACAAACATGGGTTATTGCAAAAACGTATGGATGAAGTGGTTGATGGTGAATTCCAAAACTACAAAGCCAAAGGTGGTGCTTACACCCGTGAACACTTTTTTGGTAAATACCCAGAACTCACCGACATGATTTCAGGCATGAAAGACGAAGAGGTTTACCAGTTAAACCGAGGAGGCCATGACCCTTATAAAGTCTATGCAGCCTACCGCCAAGCCGCCGGACACAAAGGGCAGCCAACAGTGATTCTCGCCCACACCATAAAAGGTTATGGCATGGGTGACGCGGCTGAGGGTAAAAATGATGCTCATGGTGTTAAAAAATTAGACATCGAAAGTTTGAAAGGATTTCGAGATCGTTTTGCCATTCCTATCAGCGATAAAGATTTAAAAAACGTGCCGTATTATCGCCCGCCAGAAGATAGCCCAGAAATGGTGTACATGCGAAAACGCCGTGAAAAATTAGGCGGTTATTTACCTGTGCGCACTGAAAATAAAGAATCTTTGCAAGCGCCATCGCTTGATTCATTTAAAGCACAAATAGAAGGTTCAGGTGATCGAGCCATTTCTTCCACCATGGCGTTTGTACGAATTTTAACAACCTTGGTGAAAAATAAAGGACTTGGCGAACGTGTTGTCCCGATTGTTCCTGATGAAGCACGTACCTTTGGTATGGAAGGTTTGTTTCGCCAAGTGGGTATTTACAGTTCAGAAGGTCAAAAATACGAGCCCGTAGATTTTGGCCAAATGATGTATTACAAAGAAGATAAAAAAGGCCGCATCATGGAAGAAGGCATCAACGAAGCAGGTGCATTCAGTGCTTGGTTAGCCGCGGCCACATCTTACAGTACCTATGAAAAACCCATGGTTCCGTTTTATATTTTTTACAGCATGTTTGGATTTCAGCGCATTGGTGACTTAGCTTGGGCAGCAGGTGATTGCCAAGCACAAGGCTTTTTAATTGGGGCCACAGCAGGTCGAACCACACTTAACGGTGAGGGATTACAGCATCAAGATGGTCACAGTCATATCTTAGCTAACACCATTCCCAATTGTATTACCTATGATCCAACGTTTGCCTATGAATTAGCCGTCATTATTCAAGATGGCTTACGTCGTATGTATCAAGAGCATGAGCGTGTGTATTACTACATAACCGTGATGAATGAAAACTACGAACATCCTGCCATGCCTAAAGGTGCAGAAGAAGGGATCATTAAAGGTTTGTATCCATTAAGCCAAGGAGCAAAAGGCCAATTGGTGGTTCAGCTCATGGGCAGCGGTACTATATTAAAAGAGGTGATTGCGGCAAAACAGATTCTAAAAGACGAATTCAATGTGGAGGCTGACCTATGGAGCGCCACCAGCATGAACGAGTTAACCCGTGAAGGAAGAAAAGTCGAGCGAGAGAACTTTCTTAACCCAAACAAAAAAGCAAAAGTGCCATACGTGACGGCGTGTTTAGAAAATACACAAGGCCCAATTATTTGCGCCACTGATTACATTAAACAATACAGTGAACAAATACGGGCTTATATGCCAGCAGATAAAACTTACGTAACACTGGGTACAGATGGTTTTGGCCGCAGTGATAGCCGTGAAAAGCTACGAGAGTTCTTTGAAGTGAACCGCTACTTTGTGGTGATTGCCAGTTTATATGCGTTAATGAAAGAAGGAAAAATAGACGTAAAAACGTTAACAGCTGCCATGAAAAAATTTGGCATCGACGCCAACAAACTTGACCCTCTTTATCATTAAGGAATAGACCATGGCCAACACACCAGTAAGCGTGCCCGACCTTGGCGGAATTGATGAGGTCGAAGTCATAGAGATATGCGTTAAACCTGGCGACAACATTGAGCAGGAAGAAGCTCTTATTGTTTTAGAAAGCGATAAAGCCACAATGGAAGTACCAGCACCTTTCAGTGGAAAGGTAACATCAATCAAGGTATCGGTTGGTGATAAGGTTAGTACAGGTACACAAGTGGCTGAAATGGATCAAATCAACAGTGAAGAAGTCGCAAATGAAGCAAACGAATTGCAAGCCCCTGCGCAAATAGAAGAGGTTGAAGAGCAATCGACTGTTACCCAAACGGATACTAATGAAGATACAGAAATTGACATAATAGTGCCTGATTTAGGCGGTATAGAAAGCGTAGAGGTGATAGAGCTTAGCGTAACAGAAGGGGATTCCTTTTCAGTTGAAGACGGTTTATTAGTCTTAGAAAGCGATAAAGCCACAATGGAAGTGCCAGCGCCCAGTGACGGTATACTTATATCGTTTAGTGTAAAAGTTGGTGACAAAGTGAGTGAAGGGGATCGCGTAGGAAAAATGAAATCCAGCGCATCAACGCCAGCATCAAGCGTACAAATACCGATTGCAGAAAAATCTGTTCAAGCACCTAAGGAGCACCCTCCCAAAACATTAACATCTGAGCCTATGGTTTCATCAGGGAAGGTGCATGCTGGCCCAGCGGTACGTAAATTAGCCCGTGAGCTTGGTGTGGATTTAGCACAAGTCAGTGCAAGTGGCCCTCGCTCACGTATTCAAAAACAGGATTTGCATGATTTTGTAAAACAAAAAGTGAATGCTTCTGTCGGTACTGTTGGGGTGAAAGGCAGTGATGAAGACTTTTCAAAATATGGCACTATCACCCAGCAGCCATTGAATAAAATTAAACAAGTGACCGCTAGAAACATGGTGGCAAGTTGGAGCACGATTCCACAAGTTACCCAATTTGATGAAGCCGATATCACAGATTTAGAGCATTATCGAAAAACTAAAATGCCATCATTGCTAGAAGATGGCGTAAAAGTATCCCCCTTAGCGTTTATTACGAAAGCTTGTGTGAAGGCGTTACAAGTGTTTCCTGAATTTAACTCGTCACTGGGCCCTAATGCGGATGAACTCATTTTAAAACAGTACTACAACATAGGGATTGCGGTGGAAACACCAGATGGTCTATTAGTCCCTGTGATAAAACAAGCGGATAGCAAAGGCGTAGTGGGACTTGCTAAAGAGAGTTCAGAGCTTGCGAAAAAAGCACGAGACAAAAAACTGCCGCTAGATGCGATGAGTGGCGCTAGTTTTACAATATCAAGTTTAGGTGGTATTGGTGGCACTGCATTTACGCCCATCGTAAATGCACCACAAGTAGCCATACTAGGGGTTTCAAAAGCCAGCTATAAACCCGTATGGAATGGTGAAGCATTTGAGCCTAGGCTGATGTTGCCGCTAAGTTTATCTTATGATCACAGAGTCATTGATGGTGCTCAAGCTGCTCGATTTACACGATATATCTGTGATATATTAAGTGAAACACGTCATATGCTTCTTTAGTGTTTAAAATGGTCAATTATAGCTAAATAGCCCTAAATAAGGTGGCACTAAACAAAGACAGGTTAAAAAAAGCGGCTACACTTTATATAGAAGTAGTTAGGAGTTGAGCCTGTGAACGGATTATTAGCCCCAGCAATAGCATTGATGAATCGCCTTAGTTACGCCAAAAAATTTGGCGTAATTAGTGTGATCTTTTTCATTCCTTTAATTATGTTAAGTTTCATCATCATTAACCAAACATATAATGAAATCGAAAAGGCAAAATTAGCAAGAGGCTCTCTTTCTCAGGTTTCTGCTATTTTGGGCTTGGGTGCCTTAGCGAGCCCCTTAAGAGATTATTCCTCAGTTATATCTCATTATTCCCCTACTGGCTTAAAGCCTAAGGTTGATCAATTAACATTAAAGCTGCAAGAGGCCATAGGTGAAATTAGTGCAAAATACCCAGATACTTTTTTTACAAAAGAGATTAATAAGAGAAAGGATCAGTGGCTTAAAAAATTATCAGTAGATGGAATGAATAAACAGCCAACGATCATAGATCAATTTAAAAACAATAGCTTGATTATTGATGATATTTGGTATTTGACTGAAAAAACGGCTCAGCAATCCGGATTAATGCAAGATTTTGATATTAATGTACAACTACTACTGAAGCTTGCGTTAACCGAGTACCGTACTTACCTTGCTTCAATGGGGTTTGCTCATACGGTAGGATTATACTCACTGAGTGAAGTGAATTTAACTACTACAACCTATGATGCTTTAAATTCAACTTTCGATGATCTTAATGCTATTTTAAAGCGGATGAAACAAAACCACAGATCAATTCTTGGTTCTAATAAAAAATTTCAATCTCTTTATCAAGATATCTTCAAAGTAACTGAAAAAAACATCGAAGACCTACAATTTAAAATAGATAACGAAATGATTTCAGCCATGAGCATTACAACTTCAGGGCAGAAATTTAGTGAATATTATCAAGGTAAATTACCACCGTTTTTTCAGGTCGGAGCGATGGCAGCAAAAGAAATTGATCGAATATTAACAATACGCATAGATGAGCTGACACAAAAACTAATTACTGTTGTAGTGTCTATCATTTCGGCCATGTTATTGATCGTATATTTATATGCTGCATTCTTTTGGTCGGTTCGTAGCACGGTCGGACGTTTTTACTCTGCGGCTAGAAAAATATCTCAGGGTAATATGACTATTAGGGTTAAAAAAGTATCACAAGATGAAATGGGTGAGCTTACAAGCGAATTCAATACAATGGTTGAACAAATACACAGTTTATTGCAAGCCGTACATAAAACCGCAGATGAAGTTGGTCAAAGTATGAAATTGGTTGGTCGTAATGCAGATCAAAGCAATAAGGCGGCAGGAGAACAATTACATCAAACGGAACAGGTGGCATCGGCAATGACAGAGTTGGCCTCTACCTCTGAAGAAGTGAATCGACAAAGTGATGATGCTGCACAAGTAGCTAATGATGCCACTCAACAAGCGGGATCGGCAAATGAAATAGTGACTCAAACTTTAGGGCAAATTAATAATCTGGCGGATGAGATAGTTCATAGTACTGATGTGATTAATCAGCTGTCTGAAAACTCAAGTAATATCGCAAATATGCTAGCGGTAATAAAAGGCATTGCAGAACAAACTAACTTATTGGCATTAAATGCCGCAATAGAAGCAGCTCGAGCAGGGGAGCAAGGTAGAGGTTTTGCAGTGGTGGCTGATGAAGTTAGGACACTAGCAAGTAGGACACAAACATCGGCACAAGAAATTGAAGAAGTTATGACAAGTATCCAAACGGGTATTAATGACGCAGTTGGTGTCATGGGACGCAGTCATGAAATGGCGCAAAACACGGTTGAGTCATCATCATCCGTTAGAACAGCATTAGAAGAAATCGTAAATATGATTCAAAGCATCTCAGATATCAATAGCCAGATATCGGTTTCCGCAGATGAGCAAACCAAAGTGGCAAGGGGACTGGATGAAAATGTGGTTAAGATTAATGATTTAGGCCGAGCCACTGTTGGTGATTCAGAGCATACCGTTAAAGCGATTCAAGAAGTGGTAGCACTTACTCATTCGTTACAAGAGAAGTTACAGAAATTTCAGGTGTGATAAAAAGGGCCGAAATATCGGCCCTTTTTAGCTTTAATCCATAAATGAAATTTGAATAGGCTTAAAGTTGGTTTCTACTGAGCTTATAACAACATCATTTAGAGAAAGATCTAGAGAGTAGTCTAAGGTACCATCAATTCGATAAATTTGGTTTTTATTCTCAAAGCTGTTAGTCCCCAGCCATACATGCATATCAGGGCTTGCAAACGCTGTAATGTTAATTCCCTCAAGCTCACTACTGACAAGTTGATAGCTATTATCGGAATTCAACTTGTATAAAGAGTTATTTTCCCACGAAGCATAATCAGAGAAAAAGATATTTCCTTCTTTCGTGGCGGCTATTTTGGATACGGCTTTATCATCTATCAGTACTTCCGTTGAATAAGTTGATAAATTAATTAATTCAATGCCGCCTGTGTTAGGTGAACCATACACTAACGAACCAAGATATAATTGATCACCATAAAGTGCAGAACTTTGATGATTTTGTAGTGTTAATGAAATGGCTTGAGTGCCTTGGGTGCTGGTGTCGGTATCTATTTCCTGCCAAGTATTAGTATCAAAAACAACCACCTTTGCATTTGTTGTAGCAGTCCAGACATCTAGGTTTTGTAGGGTGATAAATAGTTTTTCATCATAAATAAAGGCCATGCTCATTTCTGGGTCGGTGTCTGTATCTGAAATTGGTGCCGAATGGGCACTTAAATCCAGTGTGTCAATCACAAAATCTTCACTGACAGATGCATCTAAATTAACAACCCAAGCCTCTGTGCTGCCATAGCGAGTGATGACGCCTGTGTTTGCGTCATCACCTAAAAATACAAGGTAATGAGGGTTTGCTGAAGTCGTTTCGTTAGCACCGCGTAAAGAAAATCCATCATTTGGGTAATAACCTAATTCAGGTTCTTCAATATGATATTTTTGAAGAGATTCATTGCTACCTTTACCAAGGTGATAGAAATATTCACCATGGGTAAAAACGGCATAGTCAGTAGACTCTTCAACATTAAAGCCACTTTCTATTTCTGAGATACCATCGGTAAATTCTATGTTACTTTCATTTTCACCAGAGGCTTGTATAACCGCTAATCCATCAAATGGTTCTAGTGTTTTTTCTGCATCATCGGAGCCACAAGCGCTTAATAAACCAGCACTTATTATAAGGCCTAAGGATTTTAGGAGATAATTGTATTTCATTATGTTTACCATTTAGTTTGAGTTTTTAAATAAATTTGCCGGCCAGGTTCTGGGTATTCAATATAGTCTCTTGCTGCGCTATTTGTAATATCCACTAGGTCTAAAGTAATACGCCAATTATTAATATTTTTTCCGATGGATATATTCCATTGATCCTTGGTGTCTTTTTTACGGGTATTGGAATTTCGATAGTAGCCGCCATCTTCAAAGGTATGGGCAATACTCATATCCCAATGATTCATGAAGTACTGCATTTGCAGGAAAGAATAAATTTGACTATAGCCGGCCACTTGCTTTCCTTCATAAATAGAAAAGCGATCGTCTTTTATGATTTCGTTGCTTTGTAACGTGACATTGGCATTTAGTGAAAGCTCCCGTTTAGGTTGGTAGCTCATAGTATGTTCCCAACCAAGGTGCTGAGTTTTGCCTAAATTGTCATAGCGGATAACGCCAGAGCTGTCTGTTTCAGCATGTATGGCATCTGCTACATCCCTGAAGTAAAGACTGCTAGCATATTCTACATTTGAGGTTTGAAAACGCAGACCAATATCGTGAGATAGTGCCTTTTCAGGTGTTAATTCATCATTACCTTTACTAAGCCCTCTATCACCAAATAATTCGGTTGTGGAAGGCACTCTTAATTGATTTGAAATGGAATAAAAAAGAGTCACCCCATCAGAATAATATCGAGATACACCAAGGGACCACGTACTGTGGTGCATAGTGGTGCTATTTTCGTTTGGGGTTAAATTTTGATTCCGTATTTCTAACAAAGCGCCTTGCAAAGAATATTCAAACTGATTGATGCGGTATGACAATCGAGAGCCTAAGTCGGCTTGTGTGCGGCGATAAGGGGATTTACAACCTCTTCCTGCTAAACATTGTGCTGCAACCTCATCTTCAGTTAATAGTTGGTAATCTGCTTGTGTTTTATCTGTCTGAACTCTTAAAGTAATGACTGAATTGATAGAATCAAAATCGAAATATTGGTTGGTTTGAAGCTTATACGCTTGGCTTTCATACTCGTTGAGTTGACTGCCTAACCCCACGCTGGAATAACGATCATCAAATAACTCAATTTGATGTTGGGCACTGGTAATAACTTCACTGCGAATTTGATTGCTCCAAGGAATGTTCCAACTGGTCTGTAAATGATGAGATGTCGATGCAATATCAGTTTGTGTTGTGGGTGTGTTTATCTTCGCACTGATTTCTCTATTACTTTGATTTGATTGAATCGCAATATTAAATTCATGAGACTGAAATTGATGCTGACCTTTTAATAAAACATTGGATTGTTGTGCGCCATTGTTGTGTCGTGACTCATATGCTGGTTTATTTGGATTGCTAACTGGTCTCTCTTCTAAATACTTAAAATCATTGTCGGCTTGCGTCAGCTCCCCAGCCAGAAGCCAATTTGACGATTCAAGGTTTAAGGCTTGACGTACTGATATTTTACGGGTGCCATAACTTCCAGCTGTGAGACTAAACGCTCCGTTGTTATCTTGATATGAGCTTGATAAATCCTGAGATTTAATTTGAATAACCCCTCCCACTGAGCTTGCGGATAGCTCTATTGGAGCCAAACTGCGATATATATCTATGGAATTTGCATAGCTTAGTCCTAGGCTACCAATGTCGGCGCTTGAGCCACTAATCCCATTGACCAATAATCCGTCCCAGAATACTAAAACTTGTTTACCGCTAGACCCTCTAATCACAGGGCTTGCATATTGCCCAATGCCACCAATGGATTGAATTTCAATACCGCTTTGTTGTTCAAGTAAGTCGGGCAGGGTTTTGAAGTTTTGGTTAGAAGCCTCAACATCAATGGACTGATGGGAGCCAATAATAGAATGAACAGAAAAGCCTTGGTCAGTTTGACCTTCAACTTGAATGGTGTCTAAAGCTGCATCGTTTTCAATGGTATCAGCAACAACATTTACTGAAAGCCCGCTTGAAATACAAACGATGAAAAACAAAAATAAATTCACACTAACCAACCAAGGTCAGGCAAGAATAAGCATCAGCATTAGATATAATAAATTGTGCTGTCACTTAGTCGCCCACCGCAACTACAGTTCATGGATATATTAGGCCGGTATCCGGGCTTACAACTCAAACCAAGGTTTGTGTTTAGCGCCTTCCCAAGCAATGCTCAGTGGCGGGTTGCTAAACTTAAGTTGCTTACCGTTGCGGGGGCAGCACTGGACTGTCTGTATTGGCTACAGGGACACCAGTTTCCCGTTTAACTTTGATCTAAGAGGACAATCAAAGCACCTAAAAGTTGTGCGCATACTACGAAAGCATGAATTAAAGGTCAAGTTGGTATTATTCAATTAAATTCGCGCTTGATTCATCTTGTAAGGGAAGGGTGATAATAAATCGAGTGCCACTGCCTGGGGTGCTTTGCACACGCATTTGACCTTGGTGGTGATCTGTAATGATAAAGAAAGAAACTGATAATCCCAATCCAGTACCCATACCCACTTCTTTTGTGGTGAAAAAGGGTTCAAATATATGACGAATAGTATCTTCGTCCATACCCGGCCCATTATCTTCAATGACAAGTTCTGCGTGGCTATTTTGTTTTCTGGTTGATATATGAATTTGGCTATACCAGTTTAGATCTAACTCTTTTGATGTTTTAAATTCTTGCAGAGCTTGAGCCGCATTTTTGAGTAAGTTAAGAATAACTTGTTCAATCTCAGATGGAATACAGGGAACTTCATCTAAGGTTAGGTCAAAGTCTTTGACTAGGTCAATGGTTTTGAAATCGTAGCCTTTACTTAAACTATATTCATTGCGCGCAATACTGATTGAACGGTCGATAATATGATGTAAGTTTTGTGGCTGCATACGCTTTGGTGATTGGCGGCTAAATTGCAGCATGTTGTTGACGATAGTGGAGGCACGTTCGCCAGCTTGTGCGATGTTATCTAAAAATGAAATGATGCCACGGCTTTCTACATATTTACATATGTTATCCATGTTAATGCCAATGGCTTGTGCTTCTTCAATATTTTTATTTACACTAGGATTTAAACGGCGGCGAATATTTTGCACAGTTTGAACAATGGCTCCTAATGGATTGTTAATTTCGTGGGCCATGCCAGCGGCTAGACCACCTAGAGACATCATTTTTTCAGACTGAATCATCATGTCTTCCATTTGTGTTCTCTGAGTTACATCATCAATACGAATAACAGCGCCTGAGTGGGTGGTATCGTCTAGTGGGTAAATAGTTAAATCTAAGAAGCTTGTTTGTTGATTGATCGTATAAGAGATGCGTTCAACTTTATTGATTGTTTTCTTTTCTAGTGAGTTGGTTATCTCTGGTAAGTGGGTAATTAAAAAACCACATGACTCTTCTAGTGGTTGATAAATCGCATCATCACGGGTGATGCGAGTTATTTGCGATGCACCTTTATTCCATTGAGTGACTTTTAATTCGTGATCAATGGCAATAATAGCGCTAGGCATTGAATCTATAATATTGTTTAAGTAGTGTTGGAAATCCGTTAACTTATGCTCTACTCGTGAGCGCACTTTCACCTCAAAACCTAATCGGGCATTGGTATCGTGCATTTTCTTTGAAAGTTCTAGGGCACGTTTTCTGGCTTGATCAGCTTTTTCTTTTTCTTCCCTTAGCATTAAGTCATCTTGTTCAATTCGATTGAGCATATAATTTAAATTCTCGGCAAGGGAGCCGATTTCATCTGGATAAAATTGTTGGGCTCTTAAGCTGTAATTTTGCTCCATGGCAATTTCATTGGTGGTATTAATAAGTGAGTATATGGGGAGAGTAATTAATCGATTGGTAAAGTATAAAATGACATAGATAAGTGAAAGTCCAAAAAATAATATGAATAAGCTAAATACAAGCATTTCTAATAAATAGAATTCGGTTACCTGTGGCATTACATTCGCCATGATGGTGAATTTAGGCCCAGGAATGACAATGGCATCTTTATCTAAATTAACTAGGTGGGTTTGATTTAAATTTGTCGGGAATTGATCGCTGGTTTGGTTTAATAATTCACCATTTATGTCATAAACTGCCAGATGTAATACTTTGAAGCTGTCTTGTTGTTCATTTAAGTGCTGTAGCCACTTTTCACTGCTTAGTTGATGATTTTTATGGTTGTGCAGTAGAGGAGTTAAAACAGATAAGTGATGTTGAACAGGGTTTTTCGTGGCAAGCCAAAAGTTACTACTCACATTAAGTATCGAGATACCAATCATGGCAAGTGCAATGAGAGCAAAGACTTTTTGGCGGACTTTAAGTTGTCGAAAAAATGCTCTCATAGTTCGATTCTGATTGGTGATGAATGTGTTCAGACTACAGGAGTTTTATTGTACCGCCAATATCAGGCTTGCTGTATGGCGCTGTATAATGTTTGGTTATTAGGGCATTCCAGCTTCAAGCGCGCGCTTTCTTTAAGTAGATACCCTGTCATGTACTCTATTTCGGTGTGTCTGTGGTTGCGTGCATCTTGTAGCATTGAGCTGAAGTTTTCAGCCGTTACTTCGCAAACTTTGCGTGCTAATTCGTAAGCGGAAGTGAGTTGATAGCCTTTGGCTGTGGTAATGATGTCTATTTCGACACATATTTTTTTTAAATGTTGGTGGTAATCTGAGTTTTTAAGTAGCTGGCCATTGGCACACTGATATATCACGGTTAGAGGGTTTATTGCGCAATTAATCATAAACTTTTGCCATAAGATGGCTTCAATACTGTCTTGCCACAAAATGAATTGATTAGGTATCCATGATTGTAAGGATTGAAAATTGGCTGATTGCGTTAACGCTCCTATTTTATTTAGTCCATGCCCTGCATGAACAAGAGTGTGTTCGTCGGGCTTGTAAGCACCTTCTGTTGAGCTGCAAGCGTAAATGGTTAGGTGAGGGAAGTGTTTCACAATTTCTTGCTGCGAGCCTAATCCATTTTGCAGTAAGACAATTTCAGTGTGTTCAGCTAATAAATGGGTAATTGGTTTAAGTGCATCTAATGCATCATAGGCTTTAGTTGCTAGAATTAACCGGTTAATTGGCCTAGATAATGTTTTGGCATCATAGCACATACAACGTATAAGCTTATTATTAGGCTGATATGTGAACTCATATTGTTCACCAATAGCACGACGCTTAATGAAAGAAACATTATGGTATTGGCTTAAGTAACTGGCCCACAGGCAGCCCATGGCACCAGAACCTAGGATATAAACGTTAGACATGGCTAATTAAACAGCAATTGGATTCCAAGAATGTTCAATATACCGTAAATATTTAGCAGGGTGGTGCAAATGAATGGAATTTATCTTCAATTTTAAGGTTGCTTCGTCAGTCCTTAGTTGTTTGGCTGCTATGTAGGTAGGCCCATTAGCAACGGTGACAAATAGCCAAGCCAATATGAAATGCGCATCCGGCTGGCTATGATGCCTGTGTTTGCCTAGCCAAGTTTCTTCATCTAAACCATTAATTTCGATGAGCTTGTGTAAGCACCCATGCCAAGTTTTTAAGTGTTCCTCTTCGGATGCGCTACCTAATGTCTCTTGATATTTGGCTCGAACCTGTGTCAGGTAAGCGTTGTCAGCATACGCCCGATAAAAGGGGTGATTACCTTCATTAAATGTTTCACTAGGCTTTTGATTATTAACCGCCATGTAATCACTAAAGCGGCGAATTCGCTGACCGTAGTGTGGCGATAACATAGACAATATGGGGTCGGTATCCACACCAGTAGATTGATCGTTCATGTAGTTTTTGTATGAGCTGTATAAGTATTGATCAGGCGCGCTGCAGCGTTTGTTTTGCACAGGCAGGTAATGGATGTGTCGAAGAGTCTTACATAGATACTTTGGTTGAATGAGAACAGAGCGTATTTGTTCATCATTAAACAAGTATACGGTTTCAAGTGTGGTATTTTGGTGCCACTGATTGTATGCCATTAGCCAAGGTTCAAGCCAAATACTGGGTTTGGTTTCCGAATACACAAGTAGGTGAATATGGCTGGGGAGTAAACAATAACCATATACACTGATATTTGTTAACGCATTCAGTGAGCTTAGCAAGGCATCATAGGCAAACACACTACTAAACATTTTTTGCCCTTGAGCACTGGGGATATGAATGTAGTAATGTTGCTTGGCAAGATCTAAGCTGATTTTTTTATCCATGATTAAAAAATAGCCCAACTGAGTGAATTTACCAATTTCTTCGTATTTTGGCTGTTTTTAGCCACTGCCAAATTAACACATGAATTTTTTCTTAACCTCGTTAGAATTAGCGACAATTAAAAACTTTTAGGAGTGGGTTATGCCTTCTTTTGATGTGGTATCCGAAATAGAACAACATGAAGCCAGTAATGCGGTTGATCAAGCAAATCGAGAAATTGAGCGCCGCTATGACTTAAAAGGCAAGAATGCCTCGTTTGAGTTAAATGAGAGTGTTATTACGTTAACTGCTAATGAAGAGTTTCATATTGATCAAATGAAACCCATTTTAGAAAGCTGCTTATTGAAGCGTAAGATTAAAGTAAGTTGTCTTGAGTACGGAGCACTAACGGGAGCCGGTAAATTGGTAAAAATGGCGGCCACCTTACAACAAGGTATTGATAAAGACCTCGGTAAGAAGATGGTTAAAATGGTTAAAGATAATAAGCTGAAAGTGCAAGCGGCTATACAAGGAGAAACCATTCGCGTGACGGGTAAAAAACGTGACGATTTACAAGAAGTAATGGCCCTATGGAAGGGTGATGAGTCCATAACTATGCCGCTTCAGTTTAAGAATTTTAAAGATTAATGGATATTAAATCCTTAGAAGCCCAGCACGGCTGGCAAGAAAGTTTTAAGGCGCTGTTTCAGCGTCAAGTCTTTTATATGCTGTTGTTGGGTTTTTCTGCCGGCCTACCTTTATTGCTGATATTTTCTTCACTGTCTTTATGGCTAGGCGAGGCTGGCATTGAAAAATCGGCCGTTACCTATTTTAGTTGGGCTGCATTAGGTTACAGCTTTAAGTTTGTTTGGGCACCATTAATCGATTGTTTACCTATTCCGGTTTTAACTAAAACCCTAGGATTAAGACGCTCTTGGTTACTGGTGGCTCAGGCGGGCATTATCGGTGCCATTTGTTTAATGGCATCTGCAGACCCGTCCAATCAAACAGAGCTTACATGGATGGCCATTGGTGCTGTATTGCTTGGGTTTAGCGCTGCTACGCAAGATATTTCTATTGATGCTTATCGTATAGAGGCGGTCTCAGCAGATATGCAAGGTTTAATGAGTTCAGCCTATATTGCAGGTTACCGTATTGGGATGATTGTTGCTGGGGCAGGCGCTTTATATTTTGCCAGTTACTTTGGTTCGTCTAAATCGGAATACGATTATACCGCTTGGTATTACACCTATTTAGTCATGGCCTTATTTGGTTTGATTGGAGTGATGGCTACATTTTTAATTTCCGAGCCCATTAAACGAGAATCAAAATTTGCCCATACACCACGTCAATATTCAGGATTACTGGTTTCGTTTTTAGTGTGTGTTGCAGGTTTTATTGTTTTTTTTGTACTAAGTGGTGATTTATCGTCCCAAATAAAACATATGCTTGCAGAAACATTACATAACAAAGTGTTATCTAGTTTTATTGTTGAACTATTACGCTTAGGGGTGGCTCTGTTTGTTGTCTTTATTTTAGGACGTGCCTGTATCGTCAGTGGTGTGGCTAACCGAGAGATGCTTAGCGATAGCTATATTGCACCGGTTAAGCAGTTTTTTGATGATTATGGCCTAAAATCCGCATTATTGTTATTGGCTTTAATTGGCTTGTATCGCATCAGCGACATCGTACTTGGTGTCATGAGTAACATTTTTTACCAAGACTTAGGGTTTAGCAAAATTGAAATTGCTAATGCAGTTAAGACGTTTGGCTTGTTGATGACCATTGTTGGTGGGTTTTTAGGTGGTGTATTGGCAATGCGTTTAGGCGTTATGCGTGTTTTATTCTTAGGTGCTTTATTAGTAGTGATCACTAATTTGTTATTCATCGTGTTACTGTACAGCGGTCATAACTTATATGTGATGTATACCGTTGTAGCAGCGGACAATTTAGTGGCTGGTATAGCGACAGCTGCGTTTGTAGCGTTTTTATCCGGTTTAGTAAATATACAATTTACCGCGATGCAATATGCTATTTTTTCATCATTAATGACACTGCTTCCAAAAGCTTTGGCAGGCTACTCAGGTAGTATTGTTGAAAGTATTGGTTATACAGGATTCTTTATTTTTACAGGTTTAATCGGTTTACCTATTTTAGTATTGGTTGTGCTAGCAAGTCGCTCATTGACTCTGCATGAACAGAAGACTAGCTAACCTAAAAAGCTGGGCTTAATAATACGATTATTTCTAATTGACGCGCCTTCGGCTTGAAGGCGTGATAATTGTTCTTTGAACTTTACAGATTCAGGCTCAAAGCTAATCTTGCCTTGAGCATTTACAACTCTATACCAAGGTAATGAAGTGTCTTGGGGAAGATGTTTTAGCACTCGCCCTACTTGTCGAGCATGGTTTGGGTAGCCTGCCATTCGGGCAAGGTAACCATAGCTCACCGCATGCCCAGACGGTATTTGTATTAGATGTAAGTATATGATGTCATCGAAACCCATCTATCAATCGTATCATGATTTTTTAACTAGCTTTGAGTTTTTTAATTTGTACTTTTAAGGTTTCTGACATTTTTCTAAACTCTTCACTTAATGCAAGGGTTTCATTGGCATGTGTTGAGCTATCCTCTGCAATGTTGGTGATTTGATTGACGTTTTCAGAAATATCATCGGCTACACTGCTTTGTTCTTGCGCGGCTTGAGCGATTTGCTCATTGGTGCCCAAAATTTGTTTAATGTTTTGGTTTATTTCATTTATGGTTTCACCGGCTTGGTTAACCTGCGTAACACTTTCTTCGGTGCGACCTTGACCGGCTTCAATGGCGGTTACCGCATTTTGAGCGCCGCTTTGTACGTTCTCAATGATCGTGTGAATTTCTGCGGTGCTTTCTTGAGTACGCTGGGCAAGGGTGCGGACTTCATCTGCAACCACGGCAAATCCTCGGCCTTGTTCACCTGCTCGAGCTGCTTCAATGGCAGCGTTTAAAGCTAATAAGTTGGTTTGTTCTGCAATGCCTTTAATTACATCCAGTACAGTTCCCACATTTTTGGTGTCTAGCTCTAAATTTCTAACCACGTCTGCAGTACTGGCTATTTGTTCGCTGGTTGAGTTGATGGTTGAAATTGCATTTTGCATAATTCCAACGCCTTTGGTGGCAGATTGTTCAACATTATTTGCTGAACTAGCGGCTTCTTGAGCATGCCTAGCCACTTCTGCGGATGCCGAAGACATTTCTGTAATGGCAGTGGCCATTTGGTCGGTACGTTGGTGCTGATTAAGTGTGCCAGCTTGAATGGTGCTTGCCACCTTGTGTAGATGGTTTGCCCCTTCGCTTAACTTGATAATAGAGTCATGAATGGCTGCTGTGCCTTCATGCAGGTTTGCTTGTAATTGTGCGACTGCGTCTATCATTTCGCATATTTCATCTTTACCTTGGCAAGGCTTGACGGTGAAATCTAAATGGCCATTGGCCAAATTTAAGATGTATTTGTGAGCCATGTTAATTGGCATTGTGACCCAGAGATTAATCAGTGACATTGCACTAAATAATATTACGACGACGGCAATGAGGATAACAGATCCCCCCGTTATGATAGTTGAGTTTGCAGAGGCAGCGGCTTCTTTGTTGTGTTTAGAGGCATAATCTGTAGTGTGTTCGGCAATTTCAGAGGCCATTTTGGTCGGAGCTCGATCAATTCCTGAAACGGCTTTATCGCCTGCTTTATGGTCAAAGCCTGATGATATGAACGCGTCATAGCCCATTTTGTATTTACTTAACAGCCCTAAATGCTCAGCCAAAAAAGCTTGAGCTTTTGATTTGATATCAGCTTGTGTCGTGAGCTTAATGACTTCTTTACCCATTGCTTGAACTTTTTCGTGCTGTTTTTGAAAGCGGCTCCAGTATTTATCACGTTTTTCACTGTCGTGGCCACGTAGAAGGACATTTTTCCACTCTTGTACTTGGATCTTAAATTCTAAGGCCATTTTGTCAGCCTTGATTGCTGCTGACATATCCATGCTCAGTAATTCATCAAAACTGGATACTCTGTTTGATAAGGAGTTAAATGAAAAGGCACTTATTAGACCGATGCCAATGATTCCAATACTTATAATTGATAGTAGTTTGCCACGTAAGCTCATGGACATGCCCTGTCCTCCATAGGAATACACACCTGTCACTAAGCTTAGACACGATTTTTAGATTGTGCATGGTTTATACATATTTATGGTTAATTCAATAAACACAAGGCACTAAGGAAGGTAAAGAGCCTATCGGATGTAACTCGGGCCATATTTAGCAGCAAACGCTCTAAGAGTGCTTCTCTAAACCAAATCACTGGGATATTGGTCAAAAGCCTGCCGGCAGGGTGTTCCCTTAATATGTGGCAATGACTGGTATGATTTAAAGTAATCAAATTCGTTTGTATGCTTTAAACAAAAAAAAAGCCCCGAGCAAGCTCGGGGCAAACGGTCTACCCTATGTATTCTTTAAAACTAAACGTCAGCGTAGCGGTGACTTAATGCGTCAAAAAACTGCTCACGTAGCTTGCTCACTTCTCGCTTAATCTCTAATGCTTCTTGTTCGTTTAGATCTTTTTTATCAATGTAAAAATGACGGCGGAAAAACACTACTTTACTGCGAAACTTTCTCAAGCTCTTATACAAAGGCTTTTCATTCAGCAAGAGCAGCTTAGATTCAGCAGCGGTGAGCTCGTTGAAACTTTGAACTAACTCATCTAAAACCAGATATAACTCACTGCGTCGGCTTTGCGGCCAGTCGTAACGGTTTTTGGTGGCGTTCATGTATTCGTTTATTAGCTCAAAATACTTCATGAATACGTGATGCACTTGCTCAGCTTGTTGCGCAATACCTTCTAATAAGTCACGCTGATGGTCTAAGCGCTGTTGAGCTCGGTTATGTTTTGTACGCATGCCCGTGAGCCAGTATCCAGAGATGCCGGCGATGACCGCCCCTAATGTGACTTTTATACTGGTATCAAGAATTACAATTAACTCTTCCATGGTGGCTCCGCGTCAAAAAAAAGCGATTACTCCTTGAAAAGCAAAAATAACACCACCATTAACGAGTCTGACCAAAAAAGAGAGAAATTATGAGATTTTTAGCCCTCATCGTATTGTTACCCCTTATCGAAGTGGCGATGTTTGCCCAAGTCGGCGGAAAAATAGGGGCCATGGGTGCAGTATTTTTGACACTGTGTACCGCTTTTGTCGGTGTGTTTTTAATCAAAACACAGGGTTTTCGAACTTTAACCCAAGTGCGAGAGCAAGTTGCTCAAGGGCAAATGCCCGCAGAAGCCATGCTAAGTGGGGTATTGGTCTTTGTCAGTGGCGCATTCTTATTGATTCCTGGGTTTGTCACAGACACGTTAGGTTTGATTTTATTGTTGCCGTTTGTCAGAAAATCCATCGCGGGAGCCATTTTGAGTAAAGGCATTATGATGCAGGCAGGGCAAGCGCCCTCGCAACCACAAGGTAAAGGCCAAGTAATTGAAGGCCAATATCATAAAGAAGACTAATCCAACTTTTTTTAACTTTGAGTATTGAAAATACTTTGGTTGCCCCCATTTACAGTTCACAACTTTTTTAATGCGGTTATGCCGCACTTTTAACCTAAATTTGCTGTTATCAGCATTAACCTAAAAAATCGTTTGGAGATACCTAAATGAAAATCCGTCCGTTACACGATCGAATCGTAGTTCGTCGTAAAGAAGAAGAAACTAAAACGGCTGGCGGAATCGTGCTTCCTGGCGCAGCTGCCGAAAAACCTAATCAGGGAGTTGTGGTTGCAGTGGGTACGGGTCGTGTTTTACAAAATGGCGAAATACAAGCGCTTGCTGTTAAAGAAGGCGATATTGTGTTGTTTGGCCAATATGGCGGCACGAACACAGTTAAAATTGACGGTGAAGAGCTGTTAATTATGAGTGAAGGCGAGATTTACGGCATCATCGAAGACTAATCTTTGATTCGCATATTTTAGTACAATTGTTTTTAAGTTAAGGAAAGAATCATGGCAAAAGACGTAATATTTGGTGATAGCGCTCGCAACAAAATGCTGGCGGGTGTGAATGTTCTAGCAGACGCAGTGAAAGTGACTTTAGGCCCTAAAGGTCGTAACGTGGTTTTGGATAAGTCATTCGGCGCACCAACCATCACTAAAGACGGTGTATCTGTAGCCAAAGAAATCGAATTAGAAGATAAATTCGAAAACATGGGCGCACAAATGGTGAAAGAAGTTGCTTCTCAAGCCAATGATAAAGCCGGTGACGGTACAACAACAGCTACTGTATTAGCACAAGCCATCATTAACGAAGGCCTGAAGTCAGTGGCTGCTGGCATGAACCCAATGGATCTTAAGCGCGGTATCGATAAAGCCACTGCAGCGGTAGTGGAAGAGCTAGCCAAATTATCTCAGCCTTGTGGTGATGGTAAATCAATTGCGCAGGTAGGTACGATCTCAGCAAACTCTGATAGCACAGTGGGCGATTTAATTGCTCAAGCTATGGAAAAAGTAGGCAAAGAAGGGGTTATCACTGTTGAAGAAGGTCAAGGCCTGCAAGACGAACTAGAAGTAGTTGAAGGTATGCAGTTTGACCGTGGTTATTTATCGCCATACTTCATCAACAATCAAGAAAAAATGAGTGTTGAGCTAGAAAACCCAGTGATCCTTCTTGCTGATAAGAAAATCGACAACCTTCAAGAGATTATTCCATTACTTGAAGCGGTTGCTAAATCTGGTCGCCCACTATTGATCGTAGCGGAAGACGTAGAAGGCCAAGCTTTGGCAACATTAGTTGTTAACACCATGCGCGGTACATTCAAAGTAGCTGCGGTTAAAGCACCTGGTTTTGGCGATCGCCGTAAAGCTATGTTGCAAGACATTGCTATTCTAACGGGCGGTAAAGTGATTTCTGAAGAAATCGGTATGAGCCTAGAAACCACTACTTTAGAAGATCTAGGTACAGCGAAGAAAGTCGTGATCGATAAAGAAAACACTGTAATTGTTGACGGTGCCGGCGCTGAAGATGATGTTAAGTCACGTTGTGATCAAATCCGTGCTGAAGCAGATGCGTCTACATCAGACTACGACAAGGAAAAACTTCAAGAACGCCTAGCGAAGCTAGCTGGCGGTGTTGCAGTTATTAAAGTTGGCGCTGGTTCTGAAATTGAAATGAAAGAGAAAAAAGACCGCGTTGAAGACGCTCTTCAAGCAACCCGTGCAGCGGTTGAAGAAGGCGTGGTAGCCGGTGGTGGTGTTGCGCTAATTCGAGCTTTAAGCCAAGTAACGGTTGAAGGTGATAACGAAGACCAAAACGTAGGTATTGCCTTGGCTTTACGTGCAATGGAAGCACCGATTCGTCAAATCTCAGCCAATGCGGGGGATGAAGGTTCTGTTGTTGTAGACAAAGTGAAGTCAGGTGAAGGCAACTTTGGTTATAACGCTGCAACAGGCGTATACGGTGACATGATCGAAATGGGGATTTTAGACCCAGCGAAAGTGACTCGCTCTTCATTGCAAGCAGCTGCTTCTATTGGTGGTTTGATGATCACTACAGAGGCTATGGTTGCTGATCTACCGGAAGAAAAAGGCGCAGCTATGCCAGATATGGGTGGCATGGGCGGAATGGGTGGCATGGGCGGAATGATGTAATTCATACTGAACTCAGCCAATATATAAAGGTCTCCTTAGGGAGGCCTTTTTTGTGAGTAGACAAAAAGATGTTTTACTTTTAGCCAGTGGCGATTGATATGGCATAATATGTCGTAATAAAACTAATAATATATGGTTTAGTTCTACTTTTTTGTCACATGGTATCGTTACAGTGAGCGCTAGCTGCTTTACAATGGTGCCCCTTTTTTTAGATGCATAAGGTTATTCTATAGTGGCTAAGGCCGAAGGAAATCGCGGACTCATTGCCGTGTCGATAGTGGTGTACCTAGTGTGCTTAATTGCTTTAACACCCCTTAGTGTGGTGCATAAATTTCTCGCACCTGAAAATTTGCCTGTTGAAGTTGTGGCAGTATCGGGCACACTGTGGAAGGGTGAGGTGGTACTTAAACATCCGATGACTGGGCAAATAAGCAGTATGTGGTCTATTTACCCAATGGCATTAATAAAAGGCCAAGTTAAAGCTGATTTAGAAGTGGATTCATCACTAGCGCAGTTTACTTCGCAGGTGGCGTTTAACCCATTAACAAACCAAGTAGCTTTCAATGAAACAAATGGTTTTGTCAGTGCTAATCTAGTGAATAAGGCGCTAGTTCAGTCTAAGACTCAGGTTAATGGTGATTTTGAATTATCAGACACCCACCTTGAGTATAATTTAACCACTGGAGAAAGTGATGAAGCTAGTGGACAAGTAGTCTGGATGGGCGGCAACGTTGTTTACCCTAAAGGGCGTAAACATGCTCAAGCAGAATTACC
Source organism: Oceaniserpentilla sp. 4NH20-0058 (assembly GCF_040371755.1). Lineage (NCBI taxonomy): Bacteria > Pseudomonadati > Pseudomonadota > Gammaproteobacteria > Oceanospirillales > Oceanospirillaceae > Oceaniserpentilla > Oceaniserpentilla sp. 4NH20-0058. The sequence goes on from NZ_BAABWE010000006.1 coordinate 162,792, forward strand.
AATGCTAGTGGCTAAAATTACAACAGAGAATAAAGAGTTGTTGGCAAATGTGTCCACCGTAGAAGGACAACAATTGGCGACAGCGAGTATAAAAAAAGATGGTTGGGCAAACCTTGCAGTACGTAAGGCAATGATCGACTTAGTTGGTGAAAAATGGCCCAATAAAGTGTCATCTGACACTGTGGTATTTGAAGTATCTGAGCGCGTATTTACACGCTAGTAAAAAGGTTTATTTGTGCATTGGACAGAACATAAAGCATTCCAACCCAGTATTACCATTGCAAAATGGATATTGAGTTTATGTGTGTCTTACCAGTTAGCGGTATTGACGTGGTTGATGATTGATCGACCAGTCGTGGTATTACCTGAACCGACGCAAGCGCAAAGCGAAATGGCGGCGATGCCCCAATCTTATGGTTTGGCAAAACTGGATTTATTTGGCAGCGCGACGCAAGCCCCTAGTGCGCCTCAAGAAGAAATTAATGCACCAAAAACCCGACTGCGATTATTATTAATGGGTGTATTTGTAGCCGCCGAAAAAACACAGTCTAGTGCAATTATTGCCGAACAAGGCCGTGATGGTGAGTTTTTCAGAGTCGGTGATCGTGTGCAAGGCCGTGCATTGTTATCACAGGTTTATGAAGACAAAGTCATCATTGATAATAATGGCAAGTTTGAAACCCTAACCTTTGAAGAAAGTCAAAAAGCATTACAAGGTATCACCGCCAATAAAGCGCCTGTAAAGCCATCAAAAAAGCCCGCTGTTAATCGAAAAGAATTTCGTAAAGAGCTGATGCAGGTCCGTACCGCCGATCAATTTGTTAATTTTGCAAGACAACAACTTCAAAACCCGCAGCAAGCAATGAAAAATTTAGGCGTTGAGCCAACGGATGGCGGTTACATCGTTTCGCGATCCGCCACCATGCTTCTGAGTATCGGAATGAAGCCTGGTGACAAATTAATATCTGTGAATGGAAACCAACTTGGTGACCCTGAGCAGGATAGAAATCTTATTGATGAAGTTTACGCATCCGGAAATGCCAGTCTTGTTGTTGAGCGTGGCAGTCGACGTATGACCATCAATCACTCGTTTTAATTATGGTCTTGAATATGAAAATAAAAAGCTGGATTCACGCCGTTATCTTTTTACTACTGCTACCAAGTGCAGGGGCGTTCTCAAATGATGATCAAACTTGGAAGGTAAATCTAAAAGACGCAGATATAAAAGCGTTTATTTCTCAGGTGGCTAACATTACGGGTTACAGTTTTGTTATTGACCCAAGGGTAAAGGGTAAAGTGACCATTGTTTCTGATACATCTATGTCAAAAAATGATGTGTATGAAATGTTTCAAACAGTGCTGCAAGTACATGGCTTTTCAGCCATACCTGCGGGCAGTGTCATTAAAATTGTTCAGCAAAATGACACTAAGCAAGAAGGTGGCATGCCAACGGCGCTGAAAAGCACAAAACCCAGTGAGCAATTGATTACACAAGTCATTCAAATTAAAGACACTCCAGCATTAGATCTAGTGCCCATTCTGCGACCAATGGTTGCAAAGTATGGTCATTTAGCCGGAGTTAGAAGCGCTAATGCTTTAATTGTGACTGATCACGCATCTAACGTACGTCGTTTGGAAAAAATTATCGAACGCTTAGATGGATCTGGTGTATCTGAGTTAGAAGTTGTGCAACTTGAAGAGGCTTGGGTTGGCGATATAGTTGATATTCTTACCAGCTTAGATCCAGAAAAAGTCAGCGAAGGCGGTAAAGCCAAAGAAGCCAGTGGAGTTGCAGGGCGTATTCGCGTAGTAGCAGATGAACGCGCTAACCGCTTAATTATTCGTGGTGAAAAAAGTGCCCGCGAAAATGTAAAAGCATTAATCTTGAGCTTAGATAAACCATCTAAATTTTCAGGTAAAGCTTCGGTATTACGTTTACAACACGCCGATGCAAAAGAGTTAGCGGACCTACTTAAAAACTTAATGGGCGAAGTAAAAGACGAAAAAGGTAAAAGCAAGGTTTCAGGTAATGTGAGTATCCATGCAGATACCGGTTTAAACGCTTTGGTTGTTCGTGCGGAGCCCTCGGTGATGTCAGAAATCAAAGAGGTAGTGTCTCAGCTTGATATTCGACGTGCTCAGGTATTAATTGAAGCCGCTATTTTAGAAGTATCTGGTACAGTTGATAATAGAGTGGGAGTACAAGGGGCGGTTGCAGATGCCGCGGCTATTGATAGCGGCAGCAGTGATACCCCGTTACTTGGTACTAACTTTAGTGATGGAGGTACAAGCTTAACTAATTTCATTGCAGGTATCGCAACGGGTCAGCCTGCACTTAGTTCTGGTTTAACCTTAGGTATGGGTGGTAGCCAAGGCGGAAACGACTTTGCTATTTTGATTCAAGCACTTGAATCAGTAACCAATACAAACCTACTTAGTACTCCAAGCATTATGACGCTGGATAACCAAGAAGCTGAAATTATTGTGGGCCAAAATGTACCGTTTGTGACGGGACAGCAATCATCGACCACCAACGCGAATCCATTTACGACCATTGAACGTCAAGATATCGGTACTACTTTGAAGGTAATACCGCATATTCAAGATGGTAAATTTATTCGTTTAGAGGTGGAGCAAACCACTGAGTCTGTTCAAAGTACTGCAGTAGAAGGGCAGTCAGATTTAATTACCAATAAACGTTCAATTAAAACGCAAATTTTAGCGGAGAACGGTGAGATCATTGCTTTAGGTGGCTTGATTCGTGATGCGGTCCAAGAAACCGAAAGTAAAGTGCCTTTTTTAGGTGATATTCCGATTCTAGGTTGGTTGTTCCGCTCATCTGGTGAGTCCCATGTGAAACAAAACCTAGTGGTCTTATTAAAGCCTACCGTGGTGTTAAGCAAAGAAACTAATCAAGAAATACTACGTCGTAAATACGACGGCATTTACGATGTGGATTTAAGTAGACACATTGGCGAGGACGGTATAGACAAAAAACTAGAGTTATTATTTCAGCGTTAATAGTGACTTGAAGTTAGACATAAAAAAACCAAGCTAATGCTTGGTTTTTTTATGTCTAAAATACCAATTAATTTACAATGCGATAGCAAGGTTCATATTTAGAACCACCTGGTAGCTTCATTCGATTCTGCTGCACCATATTACTTAGTAGTCCTTCCATAGGGGCGATAATAGTTTTATCCCCATGAAGGGTAAATGGGCCAAACTCTCTGACGGCTAATATGCCATCTTGTTTGACATTGCCTGCGACAATACCACTAAACGCACGGCGCAGGTTTGCTGCTAAAATATGAATGGGTTGGTTTAATGAAAGATTGAGTTTATTCATATTGTCGTGAGTAGGTGCAAATGGTGCTTGAAATTCCTTATCAATTGTTAGCATCCAGTTATAGAAAAAGGCGTCGTTGTTCTCTTTTCTAAACTCTGTCACTTTAGCCATATTGTCGCGCATATAAATGGCTACGGCCTCAGGATCATCAATGATGATTTTATATTTCGCTTTTGCTTCGTTGCCCAAGCACTTTCCAATGAAATCATCTATTTGATTAAAATACGCTTCAGCAGATTTAGGCCCGGTAAACACTAATGGAAAGGGGATGTTTTTGTTTTTAGGGTGCAATAGAATGCCCAGAAGATATAAAATTTCTTCAGCTGTACCTGCTCCACCGGGGAACACAATAATGCCGTGAGCACAACGTACAAACGCTTCTAGGCGTTTTTCAATGTCGGGCAAAATGACCAGTTCATTTACGATTGGGTTGGGTGCTTCGGCGGCAATTATGCCAGGCTCTGTGATGCCTACATATCGACCTGTGCGTATGTGCTGCTTAGCATGGCCTATGGTTGCACCTTTCATTGGGCCTTTCATTGCACCTGGGCCACAGCCTGTGCCAACGTCTAAGGCTCTTAAGCCCAATTGATAGCCTACCACTTTGGTATAATCATATTCTTCACGGCTAATACTGTGGCCGCCCCAGCAAACTACTAGATCCGAGGTGGTGCCATACCTCAGCATGTTGGCGTTTCTTAAAATATGAAACACCATATTTGTGATCTGTTCGCTGTTTTGTTGTTGGTCTTCACAGGCTAAAAATTTAGGGTTGTTAATGATTTCATCGTGGGTATAAATAATATCCCTAAGCACTGCAAATAAGTGTTCGCGGATACCAAAGATAACTTCACCATCGACAAAGGCATCACAAGGGGCGTTGAATAAATCCAACACAATGCCTCTATCAAGTTGAACCACTTGAATATCAAAGGCGTTGTATTCGTCTTGTTCTGCCATGCAGTCATCAGCAATGCTGCCACAGTTTAATACTGCAAAGGCGCATCGTTTAAAGATTTCATGTAGGCCACCTTCGCTGACGTCTTTAAGGCGATTAACTTCGTGGCGGGATAAAACGCGAAGAGCTTTTCTTGGGGTAATACGTGCTTTTGCTACTGCCATATAGATCTTCCATTTCTTGTTATAATTAAGGTGTTTCTTAAGCCCAAAACTCCATTGGTCCATACTGACTGGTTATTTTTAAAATGTCACTTCGTGTGACCATTCCTACTAATTCATGCTGCTCGTTAATAATAGGTAAGCAGCCGATGTGTTCATCAAACATGACGTGGGCAAGTTGATGTATGTCGGTTGCTACTGTGGCGGCAAAGACTTTTTTTGTGATCCACTCCTGATTTTCTTGTTTAAAAGCCAGTGCCTTTAAAATGTCACATTCTGAAAGTATTGCATTGAGTGTGCCGTTTTCAGTAATAGGTAGGTGTTTAATGTTGTGTTTAATTAAGGTTTGCCGTGCATGCTCTAAATTTACTTGTTGAATATCCAAACTGATGGCGGGCGTGCTCATTATCTCGCCAGCACGATGAACTTGGCGAGACATGGGCTTTGATTGTGTATTTTGCTGATAAGCTTTTTGGCCAGTCTGAGAGCGACCTTGAACAGCACGCGTTGGGTTACTAGGGGTTAAGGGGCTGGTGCCTTTTGACTTCGGAGTTGCATAATCCCGAATACTAGGGCTGCCTTGATCAATAAAAATAAATGGCATCAGTGCCTCATTTCATTGTTGAGATTGTACCCACTGCATGAACTGCTTTTGCTCATATTGGTTAGCATTGGCCCACCAAAATTGTAATTGCTTTAAATTAGGATAGTTCACCTGTTCAAGCTTTTCATCATTACCAAATACCAGTGGGTTAGCTTTGGCTGTGTAGTCACTTTGAAGCGTGTTTTTTTGACTATTTAATGTGATGTTTGGGTTTTTAACAAAGGCTTTAGCTTGGTTATAGGAATTTAAGGTCGGTGTTTGAAAATGATATTGTTGCCCGGCAAGGAATTCCCCTGCAAATGTAATGTGTCCAGATGTCACTTTCTCATGGGTTTCATCATCTATATCCCAAATGTCGCTGTAACGAACAACCAGTGTATGCTGCCCGGGAGCTAATTTTATGGTTAAGTCATGGTTGCGAAACACTTGCTGATATTGTGAGACCGCTTGCTGGTCAAGTGATATAAGCTCAAAGTTAAGGGGTAATACAAAGCGCACCTCATTATCTACACCAATACTGGGACCGTCATATAGGCGTAGATGTTTAGGGGTTGAGCAAGCTTGAAGAAATAGAACAACAGATATGAAAAGTATGCGCATTGTAGGTCTGATCAAAATAGTTAAACCTATTGTGACTTTGCTCGGGTTGTTATTCAAGGGAACATTGAGTTTGTTGCTTTAAGGGTTTATAAGGGAAGCAGATTTAAAGGTGATTTTATGCAGCGTACATTTCGTTTAACAATTTCTTGTCCTGATGGTGTGGGCATCGTCGCAAAAGTTGGTCAGTTTGTATCCAGTCACGGTGGTTGGATCATTGAGGCTAATCATTATGCTGATCCTAATAGCGGTTGGTTCTTTATGCGCCACTCTATTAAGGCAGATTCCTTACCATTTGATTTGAATGAATTCCGCAAGCAGTTTGCTCCTATAGCCCATGAGTTTTCTATGGAATGGGCGGTGACCGATAGCGCCGTAAACAAGAAAATGGTGTTGTTAGCCTCTAAAGAAAGCCATTGTTTGGTTGATTTGCTACACCGTTGGCACAGTGGAGAACTGAAATGCGATATTCCTTGTGTGATATCTAATCATGATGACTTACGCAGTTTGGTTGAATGGCATGGGATTCCGTTTTTTCATGTACCTGTTGATAAGACAAACAAAGCAGAGCATTTTCATAAAGTTAGCCAACTAATTGCCGAACATAAAGCCGACACCATAGTGTTAGCTCGGTATATGCAAATTTTACCGGAAGACGTCTGTGCTACTTATGAAGGGCAAATCATTAATATACACCATAGCTTCTTACCGTCTTTTGCAGGGGCTAAGCCCTATCACCAAGCGGCTCAACGTGGTGTTAAGCTAATTGGTGCCACCTGCCACTATGTTACGCAAGAGCTGGATGCAGGGCCGATCATTGATCAAGACGTTATCCGCATCAGCCATAAAGACACTGTGGAAGACATGGTGCGTTTAGGAAAAGATGTAGAGAAAATGGTACTTAGCCGCGGTGTGCGCTTGCACATTGAAGACAAAGTCTTGAAGCATGGTAATAAAACCATTGTGTTTAATTAAGGGTGTTATTGTAGCGCTGAGCTTTACTTAACGCTTTTTGCCAAAGTTGGCCCCATAAACGCAGTGAATGTTTTGGGTCTCCATGGCAGCGCGTTATACGGTTCGTCCTTCACTTAACGCTTTTTGCCATCCATGGCAGCGCGTTATACGGTTCGTCCTGAACGTAAAAAACCGGCAGAAGCCGGTTTTTTTATGCTCACTTAAATCTTAGTATTCTTTAAGTAAAGCAGACCCACGTCCAGGGTGTAGGCTGATGCTTGGTGACGCGTCAGCTACTTGTTGATGGGAGTGACGTAAACGGAAGCCCTTATCAATGCGGCGCACGCACAAGGTCAAGCGTACTGTTAACCAGCGATAATCTTGAGTACTTTGGGTGTGTAGCACTACTGATGCATCATTATTAATGATTTCTTGGCAGATGGGCTCAAGGGCAGTACGGATTTCACGGGTTTCACGGTCTTCAATCAATTCTTGATCAAGATTGAATCCGGCAATGGGCTTAGATGTTTCTTCCGCTTCATTGATGGCTTTAGCGGCCAACTCGGCTTTTTCTCTTTGTGCATTTAATTCAGCCAGTTTAGCGGCGGCTTCTAATTTTGCGTTTTCTTCTTGACGTTGCATGGCCAGACGTCGTTCGCGAGCTTCGGCTTCAATACGGCGCTTGGATGCGGCTTCAGCATCGGCTTTTTGTTTGGCTAAACGAGCGGCTTCTTTTTGTTTGGCTAATTGTGCTTGGCGAGCTTTTTCTTTTGCTAATTGTGCTTGGTGAGCTTTTTCTTTGCTGTCGTCTTTTTTGGGAGCGACTTTCTTTGGCGCTACAGCGGCCACTTGTTTCGGCGCGGCTGGTGCTTTTTTAGCGGCAAACTGTTTTTTAGCTGCCGACGAGCCGCTAAATAACTTATCCAGTTTATCCTGAGTGCTTTCAAGGCCGGGGGTTAAATATGAGATACCCCAAGCGCTATCTAGGTATGATTGAGCTTGGCTAAAACGTTTGCTGCTGATCGAGCGATTGGCTAGGTCCACATATACAGAACCCACTTGTTGAACGCGGCTATTAATGCGTTGATCATATGGGACTAGATCTCTAAACTGCCAAATTTTTTCTATGGCGTTGTTGCCTTCAGGGGTGCTTAAGCGTTTGGCGTCAATGTCGGCGTCAATCTTAGCGAGTAAATCATCTGCTTCGGTTGCTAAAACAGTAGTAGATAAACCGCATGCAAGAATACAGGCAAGTGCCGCTTTGAATAATGTTCTCATAGGCAATACTCAGTTTTTTGTTTTTATAGTGGTATTTAATGGCCATTATTGCCTATGGCTGTGTGATAATGCAATGCTTGATTAGGTCCGAAAGTGCTAATTTCACCCGTTATATTCAAAAGTATTAAAAAAGGAGTCTAAAATGTTGCGTTGGGGCATGATTTTACTATTTTTACCCAGTGTCATTATGGTGACCTTATACATGATGGAAGCACAAGATGTGGTTCGGTGTTCTCATGAAGGGGGAAGTTGGGATTACATTAAAGGACTTTGTGATAGCAAACCCCATGAATTTGTCTCATTTATGACTCGTTATGGTACTTGGGTTAATTTGGGCATGCTGCTTTCAATTGTAGGGTTATGCATGGGAACGTGGGGTATGATCTTAAAGGGTATGTCGCAACCGAAGGATCAAGAGTAACTAATTTTGTCCACTGTAGTGAAACTCTAAACTCTGGTAATACTGGGTTATTTTCTGTGCTTGGGGGATGTCATAGCGATACACTTGATTAATCGCCCTTAATGCTGATCGATCAAGTTGCGCGCTGCCACTTGGTATATGCACCCAAGCCTGCTCCAAAAAACCATTGCTGTTGATGGTCAGTCTAATAGTACCGCGATAAAAAGGGTTAACTCCCCTAGGTTTGACCCAAATATAATTTATTTGCTCGGAAATCCGCTTTAACACTTCGTTATACCATCGAGCCTTTTCTTCTTCCTCTTTCGAAGCTTTTGACTCTGTGCCCTGATTTTTGTGTGGGTTCGCTTTTAAATACTGGCTAAGCATTGGGCTGTTTGAATGCACCACAGGTGGGGCTGCAGGAGGCTCAGGTGTTGAGGTTTCAGTTTGTTCGGGAGTTTCAAGGGTAGGTTGTGCAGTTTTATCGGTATGCTCTATATCAGCTATTTGTGTTTTTTCTTGAGCCTGTTCCTCCACTTTTCCATTTGTGTTGTTTGCCTTTGTTATGTCGTCTTCTAAATGCATGGGTGGTGGAGGTACATCCAACGAAGGCTTGGGTGTATTGTTTATCGGATTAGCTTGAGGCGCTTCGGGTTGTAAGATCACTTCAACGGTTTTATCTTTTGCCACGGGAGCAGCTGGCTGTTCGCTAAATAGCCAAGGCAGAAACACTAATACGTGTACCAGCAGGCTAAGTAAAAACGTTAGGCGAAAAGCAGGTTGCATAGTAAGTCTTTAAGCTTGGAAAGTAGTCATAAAACATGCGCATTATAAACAGTGAATTTCAATATCACAGTCATAGATGGAACCAATATGTTGAGCAGGATATGTTAAATTGGTTCAGATTAATTGAAATGAGAAGAAAATGAGCGAATATAAAACAGCCGAATATTTATTTTGCCCTCATTGTGGCTCTAAAACCCGCAATAGAGACGTTGAAGGGCAAATTATAAAAGAATGTGTGTTTGAATGCGGTTTTGCGTTTTTTAATAACCCAACGCCTGTAGTCGCTGTGATTGTTGAAACCCCAGAGGGAGTAGTATTAGCTCATAATGTAGCTTGGCCTGCTGGCATGCGCAGTATTATTACTGGCTTTGTAGACCCCCATGAAACCCCTGTAGAAACCGCCATTCGTGAAACCAAAGAAGAACTAAACCTAGATGCTTATGATGCTGAATTTGTCGGGCATTATATGTTTCACCAAAAAAACCAATTGATTATTGGCTATGCAGTTAAAGCTCAAGGGGAAATCACCTTGAATCACGAACTAGATGAATACAAGGTAATACCCGTTGAAAAATTGCAATCATGGCCCGGTGCTACAGGCCAAGCGGTGGCGGATTGGTTGAAAAAAACGCGAGGTTAGCTGGTTTTACCTTCAAACATGAAATAACCGTAGATGGCCAAAATAGATATCAGCATTATCAAAGAAAAAAACAAAGTGCTGTTTTTGTTCATATTGGCCATACGATATTTGAAGTACCCCCATTCATTCATGCGATTCATGTCGGCGATCATGGGGAGCAAGGTGTTCTGATATTCTTGTTTATTAATGGATAAAATTTTGTGTTCATGGCCAATAATAAAAAACGTATCTTCTACTAATATGCCTCGTTCCCCCACATAATAAGCTTGTGGTAACGGGCTGATAGCCGTTTCCCCTTGCTTGTTCTGAATTAAAACTAAGCGGCCCGAAAGCCCCAGTTTTTTGCTTACCAGCTGGTTAAAAATGAAGCCCCCCCAGCAACGAAATACCCACCAAAAACAACGAAATGAAAATGAGCAGTTCAAGTATCTCAGGAGTGATGGCTTTATCACTCCCAATAAATAACGCAGCAGAACTGATAATACTGCCTACAATACAAACAGCAAAAACCCATATAAAAAGCTTTATTTGCTTGTTGCGGGTAAACCAGAATATGTCATCGGAGGTATTCATTTAAAGTCCTTTTAAATTTAGTTTTTATTTTTGGCAACACTTTTTATATTTTTTACTGCTTCCACACAAGCAGGCGTCGTTACGAGCAGGAAAAAAGTGTTCGATTTGTGTGTTCCCTTTCACATAAAACCAGCGATTACCCTCGTTAATGAAGTTACTTTGCTCATCAAGCACACTCCAGCCGCTTGGGCTGTCAGGGTCATTAAAGTAAGCGCGAAAATGCACCCAATTTGGTTTAGTTTGAACAATATCCAGTTTTATCCATTGATCATCTGGCGAGAGAGTTAAATCTTGCGGACGTGTGCTTGGGTGCCAAGTTTGAGCAATGTAATCGGTTAAACCTAATGCAAAGCCGCTAAAGCGCGAGCGCATAAGTTGTTCAGGTGTTGTGGCAACTTCACCTAAGTGAAAAGGCTCACAACATTGAGCGTATACTTTAGTTTGCGGCTGCTGCATTTGGCAGGGGCAAATCATTGCTGCTTAGCCCTTAGCAGTGCCTGCATGGCCTCGCCTAAAATGGCTGGACGGTTTTCATCTCTTAAGGCATTTAATAATAAGTTACGAATACCGGGTAAGAAGAGTAAATCCCCTGCAATTTTAACAAAGGCGGTATAGGTTTTGTCTTGGTTTAATTTCGCAAGGTTTACTAAAAAATCAGAAATACGTTGGGGAATAAAGGCTAGGTCATCATAGTTTCGAGTGGCAAAGGCCAGCATGCAGGCTACATCGGTTGCGTAATCACTGTCTAACCATAACTGCCATGCATGAATGCGGGTTTCATCACTAATACTGCCACCTAAAATACGCATGGCCGCTTCCACTTCAATGGTGTTCTCGGGTTTATCCAATGCCAGAATATAACGATCAAGTACAACTTGAGTGATGTCTGCTGAAATAGGGTGATGCTCAAGACATTGGGCAAAAGCTAAAAAAGCTTCTTGTGGCATGCGAGCTAAGCACGAATGCAAACTGGCTTTGTGTTCATTGATACGGGCACTCACATCGGCAATACCCTGTAACCCTAAGTTTTGCCAATTTGCTAATGACTCTGGGTTTAGCGTACCGGCCTGTAGGTATTTCACTGCGGTATCATAATGGCTAGATGGTTTACGGTGCTGGCTGCCTTGAATTATGGCGTGTAGGTTAGCTAAGCGCACATCATCTGGCTTAAATGCAAACGGGTTATCTTTTAACGGATCGTCAATTTCCGTATCCGCTTGTAATGGTGTTTCGCTTAGCTTGATTAGGCGGTGAACCAAATCATCACGTACATAGGGAATTAACTTACCTTGCTCGTCCAGCGGCCACTTTAAAAACATGAGGGTTTCATTTTCTGGCTGTTTCGGAGGGCTGATGTAAAGGGCAAGCCAAGCATGCTGTAAATATGGGAAGGGGTAGGCGCTTTCTAAGGTTTCAAATTTTTGAAACTGCCCTTTATTGACTTTGCGAATCCGACGGCCCACATCATACAAACGAAACTGCCCATCCAGCTGTGCCAGATACTCGCTTAATTCCATGACCCACCCCTCGTAAAAAAGCGGCCATTATACCTAAGAAAGCAACAGGGGCTAACCGATCAAAGCTAACAAAAGCAAATATATAAGTAATTCTTGAATTTGTTGACTGGCCCCAAGGGCATCTCCGGTATAGCCATTAAGTTTGCGCAAATACCAAGCTCGGGTTAGGAAGAAAACCGCCGCCCCAGCGAACAATAGTACAAGGCTATAAACCCAAGGTAGGAATAACAAAGGCAATAAGGCAAAGCACCAAGCCAGTATCATATCTTGCTTAAACCACTGCTTGGCGATGGGTTTTGCCTTGCTGTGCTCATCTATTTGCACATAAGGTAACACCATAATTAAACTGATGGCCCATGCGCGACTTAAACTATGGGCAATTAGTAAGGCGACGAATAAATAACCACTTTGGATACCCACTAAAGCTTGCCATTTTAAACTGAGGATAAAGATCAAGCCGCATACGCCGTAAGTACCTAAGCGACTGTCTTTCATAATGTTTAAAATATGCTGGGCATCAAGCCCACCACCAAATCCGTCACATAAGTCGGCAAACCCATCTTCATGAAACGCGCCAGTAATTAGCACCCCAGCCACCATGCTAATTATTATGCTGATGTCATTAGGGAGCCACTGTATACATAACCAATAAACGGCAAAGCACCAAACGGCTACTAAATAACCAATAAAAGGAAAGAAACCGCTAGCACGGTTGAGCTGTTGGTCGCTGTAATCCACCCAGTTTGGGCCAGGAATACGGCTATAGAAAGTCAGAGCATTAAAAAAACGGTCTAGCGGCTGTTTAAACATGGGGATTCACGCATAATATGTGGCCTCATGATACCACGGAGAATTCTTTTGAGTGATGTTCGTTACGGCGAGCTGCAAAGTCTAATAAGTGAACTTATTGTCCAAATGCAGTCTTATGACATCTGGGCTGCGTGTGCACCCAGTGCAAACGCTTTGCAAAGCGATCAACCGTTTTATGTGGATACTCTGAGTTTTGAGCAGTGGTTACAATTTGTCATGGTGCCGACATTTACACAGATGATTGAGCAAGGTATACCCTTGCCCAATGTATGTGATATTTCACCCATGGCGCAAGAAGTATGGAAGGGTCGTTATTCAGACGTGCAAAACACGATATGCCTAATAGATCAGTTATTAACTGGAAAATAAAGCCATACAGGACAGGCGTTACAAATTCTTGACAGTTCTGTGTATAAAAACTGCTCTAAACAGTTTGTAAGAGATTTGCTACTGGTATGACACGAAATCAGCCAATTTTATGCACATCGGTTGTTTTTTGTATTTATTAGTAAATGCTGAAGTATAAATAAATGTAAAAAAACTATAAAAAATCTATAAGTTTTTGTTTTATAAGGTTTTTTATGTTGGTGTTTAAAAATTAAACAAATTAAAGGTTACAGTGATCGGCTGTACTTTAGAGACGATTATCACAAACTAATTAACAGAGTTATCCACAGAAGTTGGGGATAAACAAAACCGTGAATTTTTTGACAGGAAAAAAGGAGAACACATGCCGTTCATTCTAGCTGGGGCGTTTATTTTGGGGTTAGTAATTGCTTACATATTATTTGCCCGTCCATCTGTAAAGCGTGCCGCCCAATACGAAGAAGACTTAAAAGCAGCTCAAAGCTTACTGGATGAAGCGCAAAAAGAGCGCGAACAACTGAAGCAGTCACTGGCGGATAGCCAATATAAAGTGAACGAATTAGAAAAAGATTTAAAACACGCTCAAAAATAATAACGATCAAAAGGGGAAATGCATGTTGAATAAGATACCTGCACATATTTTAGCCAGATTGGCAGCTGGCCTAATCATCCTATATCCGTTGGCGATATTAGGTGCACGCTTCGACATTATGCATTTTCGGAACAGTTTTCTCATATTCATTTTGGCGGCACTGTTGGGTTTCATTGTTTTGGTATTATCGGTACTAAAACTACCTAAGCAGGCGCAAGGTGAAGCCAAACCATTGGTTTTGGCGGTGGTGCTTACTTTGACACCGCTAATGCTGTTGGGAACAAACATTGTTAAAGCTCGTTCGGTTCCGTTTTTGTATGACGTGACCACAGATACAGAGTATCCACCGGCCCTTGTGAAGGCTAAGGCTTTACGAGCCGAAGGTGAGCACTCAGTAGAATACGATGTAAAAAAATTCGCTCAGTTACAAAAAGAAGGATACCCAGACATCAAACCTGTTCGTCTATCCATCTCAGCAATGGAGGCCTTCTATAAAGTACGAAAAGCGGTGCAGGGTATGGGCTGGGAAGTGGTAGCGGTGAATGGTCAGGCACTTCCCTTTACGATTGAAGCCGTTGCCAGCAGTGCATTGTTTGGTTTTAAAGATGACATTGCCATTCGAGTGAGCCAAACCATCGAAGGCTCTCAAGTGGATATGCGCAGTATGAGCCGTGAAGGCCGTACTGATCTAGGGGCTAACGCGCAGCGTATCCAAGATTTTTTTAGCGCCTTAAATGCCACAAAATAAAAAGTCAGCAAGCACTGCAAGGGCAGGGGTAGTTGGTTACAATAGTGGAAGTTGTTAAGAGGTAGTTCATGGCCAACTCATTTGTACATTTACGCGTTCACACAGAATTCTCCCTAGTGAACGGCATCGTACGGGTAAAAGACCTGCTTAAAGCGGTATCTACTGACGCACAGGTAGCGGTGGCTATTACCGACCAAAGTAATATGTTTGCTTTGGTTAAGTTTTATAATGCTTGTTTAGGGGCAGGGGTGAAACCCATTCTAGCGGCCGATATTCTTATAGAGAATCCAGACGATCTGGCTAAGCCCTATAACATAACTCTGTATGCGCAAAATGATAAAGGCTATCGTAACCTCACCGAGTTAGTGAGCTTTGGTTTTACCAAAAACCAGCACCACGATAAACCCCAGCTAAAAATGGAATGGTTTGCCGAACGTAATGAAGGCTTGATCGCGTTATCAGGTTTTCAGCGTGGGGATATTGGCGAAGCGTTACTAAAAGATAAAGACGATCTCGCATTACAGCGTTTACAAACATGGCGAGAGTATTTCCCCAATCGTTTTTATTTAGAACTACAGCGGACGAGTCGCCCCAATGATGAAATCTTAGTACAAAAAACCTTGGTATTAGCCCGAGAGCAGCAGTGTCCAGTAGTGGCCACCAATGATGTACACTTTTTAAAAGAAGAAGATTACGATGCCCATGAGACCCGTGTTTGCATTGGTGACAGCGTCACCCTAGATGACCCTCGTCGAGAACATCGCTACAGCGACCAGCAATACTTAAAAACTCAACAACAAATGATTGAGTTATTTGCTGACATCCCAAGTGCCATTGAAAACACGCAAGAAATTGCCCAGCGCTGTAGCGTGCAAGTATTATTAGGGAAATACTTTTTACCTGAGTTCCCGATACCTGATGGCCTGACTGAAAACGAATTCTTTAAAAAAATCTCTTATGAAGGCTTAGAAGAGCGCCTTGAATTTATCTTAGATAAAAACCAAAGTGATCATGACGAGCGCCGTAAAGAATATTTTGACCGCTTAGATTTCGAGCTGGATATCATTATTCAAATGGGGTTCCCGGGTTATTTTTTGATCGTAATGGATTTCATTCAATGGGCCAAAGATAACGACGTACCTGTTGGCCCCGGCCGTGGTTCAGGTGCTGGCTCGCTAGTCGCGTATGCACAAAAAATCACTGACATTGACCCGTTAGAATATGACTTACTGTTCGAACGATTCCTAAACCCTGAGCGTGTATCCATGCCCGATTTCGATATCGACTTTTGCATGGAAAAACGTGAGCAAGTCATCGACTATGTGGCCGATAATTATGGTCGCGATGCGGTATCACAAATTGTGACCTACGGTACCATGGCCGCCAAGGCGGTAGTACGTGATGTGGCGCGGGTATTAGGCAAAAGTTATGGTTTGGCTGACAAACTATCAAAAATGATACCAGCGGACCCGGGCATGAAGCTGGCAGTAGCTTATGAGCAGGAAGAGACCCTGCGTGACTTTTTAAAAGAAGACGACGAAGCCTTAGAAATTTGGGAAATGGCCACCAAGCTAGAAGGCATTACTCGTCAAACCGGTAAACACGCCGGTGGTGTGGTAATCGCTCCCACCAAACTTACTGACTTTTCACCAACCTTGTGTGATGAAGACGGCAAAGGACTGGTGACACAGTTTGATAAAAACGATGTTGAAAGCGCAGGCTTAGTTAAGTTTGACTTTTTAGGGTTGCGGACCCTAACCATCATCGATTGGGCGTTAAAAACCATTAACGCCATTCGCGCTAAAACTGATTTAGAACCACTATTCATAGAAGAAATTCCACTGGATGATGCACCGTCTTATGCATTACTAAAAGAAGCGAAAACCACAGCGGTATTCCAGTTGGAGTCCCGTGGTATGAAAGATCTGATTCGCCGACTAGAGCCAGACAACATTGAAGAAATGATCGCGCTGGTGGCTCTGTTTCGTCCGGGACCACTTGAGTCGGGCATGGTAGATGACTTTATCAACCGTAAACACGGTCGAGCTGAGGTAGCTTACCCTCATAAAGACTTCCAGCATGAAAGCTTGAAGGAAATTCTAGAACCCACTTATGGGGTTATCGTTTATCAAGAACAGGTCATGCAGATTGCCCAGATTCTAGCGGGCTATACCTTAGGCGGTGCGGACATGCTGCGTCGTGCAATGGGTAAGAAAAAACCAGAAGAAATGGCCAAGCAGCGTGATAGCTTCCGTGAAGGTGCTATCTCTATTGGTGTCGATGGCGATCTCGCCATGAACATCTTTGACCTAGTAGAAAAATTTGCAGGTTACGGTTTTAACAAATCCCACTCCGCGGCTTACGCCGTGGTTTCTTATCAAACCCTTTGGCTGAAAACCCATTATCCTGCGCCGTTTATGGCGGCGGTATTAACCTCAGATATGCAAAACACCGACAAAGTGGTGATTTTTATTGAAGAGTGCCGTGAGATGGCGCTGGACTTAGTCCTGCCTGACGTTAATCAATCGGAATTTGGTTTTACAGTGAATGATGACGGTGCCATCGTTTATGGCTTAGGGGCCGTGAAAGGGGTGGGGGAAGGCCCGATTGAAGCCATTATTAAAGCCCGCAATGAGGTGGGGCAATTTACCGATATCTTCCATTTTTGTAAGTCGGTAGATAAAAGCAAACTAAATAAACGGGTGATGGAAGCCCTAGTGCGTTGCGGTGCATTTGATCAAATTGGGCCGAATCGTTCGGTACTGTTTGCCAGTATCGAAGATGCACTAAAAGCTGCAGATCAAAATGCGAAAAACGCCGCCGCCGGCATGATGGATATGTTTGGCGAAGTGGAAGAAGAAGCCAATCTCAATCCATACGATGATTATTTGAATAAAGTCAGAGATTGGAACCCTAAGCAAAAACTGCAAGGCGAAAAAGATACCTTGGGCTTGTTTGTAACAGGTCACCCATTTGATGAATACGAAAAAGAAGTACGTCGTATAGCGAAAACTAAACTTGCTAATATTCAAGCGGATAAAAAAACACAAAAGCTGGCGGGTATCATTGTTGGCTTACGTGTGATGCGCACCAAGCGTGGTGACAACATGGCCATACTAACCATCGATGATCGTTCTGGCCGTTTGGATGTTCGTTTATTTAGCGATGTTTACGAAAAGCTGAAAGAAAAATTGATTGTGGATCACCTAGTGATTGTGGAAGTGGAAGTGAAACACGACAACTACAATGATTCTTTAGGGGCAAATTTAAATAATTTATGGAATATTAGTGAAGCTCGAAACAGTTTTAGTTCTGGTATTCGCTTGACCTTAAAGCAGCGTGAGCTGGGACAACATTTTATTCGACAATTAAACGATACTCTTCAGCCATTTGATCAAGAAGGTTCACCCGTGTTGGTGGAGTATAAAGGGCAAAGCGCCAATGCCAGCTTACAGCTTGGTCAGGAATTTAACGTGGAACCCAGTGACGACTTACTTTACCGTTTAAAAAGCCATTATGGCGATGAAAACGTCGAATGCTTATATGAATAGTGTCGGATGGTAAGTCTATGTCCCGAGTATTGAATTAAAATTTATGGACAACATAATCTTTCAGGTGCTAAGTGATTGCATAAATCAACACAAACCCAAGCGCATATTGGTTGGGTTCAGTGGTGGTATGGATTCATCTGTGTTGCTCCATGCTATCAGCCAGCTAAATAATTCAATTCCTATTATTGCGATACATATTCACCACGGATTATCTGTTCATGCGGATCAGTGGCTAAGCTTGTGCGAACAGCAATGCAAGCAGCTTAAGGTTCATTTTGTATCTGAACGTGTGAGCGTTCCAAGAGATGCTGGCAGTTTAGAACAGGCGGCACGTTTGGCTCGTTACGAAGTGTTTGAGAAATACATTATGTTTGGGGATGCGTTGCTATTGGGGCATCACCAAGATGATCAAATAGAAACCTTTATGATGCGCCTCATGCGCGGCTCTGGCATGACAGGCTTAACCGCCATGGAAAACGAGCGCAGTATTGGAAAAGGCATTCTGCTTAGGCCTCTATTGTCAGTAAGCCGTGAACAAATTGAGCAATACGCCAACCATTTTGAACTGTCCCATGTGGACGATGAATCCAATGACGACATCAGCTTTGATCGTAACTGGTGGCGTCATCAACTATTACCCACATTGAATGAGCGTTATCCGCAAGCCAATCAAAGCATTGTCAAAACTATCAGTATTTTACAGACAGAACATAAATTGCTGAACGACTTAATTGACCCCATTTATCAACAAGTGGTGGATAACCAAGGGCGTTTAGACAGCAATAAACTGGGGCGCCAAAGCTGGAGCATACAGTGTCAACTTATCCGCAAGTGGTTAGAGCAACACAACCGCTATCCATTACTGGCCGACAAACAAATTCGGGTTTTGTTGGCAGAGGTAATGAATGCACGAATTGACGCAGAGCCAGTGTTTCGCTGGCAAGACAACGAAGTACGTCGTCACAATGGTAAACTTTATGTAATGCCTAGTTTACCAGAAGTAAATACCTCAGTTTTTCTGCAGAACTTCAATGGCAATGTGAATCCGCAGCTACCGGCAGGGCAATTAAAGTGGCAACCAGGTTTAGGCTTGAAACCGAGTGAGTATCAACTGGCCTTGTACCAAGGGACACTAAAAGCACGGCCTATTAATCGCCCTAACAAAGCCTTGAAAAAGTGGTTTCAAGAATTCGATATCCCACCATGGCAACGACCATTTTGGCCTGTGTTGCTCAAAAATGGTGAAGTGGTGGCCGTACCGGGCCTGTTTGTGTGCCAAGGGTACGCCTGTGAGCAAGGTTGGCAGTTTAGTTTCCAGATATAAATTATGGTTTGTATGAAAAACATACAAATATTTCAGATTGCCACTGGCACAAGTGGGCCAAAAGTGCGAGAATGCGCGCCGTAACCAAAGTGTTCCCAATTTCCTATTCGAGTGTGGGCGTATTCGCCTCAACTCTTTGTCTGTGAAACAGATGTAAGCTGCCGTTCTAGGCTAGCTGTGTAGCGGGATGACGGGATCAATGGTCAAAATTTAATTGTGAATGAATTTTGATCGCGCCGTCATTGAGTCCCTGTGGGCCTCCCCGTGCCGATCTAGATGTATTCCCCAAAAAGCAGGTTTTTTTGCATGTCTGATACTCCTACTGGCTTCGCCAGTCTTGGTCTACCTTTTAATGTTTTACGCGCGGTTGAAGAGCAGGGTTATGAAACCCCAAGCCCAATCCAGCAACAAGCAATTCCACATTTATTAGCAGGTAAAGACGTTCTTGGTCTTGCCCAAACCGGTACTGGTAAAACTGCTGCGTTTACTTTACCTATTTTAGCTCGCACCGATGCCAATGCTCGTACCCCACAAGTTTTAGTATTAGCGCCAACTCGTGAACTTGCTCAGCAAGTCGCGGCGGCCATTGAGTCTTACGCAAAACATCTTCCTGGTATTAAAACCACGTGTATTTATGGTGGTCAGGACTTCTCTACTCAGTTCCGTGCGCTAAAAAATGGCCCTCAGTTTGTAGTGGGTACACCGGGCCGTGTGATGGACCACATTCGCCGTGGTACGTTAAAATTAGATGAAATCAAAGCGGTTGTTTTAGACGAAGCAGATGAAATGCTACGCATGGGTTTCATTGATGATGTGAACTGGATTTTAGAACACGTACCGACAAAACGTCAGGTTGCCTTGTTCTCAGCAACTATGCCTCGTCAAATTAAAGAAGTGGCAGAAAAACACTTAAACTCGCCAGTTGAAGTACGTATTGAAAACAAAACCGCCACCAATGACAAAATTGCTCAATCATTTTGGCTAGTGCGTAACTTGGATAAAAACGAAGCGTTATTGCGTATTTGTGAAACCCAAGACATGGACGCCATGATGATCTTCGTTCGTACCAAACAAGCCACAGAAGAAGTAGCAGAATATTTGCGTACAGCGGGTTATAAATGCGAAGCGTTAAATGGTGACGTGGCACAAGCACAGCGCGAACGTGCAGTTGATCGCTTGAAGAAAGGCCAAATTGATATTGTTGTGGCCACTGATGTAGCGGCCCGTGGTTTAGACGTTGAGCGTATTAGCCACGTTGTAAACTATGATATTCCATACGATGCGGAATCTTATGTTCACCGTATTGGTCGTACTGGTCGTGCTGGCCGTACTGGTAGCGCTATCTTGTTTGTACGCCCACGTGAGCGTCGCATGTTAAGCACAATTGAACGTGTTACTCGTCAAAAAATAGCTGAAATGCAGTTGCCAAGTATTGATGAAGTTAACGTTAAGCGTCGTGAGCGTTTTAAAGAGCGTATTCTTGAAAGCGTGCAAGGAAAAGAAACAGAGATCTTTAAATCAATTATTGGTGAAGTGCTGGCTAACAATGAAGCATTGGACCCTGTTGATGTGGCAGCGGCACTTGCACAAATGGCACAGGGCGGTAAGTCATTGTTCTTAACCGAAAGCGTGCGTAAGCCTCGTGAATATAAAGAGCGTAACGAACGTGGTGGTCGTGATAGTCGCGGTGAACGTGGTGGCCGTGATCGCGGACGTGGTCGTGATATGGCGGACAAGCCATTAGATAAAAAACCAATGCCATTAAAAGATAACCCTGATATTGAAATGAAGCGTTATCGTTTAGCGGTAGGTTATAAAGATGGTGTGAAGCCGGGCAACATTGTGGGCGCGATTGCTAACGAAGCGAACATCGAAAGCAAATTCATTGGGCATATTGAAATCTTTGATGGTTTTGCCACGGTAGATTTACCAAGTGGTATGCCAAGTGAAGTGGTTGATCATCTTAAAAAGACACGCATCTGTGGTCGTCCTTTAAACATTGAAGATATCAACAATGCTAAATCTGGCGATGCACCTAAGCGTGTTAAAAAAGAAGGTTATAAGTCTAAAGATGGTAGTGGACTTAAAGCACGTTCTCGTAAGCCGGCTAAGCGTAAAGAAGCAGCCGCTGAGTAATATCAGCTAATAAAAAAACCAGCCAAGTGGCTGGTTTTTTTTCGCCTATGGTTTTTCGGTAGTGATGTGTTTGTTGAATTATTTAGTTGGTTTCACTAACTATCTTTAATCTATGGGTGTCACCCACCAACAATCATGAATACTTAATAGAATAAACTGTTTAGTACTTTGGTTTTTCATTTTGCTTTACTATCTGCTTTTTCACACAGTTTCGATGTTAAGCAGGACAGAGCATGACGCGTAAGATAATAGGCCTGATGGCCATTGTAATGCTGACCATTGCGTGTGCAGGTCAGGCTCAGCGTCATTGGCAAAGTGATCACTATACGTCGGCTGAGGGCTTTTATAACCCTAATCTGCCCCCTATAGAAGCTGACCTTGGCCGTTTCTTTGGCATTTTAAAACGCTTCATAACCGATGATGCACCCGATACCGAAGCCTTTGGTTTAATTCCCTATGAAACCCTAGCAATCGATGTTCTGACTCAACAGAGTCAAGATGTGGCTTATCGATTAGGCCACAGCACAGTATTACTGAAGTTATCGGGTAAATATATTCTTACAGATCCAATTTTCTCTGAAAGGGCCAGTCCAGTGCAGTGGGTAGGCCCTAAGCGTTTCCACCCTGTACCTGTAGATATTGCGTCACTACCAAATTTATTTGCTGTGGTGATTAGTCATGACCATTATGATCACTTAGATCAAGACACCATAGAGATGCTTGCTACGCGCGCACAGCACTTCATGGTGCCCTTAGGTTTAGGTGCATACCTGCGTGATTGGGGCGTACCCAGTGAAAATATCCATGAGTTAGATTGGTGGCAAAGCAAGCAATTTAACGGGTTTGAATTCATTAGTACGCCCGCCCAACATTTTTCTGGTCGAGGCATGTTTAATCGAAATAGTACATTATGGAGTTCTTGGGTTATTCAGTCACCTAGCCATAATATCTACTTCAGTGGTGATAGTGGTTACTTTGACGGTTTTAAAACCATTGGCGAGCGATACGGACCTTTTGATTTAACCATCTTAGAAAATGGGGCTTACAATCCAGATTGGTCGCAGGTACATATGTTTCCTCAAGAAACCGTACAAGCCCACCTAGATTTAAAGGGTAAAGCCATGCTTCCTGTACACAATGGCACTTTCAAGCTGTCATTTCATGGATGGTCTGATCCATTAGAGCAAGTGAGTAAGCTTAGCGAAAAGCAGGGAGTATTAGTACAAACCCCTATCATGGGGGAAGAGGTAATGTTATCAGAACCTAAAAAGTATAAAAAATGGTGGCAACCTGCCTTTGAGAGTCAAAAGATGGCTCAAAAAGACTAATAATTATTGCCTATGGCATAAGAAGACGATTAATTATTCATCTTGGCGCGAAATGACTTGCTAAAGGAATAAAGCCAACTATTTTTAAAGTCAAAGGTTAGGGATAACCCACAAGGAAGATCAAAGACAGGATGTCTTAAAATGCAATTGAATGCGTAAGGATGTGTTAGGGATACGGTCAGGATGACCAGTCAGGATGACGCCTAGGGTGATAAATGAAAAGGGTAGAAGCCACAAGCTTCTGCCCTTTTTTATTGGTTATCTCCCCACTTTACCGATTAAGCACGATTCCACTATCCCCCCCCCTCTGTATGCCTATCCTAAACGAGCATCAAATAAGTAAGTGTTCATTAATCTCAAAAGGCAATAAGAACGCTTGTCTCATATTTTAAAACCTTTGTATAATGATGACGATTTCAGCCTAGTTCTCATGTTTGAATTAGCCTACAAATCAGCCAAAAAATGACCAGTAGGGAATACCCTTATAACTATAGAGTATTCCTTGTTAATAATTACATTAGCCTTCCCCCTAACATGGGCATTACGGGCACATTAAAACTAAGTTAAAAGTGAGTTAATATGCAGCCGCAAAAAAGTAATGCCGGTTATTCTAAAAGTGCAGCGAAATTCAAATTAGGGGATTTTGGCTGGTTAAGAAACACTCTAACCGCAAATAGTCGGGTGGATACAACGCCGTCTGATGGGCAGGTTTTCCACCTGCTGTTGATTAAACCGACGCGCTATGATGACGAAGGTTACCCTATTCAGTGGCTGCGCTCCTCAATACCCTCTAATTCATTAGCCTGCATGAACGGACTCGCGCTGGACGTGGCCCAGCGTAAAATATTAGGGGAAGACGTAGAAATACGCGTATCAACGTTTGATGAAGCGTGTGACGTTATAAAAATTGAAGAACTCGCTCAGACTTTACGAGATGCCGGCCAACGAGCACTCGTTTGCATGGCTGGGGTTCAGACTAATCAATTTCCTCGCACCGTAGATGTCTCTAAACGCTTTATACAGCATGGAATTCCGGTATGTATCGGCGGCTTTCATGTAAGTGGAATACTCAGTGTAATCGGTGAATTAACCGATGAATTGTTAGACGCACAAAAGCATGGCATCTCGTTATTTGCTGGCGAGGCGGAATCCGGACGTTTCGATTTTGTGGTGAAAGATGCTTGGGATAACAGTTTACAGCCTTTGTATGATTACCAAAGTGACATGGTCTCGTTAGATGAACAACCCCAGCCTGTGCTCCCTAAGGATTTAGTTAAGCGTAATTTTAATAATATTAGCACCATTGATTTAGGTCGTGGATGTCCTTTCCAGTGTTCATTTTGCTGTATTATTAATGTACAGGGTCGTACCAGCCGCTCTCGTTCCGCCGATGATTTGGAAGCTTTGGCTCGCCAAGCTTGGGATGCAGGCCTTGAGAAGATATTCATTACCGATGATGACTTTGCTCGTAATAAATACTGGGAAGCCTTATTTGACCGTTTGATCTTATTAAGAGAAGAAGGCATTAAGCTAAGGCTATTCATTCAAGTGGATACCCAAGCCCATAAAATTCCTAATTTTATTGATAAAGCAGTGGCTGCAGGGGTGGATAATGTTTTCATCGGTTTAGAAAACATTAATGCAGATAACTTAAAAAGCATTCAAAAACGTCAAAACAAAATCACTGACTATCGTCAAATGCTATTAGATTGGAAACGTCATCCAGTGGTTATTTGGGGGGCCTATATAATCGGCTTTCCAAATGACACCTATGAATCTGTGATTCGTGATATTGAAATCATCAAACGTGAGCTGCCAATTGATATTCTTAACCCGTCTATCTTAACGCCACTGCCTGGTTCAATGGATCATAAAGACATGATGGATAAAGGCGAGTGGATGGATCCGGATTTAAACAAATTCGATTTATCCCATCGTGTTACTCATCACCCGAAAATGACCGACGAAGAGTTAGACAGCCTATATAAAGCTGTTTGGGATACCTATTACACCAAAGAACACATGCACCGCGTGATTAAACGTGCATTTGCTTTAGGCAGTAATAAAAAATACACCTTATCTGGCTTGTTAACCGCATTTGGCGTGATCACAAAAGTAACGGGTATTCGCTCTTACGATATGGGTTTTATACGTTATGTTGCCCGAAAAGAGCGTAGAGAAGGTTTACCATTAGAGCACCCACTGGTGTTTTACCCAAAAATGTATTGGCGCTTAATTAAATCAACACTGACGATTAGCTTTGCAGCTTCTAGCTTGGCCAGAACCGCACGTAAAATGTGGCTAAGTAAATCATTTAAAGGCTACATAGACGAGGCCATCACCCCTGTTGTGGTGGATGATTATGAAAGCATGGAAATGTATCAGCAGACCCGTGGTGTGAAAGAACAAGCCGATAAAGCCGTTGCCAAAATTGCAGCTAAAGAAGCCAAAGTCTTTTACAGAGAAGCCTAAATAATTTTAGCGACATTAGATATAAACTTAAGAAAGGGTAGAGGCTATAACGCTCTGCCCTTTTTTATGTTTTCTTGAATATCTCTTTAAAAAAGAGTTAGCTAAAAACAGCCAATACTGGGCTTTCTGGTTTCTGTCGTCTCATGCTTTTCCCTGCTATTTGTGCTGTAAATCACATCGCTAAAAATCCACACATAAATTACCTGTTTATTCCTTGTTGTTATATGTCTTGTGAGGGAGTTAAGTGGTACCTTGGTTCTATATCGTATTCACTACGCAGTTTGATCGACTTTTAATAGTGACTCTCGAGGTGTAATTAAAGAGGGCACTTTGTTTGTACGGACTAATAACAATTTCAGGCTTTATATGACGTCTACAACCATGAACTTCCCTGCTGATGCGGATCAGCATTTGAAAGGTAACTCACCAAATAAACCGGTGATGAATACTCTATATGAAAATAATAAAAAATGGCTGTTTGCTTTATACCTTGTGGTTCCGGTCTGTGTTTTATTTGTACTGATCGATCATTTTTTATTAAATGGCATGATGCAACAAGCACTACCAAGACATCCAGTAGAATGGGCATTTTGGGCGATATTTTTTAATTTTCCTCATATCGTTTCTAGCTTTATTACGTTAGCAGATAAAGAATATTTGGGCGTTTATAAAAAGAACATAACTTACTCTTTACTGGCAATTACCGCGTTCATGGGTTTGATATTTTTTACCATGAGCCTATTTCCCGGGCGAGTGGCGTTTAGAATTGAGACTTTATTTTTAATATTTATAGCTATTTACACTATGTACCACGTTATGTCGCAACAATACGGATTATCTTTAATGATGATGCAGCGTCCGGCTAACCTTAATTATCAGTTTTGGCGTTGGAGTAGTGTGTTAGTTGCAACCATTTTGTATATACATGTTTTTATGAAAGGCTACATATATAAGATGACGGTATTTACACTTCCACTTGCGGACGTATTGCTATACATCGCGGCATTATTGATGATTGTAAGTACTATTGCAGGGATGAAGATCGGTTTGTCATCCAATACAAAGTTGGGTCGTTATTATGTATTTGGCAATATTGCCATGGTGATAGCTTGTTATTTTTGTTTAGAAATGGGTTATTCAGTTTTTGTAATTTTGATGCCCCGTGTGATTCACGATATTACTGCATTTATGATTTATTCAGGGCATGATCAAAATCGTAATGCTAATGGATATAAAAACTTTATTTATGGTTCTTTATCATTCTTAAAAATTCCACCTCGCTTTTTAAACCCGATTCTAGCCATCGTCATCGCAGCTTTAGTTGATTATTTTGCTGGCTATCGCACCATGGGTATGATCATTATTTTCTGTGGTTTATTCCATTACTACATGGAAGGTATTATGTGGAAGGGTAATTCTATTCATCGTAAGAGTTTAAAATTCTCATAAAAATAGATTACGAAAAAAGCCGATTAAACTCACGTTTAATCGGCTTTTTGGTTTTGATATAGCGCAGATTTATAAATCGTGTTTTAACTGATACAGCATCTCAAGTGCTTGCTTTGGTGTTAAGTCATCTGGGTTCATGCTTTGTAACGCCAGCTCAACTTTAGAAGGAGAGGTGGCAAACATGTCACTTTGCAATGGCGACGTCACAGGTTCTTTTACTGATGCTGCTTGAGTCACTGCTTGGATTGGTTTAACAGGTTGCTGACTGTCGTTAATTTGAGTTTGCTCTAACGCGACTAGTTTTGATTTAGCTTGATCAATCACATGGTTAGGCACACCTGCAAGCTTGGCCACTTGTAGGCCGTAACTTTGGCTGGCAGGGCCTTCTTCCACGTGGTGCAAAAACACAATGTGATCGTTATGCTCGGTGGCGGTTAAATGCACATTGACTACGGCTGGGTTTTGCTCGCTCAGTTGTGTCATTTCAAAATAGTGGGTGGCAAATAGGGTGTAAGCGCCTACTTGCTGGGCTAGGTGTTCAGCACAGGCCCATGCCAGAGACAAACCATCAAAGGTGCTGGTGCCGCGCCCCACTTCATCCATTAATACCAAGCTGTGCTCGGTAGCGTTGTGCAGAATGTTTGCGGTTTCGGTCATTTCTACCATAAAAGTAGAGCGGCCACCGGCCACGTCATCACTGGAACCCATGCGGGTAAAGATGCGATCCACCAAGCCAATATTGGCAGCCTGCGCTGGTACATAACTGCCAATATGGGCCAGTAATACAATGTGAGCCACTTGGCGCATGTAGGTGGATTTACCACCCATGTTCGGACCGGTGATGATGAGCATGTTGCGTTTGTCATGAAAGCTTACATCGTTGGCTACAAACGGGTCTTCGATCATGGCCTCCACCACAGGGTGGCGACCTTGCTCAATATTCAGCCCCGGCTCTTGGCTTAATTGCGGGCGCACGTATTGTTGAGTAATGGCTCGCTCGGCTAAGTTTGACAGTACGTCCAATTCACAAATGGCGCTTGAGGTGTCTTGCAGTTCGGCCAGTTGCTGAGCAAGGGATTCAACCAATTCTTCATACAAGGCTTTTTCACGGAACAGCGCGCGACTTTTACTGGAAAGTGCCTTATCTTCAAATTCTTTAAGCTCCGGCGTGATAAACCGCTCGGCATTTTTTAGAGTCTGGCGGCGAATATATTCGGTAGGTGCCTCGGTTGCTTGGGCTTTACTAATTTCAATGTAGTAACCATGAACACGGTTATAACCCACTTTTAAGGTGCTTAAACCGGTGCGCTCTTTTTCGCGCACTTCTATGTCCATTAAAAATTGACCAGCGTTTTCGCTAAGGCCGCGTAGCTCGTCTAGCTCTTCATCAAAGCCTTCTGCGATGACACCACCATCACGAATCACCACAGGTGGATTTTCAATTACAGCTTTTTGTAAAGTAGCTACGGTTTCTGGGTAGGTACTAATGCGTTTACCTAGCTGGGCAACGGGCTCATTATCCACTGCATGAATGGCGTTTTGTAATTCCGGCAGTACCGCCAGAGCATCACGTAGACGGGCTAAGTCTCGTGGACGCGCACTGCGTAATGCCACACGACTTAAGATGCGTTCAATATCACCAATTTGCTTTAAAATGCCGTGAATATCTTCATAGCCGTAGCTTGATATCATGGCACCGATAGCACTCTGGCGTTGCTCTAACGTGGTTTGATCTCGCAGTGGGCGGTTTAACCAGCGGCGCAATAAACGCGAACCCATGGCGGTGGCGGTTCTATCCAGCACCCAAGCCAAGGTGAAATCGGTATGACCGTTAAGATTCACGTCGATCTCTAGGTTTTTGCGTGTAGCGGCGTCTAGCACAATGGCGTCATCGGCTTGTTCCACCAATAACATACGAATATGAGGTAAGTCGGTGCGCTGAGTTTCTTGGGCGTAATGAATCAAACAGCCAGCCGCTTCAATGGCTTGTTTAAAGTCTTGGCAGCCAAAGCCATGTAAATCTTTGGTTTGAAAATGGGTGGTTAATAAGCGAAATGCGGTTTCAAACTCGAACTCCCATGCTGGTAAAGTTTGGCTGCCAGCACGCTTACTTAAGGATTCTGGGTAATCTTTATCTTCATTGAGCAGCAGTTCAGCTGGGCGCAAACGTTCGATCTCGGCCAGTAAGGCTTCTTCGCTTTGTACCTCAATTACCGTAAAACGGCCAGAGCTGATATCCAATGATGAAATACCATGACATACCTTATCGCTGCGACCATCTTTATAACTGCTTACTGCCACCAATAAGCTGTCGCGGCGTTCATCCAAAAAGCTTTCATCGGTTAGCGTGCCCGGTGTAATCACCCGCACCACCTTGCGCTCAACTGGGCCTTTGCTTGTGGCAGGGTCACCAATTTGCTCCGCCACCGCAATGGATTCACCCATTTTCACCAATTTGGCGATATACCCTTCAGCGGCATGATACGGGATACCCGCCATAGGGATAGGCTTGCCACCGCTTTTACCACGGGCGGTAAGGGTGATATCCAACAGGCGCGAAGCCTTCTTAGCATCGTCAAAGAAGATCTCGTAAAAATCCCCCATGCGATAAAACACCAGCTGATTAGGGTGCTCCGCTTTGATGCCTAAGTACTGCTGCATCATAGGTGTATGTTCTTGATTTTTATCGCTTTTAATTGGTTTAGGGGCAGTTTTACTGGTGGCCATAGGACTGCTCTTTTTTAATGCTAAATAATGGATATAAGCGGGCAATTGTACGGCAATATTAGGGGATGGGTAAGGGTTGACAAGTTAAACAGTGACGGGGAAGGTAGGGCACTGATTTTTAGTACCAATTATTAATAATAGCAATCACCTCCTGCCTACACGGGTCACGAAGCGTTAGATGAAGTGGGCCTAATTCATATGAACGGCCGGATATACGATCCAACATTGGCTCGTTTTGTTCAGGCTGACCCGTTCATTGATGGTGTGACGAATACACAAGGCTATGCACGCTACACTTACCTTAAAAACAACCCGTTAAATGCTACTGACCCAAGTGGTTTCTTCTTGGATAAATTAGGCGATAGCATTGAGCAGTTTGGTAATTGGTTAAGTCATGATCCTGTGGCCCAAGCGATCATTACGATTGCTGTATGCGCTACACCAGGTGTTAATGCCGTTGGCTGCGCATCATTTGCTGCAGGTATGACGACAACGACAACCTATATTGCCACAGGGGATTCAAGTCAGGCGTTTAAAGCGGGTGCGTTATCCGCAATGTCGTCTTTTGCCTTTGCTCAAATAGGAGATGTGTTCTCAGCCGCTTCAGGGATGCAAGGAAGCTGGCAGCATGTACTGGCCCATGCAACCACGGGTGGTGTAATGTCCGTCTTGCAAGGCGGTAAGTTCGGGCATGGGTTTGTGAGTGCAGGGGTTGCTAAAGGTTTAAACGTGAACCGCATCATGACTGGAGAAGTAGACTTTGCGGCTCGCTTTACACGCATCTCATTGGCTGCGTTAATAGGTGGCACGACTTCTGAATTAACAGGTGGTAAGTTCGGAAACGGCGCAATCACTGCGGCTATGGCGCAGGCGATGAATGGGGAAAAAGCTCAGGATGAGATTGCTAAAAAACTAATTAATCCAACAGGTGGAGAAATTCGCAATGATAGCGAAGGTGATGGATCATGGAAGGCAAGTAGAGGAAGTAGGGAGCACCTTGCATTAGATTTATCGGCTGAAAATGAACAGTTAATAATATCTCCTGTGGACGGTAAGGTTACATATTTTGAGGGGGCATCTACTGGTTACCCAATAGTTGATATTGTCCCTTCTGATAACAGTTTAGGTATAGACAAGATTCGAATGTTATATTTAGAAGCTCCTGCTGGGTTTACTAATTGGTCTTCAACTAATGTGAAGTCTGGGCAAACAATTGGTTCTTTGACGAATATTAATGAGCTTGTGAATTTTGAGACTGGAAAAGTTTATTCTTCTGGAGTAACTCCGCATGTTCATATACAAGTTTATAGGGAAGGAAGATTAGTTAATCCAACACCTTATTTTTTTAACGGTAAATGATAAATGAAGAAAGTATTAAGATTTAATTATTTACTCTATTCTATCTTTTTATGCTTTGGGTGTTCCACTCAAGCAAGCTCAATTGTTGGTGATTGGAGCTTGATTGAAAAGAATACGGGATGCCCATATTCAATCTTATTTAGAAAGAATGGTGTTTACGAAATATTAAATGATTGTTATGGGTTTGATCCTAAGCTGCCTATTGTTGAAAAAGGGAGGTTTTATATTGGCAATAATGAAATATCATTTACCAAGCGTGAGATTTTTTCTGAGTATAATTTCTTAGGCAGTAATGGATTAAGCTCAGTTAAAATTTTAAGTTTAAATGATAAAGAATTAGTTATTAGCGTCTGTTCAGGTGTAAATAATAAGTGTTCTATCGATAGGCTAATAAAACGCAGTTTAAAAAAATAATAACTCATTAGGTGGTGAGTGAATTCGCTTGGTATACATAAGTGCACAACTTTCAATGCAGCCACTGGCCGCATTGAAAGTGCTGACCTAAGTAATACCTTAGGTGCAGTGACCACAACGTATCAATATGATGGCTTTGGTAACCTACAAGGTAAAAACTTCAACGACACCTACAACTATCAATACGAAAGCCAAGGTGTATTCAACAACCGTTTGCACACTGTGGATAACTCTAACCCGTTTGATTACGACGCCAACGGTAATATCCGTAACTACAAGGGTAAAAACATAGAATACAGCGTATTCGATAAACCCACGCGTATAAACGCTAACGGACATGTTACCCAATTTAAATACGGTACGGGTCGCAGCCGCTATCAACGTTTAGATCAATTTGGTGATGGCAGCTTTAAAACCACACGCTACATTGGCAGTGTAGAAAAAATAGCTCACTCGGATGGTAAACAAGAAATCAAACGTTACCTACCCGGTGGCGCAGTGATCACTATTGAAACACTCAATAGCATCACAACTGAAACCATCCACTATCTACACAAAGATCATCTAGGATCAGTGGATATAGTCACTGACTCATTAGGCGATATCGTACAAGAAATGAGTTTTGACCTATGGGGCAATCGTCGTGATGCCACCGACTGGTCGCAAATGACACTCATCGAATTAATCGGCTTTAATAACAGCCTCACCACCCGTGCCTACACGGGTCACGAAGCGTTAGATGAAGTGGGCCTAATTCATATGAACGGCCGGATATACGATCCAACATTGGCTCGTTTTGTTCAGGCTGACCCGTTCATTGATGGTGTGACTAATACACAAGGCTATGCACGCTACACTTACCTTAAAAACAACCCGTTAAATGCTACTGACCCAAGTGGTTTCTTCTTGGATAAATTAGGCGATAGTATTGAGCAGTTTGGTAATTGGTTAAGCCATGATCCTGTGGCTCAAGCGGCTATCACCATTGCATTTTGTTCTATTCCGGCCGTTGGTACTGCTGGTTGTGCATCATTTGCTGCAGGTATGAGTGCTACAACAACCTATATTGCCACAGGGGATTCAAGTCAGGCATTTAAAGCAGGTGCGTTATCAGCAATGTCGTCTTTTGCCTTTGCTCAAATAGGAGATGTGTTCTCAGCCGCTTCAGGGATGCAAGGTAGCTGGCAGCATGTACTGGCCCATGCAACCACAGGTGGCGTGATGTCCGTCTTGCAAGGCGGTAAGTTCGGGCATGGGTTTGTGAGTGCAGGGGTTGCTAAAGGTTTAAATATCAATAAAGTAATGTCAAATGACACAGGATTTGTGGCAGATGCAACGAGAATTACCCTAGCGGCTATTGTGGGTGGTACAACATCAGAACTAACCGGTGGTAAGTTCGGAAATGGTGCGATGACGGCTGCATTGGCGCAGGCGATGAATGGGAATGCGTCGTTGGAGAGGGAGCAAGAAAAAAATAAGTATTCAATTAAAGTAAATGGAAGGGAATTGAATCCAGATGGATATGTATTGGATAATGATGCGCTCAGAGATAATGTTGCTGACTTGTATTCCGATTTAGTGGAAGAATTAGGAACAGATAAATTTCAATTTAAAGTTACAGGTGGTGATAGGTATATTGGAGCAGATGGTAAAGCATATTCAAGTACAGATGATTCTTATATAGGGAAATCAGGTAAAGCTCATGTTCGAGGAGATGCTGTAGACTTACGGATAAAATATAATAATGGAAAGCTTGTACCTGTAAACGTTGTAAGTCAATCTGTAAATAAAACAAACTTGATATTTGACCCAAATGCAATGCCACATCACTACAGTGATAGACATTATCATTTACAATTGCCTAGGAATTTTAAACCATGAATAAATTTATAGTTATAATATTAACCTTTTATTTAATGGCTCCGTTTACTTTGGCTTGTGAAACTGATTCTTCTGATAAAGAAGTTGAAGGGTTGTTGGATGATTTAGCACAAAGTATGGGTATGGAATTTGTCTATGGTGATAAATTCCCCAATATCAACCCATACGGAAGTTATGGATCAAGTTTTGTACTTGATCCTGTTGTTAAAAAAGGTGTTGAAAGTAGTGTGTTTTTTTTGGCAAGAAAGAAGAAGTCCATGTCAGTTGAAATTGACTGGAAAGATACTAATAGTCTTATAAAAAATTACGATTACTTTTATATTTATGCTGAAAAAGAAGCTAAGTCTAAGAGTTTTAAAGTAAAAGATTTGATAAGCAATGGTGTGGGACTGTTTGGAATGACACTTTATTATGGTTGGGTTGATTTAGATACTAAAGAGTTTAAGTTTGTTGATAGTGATGTGGTAATTGATTCAAAAAAAATTGATAGAAGAAAACTGAGTATCGCGATCTTAATTTCATCTATGTCTTCTACAAAATTTCTATTTAATTATGATGGCAAATGGATTCAATCAGTTGAACTAGAGATCTAGTACATAATAGATTGTTATCGTTAACGAAGTACCAAGACACGAACTCTATACCGTATTAGAAATGGACTTACGCGGAAACGTTACCGAACAACGTGTTGGTAACGGCGTAGTGACTACACAAAGCTTTAATGAAGCCACAGGCCGTATTGAAAGCATTAAGTCTTATGCGCAACGTTTCTTATTCAGCCAAATCCAAAACCTAGAATACTCATGGGATACCTTAGGTAACTTAGAAGAACGAAAAGAACTCAGTGGTGGCAAACACCTAGTTGAAAACTTTACCTACGATGCCCTTAACCGCATTGAAAGTGCTGACTTAAGTAATACCTTAGGCACAGTCACCACCACCTATCAATACGATGGTTTTGGTAACTTACAAGGTAAAAACTTTAACGACACCTACGACTATCAATACGAAAGCCAAGGTGTATTCAATAACCGTTTACACACAGTGGATAACGGTAACCCGTTTGATCGATGCCAACGGTAATATCCGCAACTACAAGGGTAAAAACATTGAATACAGCGTATTCGATAAACCCACGCGCTACATTGGCAGTGTTGAAAAAATTGCACACTCGGATGGTAAACAAGAAATCAAACGTTACTTGCCGGGCGGTGCTGTGATCACGATTGAAACCACCAATAGCATCACAACCGAAACCATTCATTACTTGCACAAAGATCATCTTGGCTCAGTGGATATGGTCACCGATGCTCTAGGCGACATCGTACAAGAGATGAGTTTTGACCTATGGGGTAATCGTCGTGATGCCACCGATTGGTCAAAAATGACGCTCATTGAATTAATCGACTTTAATAACAGCATCACCACTCGTGCTTACACAGGTCACGAAGCAATATTAAAATGATAACGTTTATATTTTCATCAAGCTGGACTCATCAAAAAATTAGCATGTATACTTTTTCATTTCAGTACTGATATTGATATATTAGGCCGTCTATTATCTGGGTTATTGGATTTCTATGTATATTAAAAAACTAACTGAAATGAGAATACCTACTTGCATAATTTTGGATAGGTTACGCCAGAAAAGGGTTTTTATCGCATAACGAACAGGATTTTGTTCAATTACATCTAGGCGTTGAAGGAGGTATTTAGACCGTTGAGTTTCTGTTTCAAGTGATTGTTGAGCATGTTTTTTTTGATTAATCAACATTGTCAGGAAATCTGTTGCATTTAGTACTTCAATGTTACTTTTCCATGTAGAAATGTTTGATAACTTTTTAGTTTTTATCGGGATTGAAGATCCTTGGCGTTTCTCTACCGATGTATATTGAAAGGGAATTCCAAACTGCTCATAAAAACGGTTTCTTCTGTATCTAGTTTCATCTGTTTTAGCATCTACAGGGGATACACGAATTGACTTGACCAGGGTGTCAGGCCATTTTTTAGACCACGAAACAATTTCGTTCATTATATAGGTTCCAATTCGATGACCACGAAGAGAGCTATCTTGGATCATTACATCTCCACCAGTCAGTGACACTTCTCCTTTTAATGGGTTAACATAAGCCGAAAAATGTAGCTTTGATACACCTTGATTGCTGATAAGACTTTTTTCTGAAATTACTTCACCTGTAAATGTTAGTTTAATTTTCTGAAAAGATAATGCACCATCTTTCCCATACACTTCGTTGGACTCTTCTTTCCTAGTTAACAATACATAGAATGTAGTGTCGCCAATTAAATTTTTGTCATAATCAAGTATTTCTTTAACTACTAATCCAAATTGTTCAAAAGTAACAGGCATAAAGGTTCTCTAAATTAAAATTTGTTTGGATCATTAAAGGCTATAGCGAAGTAACTTTTTTAATAGATCGTTTAATTTACCGTCAATCAGACTAAATACAATAATTCGTAATTGCCACAGGGCATCAATAATAATTTTATTCAAACTGACTACTGGATAGAAGTTTGAGAGGTACGTCACGAATTTATAAAAATGAACTTAATTCGATAAGGCGTTTATTATCGAATCTAAAATTTTAATTGGAATACAGGAAGCCTGGAGAAATCTTCATACCATCCAAATGCGAGAGTTCATGCCTATTAAGCAGTCGTAAGTGGTATTCGTGAGGGCTAATTCTCCTTCCTAACTACAATCAACTCTCAGGTCTGTTAAAGCAAATCCTACAATAGCTTCGCGTACCTGATTATCCAATTCATTGTCTCTTAATGATTCAGGCTCGATTTCATAAGCGACTATCGTTTTCTGGCTTCAATGACGCGGCTGAAACGATAATTTCGAAACTCACCTTTCTGTATATCTAGAGCACGACCTGTATCTTGCTCATATGCAGGGGAAAATTGAGAGCTAATCTAATGTCGTAAGAGCGAAATATTCTATGTTCGAGGTGTATATTGCTATTACAAAGCAGCTTGGATCTAAGTCGATCGGTTATAACGGGTAGGTACTTGTAGAATGTAGAAAGTTCCTCGATGGTGGAATCTTTATCAATCGTCACTAGGTCTATCCATTTAGACCTAGTGCCAGGATCCTTTATTCTTTTTATCAGGTCGTTGTAATTAGGGCAATGATAAAAGGACTATGCTAGAATCTCATACGCGAGACTCTTTTTTATTGTGAATTCTTCGGATAAGTTAAGGGCTTGTTTTTTTACGTTAGATAGTAAAATTTCAGGAGTTTTCATAGTATCTCCAATAATCTTGAGTACCGCCTAGAAATCCACCCGATCTAAGCTGAGTTCATTTATTTCAGAGCATGAATGATATTTAGGTTTTTAAAAGGTTGTTTCGTCGGTAATAGAGAGAGTGGATAAAGCAGTCCCTACCAGCTTTCTTACATATCCTAATGTGATTCGAAAGGTTAATCAATACCAAGATTCACAGTCTGTTGTAGGCTATTTAAGTCTATTTAGATTTGCTAGATTTTTGTATTATGTCATGAAACCGATGATCAATAGATTTTGCAATGATAGAAGATAGAGTGCCTTTAGAACGCAAGTTTTCTCCAGTACAAAATGAAGTGTCTGATATTCCTAGCTACTCTACTCAGTGGGATTGGGGCTCGCCTGTTGGCGAAAAAGGATGGGTTGATTTAGAGCCCTTATTTAGGGTGGTGATTCTTTCAGATGGAGGGGCTGGTAAGACTTGTGAATTTGAATCCCAGGCTAAAGCAATCTCAGAAAATGGGCGAAACTCATTTTTCATACGTATTGAAGATATTGAGGATGATTTAGGCAGTGCATTTGAAATTGGTTGTAGTGATGAGTTCGAAGAATGGTTATCTAGTGAAGATGAAGCTTGGTTTTTTCTGGATTCCGTTGACGAGGCTCGCTTGGAAAGCCCAAGGGCTTTTGAGAGAGCAATTAAATGTTTTTCGAAACAAATCATAGCAGGTATTAAACGAGCTCATATCTTTATCAGTGCTAGGCCTTACTCATGGCGTTTTAAGTCAGACCTAGAGCTTGTAAATAAGTGGCTT
Source organism: Oceaniserpentilla sp. 4NH20-0058 (assembly GCF_040371755.1). Classification (NCBI taxonomy): domain Bacteria; kingdom Pseudomonadati; phylum Pseudomonadota; class Gammaproteobacteria; order Oceanospirillales; family Oceanospirillaceae; genus Oceaniserpentilla; species Oceaniserpentilla sp. 4NH20-0058. Next base: position 199,829 of record NZ_BAABWE010000006.1, read on the forward strand.
GCTTTCCCCAAACCGAAAGCTTATAGGGAAGATGTTTCGGAGGTTTCTGAAACCGATGATGTTAAGCTCGATGAGCTTCATATCTTTAGTCTTGAACCTTTAAAGTTAAAAGACGTAAAGCAGTATTCTAATTATCGAGGGGTTAAGCAGATTGAGTTATTTATCCAAGCGATTGAAAGAGCCAATTTAATTGAAATGGCTGCTAGGCCATTCGATCTAGATGGGTTGATACGCAAATGGAATGATGATCAGTGTTTAGGTACCCGCTTAGAGTTGATACAACACCATATTGAAAATCGACTTGAAGAAAATAATCCAGATAGGGATTTCTTTAATAGCTTAAATTTGCAAGAGGCAAGGCAGGGGGCAAGGCAGTTAGCTGCGGCTTTAGTTTTGACCTCTCAGTCTTCTATTCAAATTCCTGATAACCATTATGACAGACCTGGTATTCAAGCTGCCAAGATATTGCCTGAATGGAGTCATAAAGACCTTAATGCTCTACTTAGCAGTGCACTTTTTGATGGTGTGCTCTACGGGGCAGTGAGATTTCGTCATAGGGAAATTCGCGAGTTATTAGCGGCAGAGTGGTTTAGCGAACTGCTTAAAAAAGGGAACTCACGTACTCAAGTTGAATCGCTAATCTTCAGGTCACAATACGGCCTAGAATTTATCGCCCCCTTAATCCGCCCAGTTATGCCGTGGCTAATTCTTCTAGATCAATCTATTCGCCAACGAGCTTTAAGATTACGTCCTGAAATAGCCGTGGAGGGGGGGGATGTAGCCAGTTTGCCATTGGATGATCGAATCAGCATTTTAAAGGGAGTTGTTCATCGGATAGCTAATGGCATTGATGAGGGTGGAGCTGGGCATAATGAAGCGATCCTAAGGATTGCACTTCCAGATCTTACAGAAACAACAAAAGAATTAGTTTTAGAATATTACGAAAATGATCACGCAATTTTTTATCTGGGGCGTTTGGCTTCGCAAGGAGAGATGCATGATTGTAGAGGTAGTTTCCTACCTATCGCTTTGGATCCCAATAGGGAGGTTTTTGCGCGCATTGCTGCTATTAGAGCAGTAATGACAAACACTGAGGTTGAAGCGGCGGAAGCCATCTGGTCCAAAATTAGTGCGAAAGAATTGCAACTGTCACGTCGTTTGTTGGCTGAGGTAGTTAAGAATACCTCCTTTAGTGAGAGTACCCTCCCCCTGTTAATTGATTCCATTGGTAAATTAGAGGCCTATTCTCGAAATAATGTATCTGGATTAACCTATGCAGTTGAGCAGTTCATAGATCAGTCTGGCGATACATGTGATGAAAGTCTGTTATTTACTGCAATTGAAGGAATAGGAGATTACTTAAAAAGAGAGCCTTATGTTGATAGGTATGAGTGTCAAATATCAGCTGAATTTGTTTGGTTAGTCCCTATTGCCAAAAAGCTGATTTCTTCGTTATTAAAAATGAGAGCGCCCTCAAGTTTTGAAGAGCCAGTAATTTCAACTTTGCTGACATTAATAACTATGCCGAAGGAAGGATTAGACGGTATTGAGCTTGAAGAAGATCCATTATCCAGGTCAGTGTCTGACTGGAAAGAGTTTAATGATAAATGGTTCTGGCACTGTGCATCTCAGGTTAAAAAAAGCCAGGATAATAAAGATAAAAAATACCCTAGTTATTGGTTGATTGAATGGAAAAGCCGTTATTGGAGCTACTCCCATGATGATTTTGATAGGGTTATAAAGATGGTAGAAGACCGGGGTAACCTTGATGAAAAAGGAGTGGCTTTATTTCTTGCCTTCAAACTTTATGAAAGTGCTGGTGGATTAAGTGAAGACTTAGAAAAACTTTATGGCGTAACTAAAGAGCATGCTGAATTAAGTGAGAGGTTAAATCGGTGGCTTAACCCTGTCGAATCTGAAGAAGAGAAAAGGATTAAGGCGGAAGACTCAGCTAGAAAGCTCGAGAGAGATACAAATGAGGCGAAAAAAAAGGGGGTTCGAGAAAAGTGGATTAGTGGGCTTAAATCAGACCCAAATAGACTTCGTGAATATACTGAGCTGGATAAAGGAGAGTGGGTTAATGAACATGTGTGGCTTTTATCAGAGTTAAGTAGAGTAGAGAAGCGGCAGTGTAGTAGTGGGTTTAATGGTAATTGGCGTGCTTTGGTTGATCTTTTCGGGGATGAGGTTGCTATGGCATTTAGGGATGCTGCAATTAAGATCTGGCGAAACTTCAAACCTGAATTACTATCTGAAGGTGGGGATCTTAGTACTAGGCTATATAAACAGTCTTTTGCCATGTTTGGTCTTGAGTGTGAATTTAGTGATGAAAAATTTGATCCGTCAAGCTTATCTCAAAATGAAGCGATTATAGCATTGAGGTATGTACCACATGAGTTGAATAACTTGCCACCGTGGTTTCAAAAATTGTATTTGCTATACCCTGTTGAGTCCCTAGAGTTTGTGATGCAAGAGTTGCTTTACGAGCTGAGTCATCATGATGGTAAGAGTGACAGCCTATATTTGCTTTATAAGATCTACAATCATGCTGATTGGCTGCATAAGGATTTAATTGCACCATTAACAGGCTGGCTTAGCGCTAATGTTTTAAGTCACCCTGAGTATTTAAGACAGGTATTCTCCATCCTTATTAATGGTGGAGTATCACCTCAGTGGGTTCGTGAATATGCTCTAGAACACTTAGAAAATGAAGAAATTGAGATACGGCCTTTCCTGTTTGCTTTGTTAGTAGATGCGGATGCTAGTGAAGGAATATCTAAGCTAGATTCTTGGCTTTCAAATCTAAGTGCGGAAGTGGCAGTTGAAGCCGCTCAAAGCTTTATTAATTGTTTGTGTGGTGATAGATACGAGCAAGGTGCAAAATTTCATAATTATAATACTCTCCGTTATCTGAAAGAGTTGTATCTAATTATTCTCAGGTTTATTCGATTGGAGGATGATATTGAAAGAGCAGGTACAGGGGTGTATAGCCCAGGGCCTAGAGACTCGGCACAATATGCTAGAGATAAACTGAGAGGTGACCTATTTGATATTCCTGGCAAGGAAACTTATCAGGCGTTGTTGGATATTGCGGGGAGCTATAAGAGTAAGCACTTAAGACAATCGGCTGAACTAAGCGCCTATAAGCGTGCGGAGTTGGATTCAGATGTGCATAAATGGGCTGTTTCAGATATACATGATTTTGCTAATACACTTGAACGAACACCTGCGACTCACAAGGAAATGTTTGATCTGGCAGTTTTACGGTTGAATGATTACAAGAATTGGCTTGAAATAGGTGACGATAGCCAAGCATCTCTTTTACAGCGGGTAGAGTTAGAAGATGAAATGAGAAAGCCAATTGCCTATTGGCTAAATCAACATTCTCATTCTCGTTACCATTGCAGTGAGGAAGACCCTTTAGCAAATGACCAAAGGCCAGATATTCGATTCATGAATAATCAAGTATCTAATCCAGTTCCGGTTGAATTAAAACTTCTTGATAAAGGTTGGAGCGGGTCTGATCTGTGTGAGCGATTACGAAATCAACTTGTAGGTGATTACTTGCGAGAGGATGGTTCAACTTGTGGTGTTTTTCTACTTGTTTGGCAGGGACGTGAGAAAGAGAGTCGTAACTGGATGATTGATGGTAAGAAGGTTGGAGTAAAGGATCTTCAAAATGCTCTAGATTGTTATTGGCAGGGTATTTCCTCCAATTACCCTGGTGTGGAAGTAATAGAGGTCATTGTAATAGACCTAACAGTAAGAGGGATGAAATCAGAGCATTAGTCTTCTAATGGTGAATGGTATTAATAGTTACGAGAAAGATTTTTTGCACGGGCTCAAAAGTGCTTTCTAGACAATAGTGCCTGTAAACTGAAAAACGTCTAAAGCCTTCAAGGACTTCAAGTGGTCTTGCGGGTTCACAACCTCTCAATAAGTAGCCTTCTGGCAGGGACTTTGTGTGAAGTATGATTGGTCTACCTGGCCATTTCTTATGTTCTGTTAAGTACTCTAGAATACGTTTCATTGGAGCTTCAGGGTCAGTCATGACTCTAAGTTGGTAGTCCCGGTCATTAAGCTGATCTAGATTTTTGTCTACAGGTGAATTTCGCTGAACCTCATATGCCTCTATATGGCTTCTTGAAATTTGCTCCTTGCGTATATTAAAAAATTCAATCGGCAGCTCGATAAAGTCTTCTATACAGGCATTGTGTTCATACAGCCACGTACGGACGATTTCTTTTGGTAAATTGGGTAAAAGCCTTCTGACTCTTTTTATATAGTTGGTGGCGCTTTCATTTTCGTTTAGTTTGTTTAAGGATTCTAAAAGATATTTTAGTCTGACCTGATCCGGAAAGTCTCTGTCTACTATCCTTAGGTGTCTATTTAATAATAGTTTGCTCTCCCAATACTCCTTTGGAGTTAGCCCTTTAATGGTCATAAGTAACCCCTTTTATTTTTACTCTTCTATTTCTTCAGTCTTAAGTTGAAGTTCTCTACTTGAAAGCTTCGCGATTAGGGCTGGTGGATCTATAATGATTACACTGTGAAGCTGGTGAGTGCAGCCTTGATTTTCAAAATAGGCGCTTGAATAATACATTATTCTGCTGTAGTTAAATTCAAGAATACTGGCTAAATAGTCTAAATCATCAGGGTATTTAGACGCTTTTCCTCTCTCTTTATTTTTGAGATTATCTGTCAATTTTATTTCGAGCTGGAAACTTTCTTGTTTAGCATCATAGGTCAAAACCTTACTATATATGCTGTTTACTTCTTTCAGATTAGAAAAGTTTTCATCTGAAACGGGTATAAAAGGCGTTCTCCCTGCTATGCGATCAAGGGCCACTTTGTTGATATCCGCTCCTCGTGCAATTGGATGCCATAGTGGGTAACTAAGATCTATGAAATCGTTATCGGATATACCTAAGTCCTTGTGTGCTAGATATAGTAAAAGTAGCAGAAGCTTGTTCTTTATAATCACTTCCTGAGTTATAAAGAGTTTTTCTTTTGGCTCAGGGTTCTGACCGTGAAATACTTTATTTCTAATATTAATAATGTGGTTAAGGTCATCTTTATTTAGATCGAAAATGGAGAATATTTTTTCTGGTATACTTTTTATAAGTTCATTTAGTCTGTCTTTAAATGTCGGTACGCTAGTGTTTTTCATGCTATTTATATATTCTTCAACAATTGGTCGAAGTGCATGATCTTGAAGAGTGGGATTATTGAAGAAGGTATTAACACTCTTTAGTAGTTCTGATTTTAGAGCTTTGAAGCTTGAGGATTGAAGCTTATTTGTATATGTCTTTCTTTTTCTATCTGAAAGTTCATCTAGAAGTGAAATTACGTTGGAGATTTCCATATCCCAGTATCCTTCACTTCTTAATGAAGTTGCTAACCTAGCCCAGTGCTCTTTACGAGTTTTTTGGTTTTCGTCAGAAAAGAAGCCGTTTAGCACGTTGGACCAGTGTTTCCCATTCTTTAAGCTTCCTTCTGCCAATAGAAAATCCATTCGCGTCAGATCTAATGGTGCTTGTTGATAATAGAAGTTAGGATAAAGTCTAAAGCTTGTTTTATCTGACAAGACTTCAATAAACCGGATGGCTTCTGGTTGCCCCATAAGGATGCTCATTAGAGTGAGGAGCTCATTTGCATGAGAGTGAATATGATCAAGGCTTTGAGGTTCTTGGTATTCAACACTTATGATGTGGAAGCTATCAATTTCAGTCACATCATGAGTTTCACCTTGCTTTGTTTTGTATCGGTACTGAGTATAAATCCGAAATGGTTCTTGAATTGATTTGATGTTTGTATTAAAGCAGGACTTCCTTGCTTTCAGGATTAAGTCGTCTTTAGCTTGCTCAAATTTTCTTCCACCATCAAACCATTGTGAACTCAATTCAAAGCGTACATTAAATCCTTTGAAATGGGTTGAGTCTGTTTTACCTGAAAGAATGTACCTAGGATAAACTTCAGTACCATATACATCGGCATGAAAAAAACTTAACCAAGTAGATCCGCATGACCACATACTATGTTCCAATAAATTTAAGCTCAAGCTCTCTTTTAATGTGACTCTAGCGGCGTTTGTTGGTGATAAATGTAGCTCCCCATGTATGGTTTTACCGTCTATTTTACACTTGGTCGACTCATTTACAGTTGTTGCAAAGTCAAAATTCAACATGCTATGCCTTAATTTCTTGGTATTTAAAAAATTTGTTAATATTTTAGTTTATCGATTTCGTGAAGTATCTCGCGGTAGAGAGAGGCTGACCAAGGTGAAAGTATTGCAGCTGCTCCCTTATACCAGTCTAGATTTGGGGCTGATGGATTGTTCGGGCTGAAATACCTATGCTTGAGGTTGGCAAGCATCATCTCTAACTTTTGATTCCCTTTTATCGAGGCGATGGTAATTTCACTTTCTGTGAATGTTTGACTTGGATTTATTATAAATTTATTGTCTTCGAGTAGTTTTGCGAACCATTTTGCGGGTTCGTTTTCATCTGAGTCGAAGATGTATTCAGGAATATTGCGCCAGAAGTCGCAAATAGCGTCTAAAAAATCCAGTATCTGGCTATTTGATACTTCCAACCATTCTGGGTCTAAATGCTCTTTTAGGAGCTCGTCTTGTCCAGTTCTTCCAAAATATTCAGGGAGTTTTTTTAACTCATTGAATGAGCCTCCTTCGCCATGTTTGAAAACATTGCAAACCATTCGACATAAATCCAGTTTTGGATAAAAATTTTCTGCTTTTACATTCCAGCCTAAAGATGAGATAAGTTGGATTAGCTCATCAGGTGTGGCTTTGCTTACTCTTTTTATAACGTCCTCATTAACTCCCCAGTTCCTAATTTCATTGGTCATCCATTTCTTCAGTTCTTGCTCCCATTTGTGATACATACTGGCAACAACGGCAAGGTGCATAACCCTTTTTAGTTCCTCAAGGGAAACTCCAAAGTTCATTGTATACTCGTATGCCCGTTCTAAATATGATTCTGGGTCATCTGTCTCCGGATTAAAATTTTGAGAAGCTCTGTCTAGATACTCATTCCCGTGATTGTCAGCCTCTTGTTGGATGTCATCGAATGCTTTTGCAAGCTTGCCTAAGGCCTGGTCTACGAAAAATGTTTGTTCTTCAATTAAGAGCTCTTTGTGTGTAGACCAAAGATATAGAATTGGCTGTGACATTAAATTGCCCACCCTAATAGCTGAAATACAAAGTTCAATAAAATCACGTCCTTGTGCTCCTGTAAACCTGGCATTGAAATTATCCGACTATATTTAGTAGGTCACTCCAGAGATGGCGATAGCCATAAATCTAATTGATTGCTTTCGATTATTGTGTATTGTAAGAATTAAGTATTTTGACCTTATGCCTTTGCTCAAAATCTATAGATTTAAGTTTTTTACTATATGAGTCTTAACTTTTTTGATTTCATTTATTAATACGGGAATTTTAGATGATCTTAAGGATTGGATATTTTCAATAGAAGTTGTTCTGATGTTTGGAAAAAATTCTCTTTTTATTACTGAGAATGTTTCTTTAAAACATGGTCGATGAAACATCTATGAATCCAATTCCCTGATATATTCATCGCGAATACTATTTATTGTTGAGTAATATGGTAATGAGGATATTCCACGGATTTTATTTAGCATAAGAAAGAATATATTATTTTCACTTGTTTCAATTTTTTGAATTATTAATAGGAACTTTTCTATCTCTTTTAAATTAGTGATTTCTGGAAATGATTTGAAATCAATTAGATCATCAGTGTTTTTAGATTGTTCTAAAACTTCTTCGGAGTTCATTTTAAGCTCTCTAGATAATCACCTTTACTGCATAATTCTACTGCTAGTGTATCTACAGATACCAATATAGATAACTGAATCATTTTCAAACAACACGAATACTCGTAAATTGAGCTGTAGTGGCCATAGAGCCATCACAGGCAGTTGCCAATAGCACATAGCCATTTGATACAGCATTTCCCCTCAGGCTTCCGGATTGTCCGGTTCTTGCTAAAGCCCATATCTTTTTCCCTTCTTTTAATACTCCGGCGGTTTCTAATTCAAACCCTGCTTGTTCGTTTAAATCCCTGTAAAATCTCAAGATTTCCCTAGGTTGCACAACCTTATATCGATTGCCAACGACCGATAATGCGGTGTTGGTATCTGATCGATACAATACCTTCTTGTCTTCAAAAGACTTAATCTCGCCTAGAACATCACTTTGTCCAGTAATAAAGCGAACAGGGGACTGTCTAATTTTCCAGTCCATCCCAGCTTGTTTTGCCCATATCTCGATTGGTTGATTGGCGGGTAGATGATTACCCAATCCGTGCCAAGGGGTGCTACCTTTATACGCCATCGTTTCAATTTGATGTGACATTTTTAATACCTATTTCTTTCGTTTATTTATGATTTGTGTTGAGTGTGAATGTGTGCCCGCAAGATAAGCACATGCAGTTGTCTAGTACGTTTTCATCAATACTCTCACCTAGAGCGGCTCCTAAAGACCCACCAGCAATCCCTCCTATGATGGCACCTGCCGCAGACCCAAATGGTCCTGCAATTAATCCAACAGTTGCACCAACTCTTGCGCCAAGTGCTCCGGCAGTGAAACCGGCTGTCGTACCAATGACGGCTCCTACTTTTTGAGCGGTATTTCGAGTATCGATATTGTCTGATTTACATTTGGGGCATGCTTTCATGTACTACTCCGATAATTGAGGTCTTAAATTTCACCCACTTTAGAAGGTGCTCTCAAAATAATGATGTAGTTATGAAATTGGCTGGAACACGCTGGAGATAGCAGGAAAGCGTTAGTTGCTATTGTTCGAAAAAAGGGGGGGATATGTCCCTCCCTAAGAATTTATTTCTGCATTACATTGAACACTCCACTAACAATAAGGAGTTTTAACATGGCAAAATCAAAAGGCGGTATGAACCAAAAACAGCTTGATCATCATGCAAATCAGCTGAATCCGAATAACCCAGCATTCACTGCCCGCATGAATAACCATTCAAATCAATTGAATCCGAATAACCTAATGTTTAATGGCGGAACGAGTGGTGTTACAGGAAATGCAGTATCTCCATTCGATTTCATGAGAATAAACGGTAGTAATTCAGATCAAGACAAATAAAGGGGAGGGACTCAATGCTGATAATGGGAGTGATCGACAATATCCATCTTCATGGATTTGGTAGCAGTAGTATTAATAGTAGCCTTGAGTCTCTTGGCCTCAGTGAAAATCAAATATTGAAGTTTAAAAAGCCGATCGGTGAAAAAGGTTATAAGTCACAGGCTAAAAAGAATGCACTATTTAATAAGTTTTTTGAAAAAAATTGCCTCATAGATGATAGCTTCAAGGTTAGGTTCCTGGAATTACTGAGTAAACCTTGGGAGCCAAACCAGAAAGCAGTTTACGAACTATTCCCTGAATATTTTAACCGTAATATGACGATCCATGAGTATGCCTTGTGTGCTATTGATGTCTTAGTGGCAGATATGATTCGAGATACTGGAGAGCTAAGAAAAGTGGTTATTGCAAATAAAGATGGCTTTTTAGGGAAGCTGCTCGCTGCAACAATCAGAGATAGTACTGGAAATGACCGAGAGTTTACTCTGAAAATTAATATTGAGTTAGCCATCGCAGTCGCTTGCGCATATGAGCACGATAGAAACTACATATCTGGTCAGGCCGTTCCGATGATTCCTATTTGGCTAAAACAACTAGATCGCTCAAGCAGCCTAAGAGCTCGATACTTTGAACTACTTAGGGAAGGGCTTAAGGGGCAAGGGGTGTCCTTTCAGAAACTATTAGATCATAAAACCCATCAAGATAAAGAGAGTGCTAGAACATTGATAAGACGTTGGGCTAAGGGAGAGAATAGACCCAGTAAGGCGTTGGTATATAGGGTGTTTGAAACATTATCTAAAGTCGAAGAAAATAAATACGATCAGCTTAAGTTGCTAAATCATTACCAGTCCACTTATAAATGCATACTTGCATTGGATTACATATTTCACTTAATACCAAAAGACCCTGAATTTGTAGCATTTGTACGTAACCGGTATATGTTAATTAGCCATGCTTTAAAGGTTGAGGCTGTGACGAACTGGGGGGCGATACCAATGATTGACTTAGCTGCTTTCTATTCAGTTTTAACTACAGTCAGCAGCTCTCCGGCAAAATTTAAAGATAGGTATCTTTGTCCTTGTTGCTATCTTCCCTCGTTAACAGAAAGAAACCAAAATCAGATCTGTGGCGTTTGTACCTGGCAAGATGATGGGCGAGATTCTGATGACGAAGATGACATAGGCCTACATGGTTGTAATCGGAATTATTCTCTAGCGGATTCAAGAGCTAACTTTCAGAAAAATCAAAGTAAGTTTTCTAAGGATGATGAAGCGTTTATTTCTCCATCCGAAGAGAAGCTTCAATTAATTGATTCCTACAAACGAGTATTAATTACTGAGAGCGAAGATCATTGGGCTGAAATGCTGGATTTGGAACAGGCATACCACAAGTAGAATAGGAGGGCGTATTTGGTGGTTGTTCTTTGTATAAAAAGCATACAGTTTTGATGCGGATTTTTTAGTGTAAGTCCCTGTATAGCTAGCACCTTTATTTATTTAAAAACCCTTTTAAAACAATGACCTAACACTGCTGCATCATAGGCGTATGTTCTTGATTTTTATCGCTTTTAATTGGTTTAGGGGCAGTTTTACTGGTGGCCATAGGACTGCTCTTTTTTAATGCTAAATATTGGATATAAGCGGGCAATTGTACGGCAATATTGGGGGATGGGTAAGGGTTGAATTGATTGAATAAAAAACCAGTTGATCATTTGATTAATAGATTTAAACGTTTGTAAGCACCACTTACGCCCCGCGGCCTAAGTGGTTTTCATGAATCCTAATAGAGCTTAAGCTTGGCAAAGCAAGTTTAAGAAGGCTTTCGATTCATTACGGTCGGTGAATTCAAATAGGTGCGAGCCTTTTTGATCTTTCACGATAACGTTTAGTTTGTTAACGGCAATGGAAACCACTGGGGTTTGAATTGAATAATGTTGACCTTGATGTGTATAAGGCATAGTAAATAAACTCTTCTAATGTGCGCAAAAGGCGCTGTCTAAGTAAGAGCTGGATTATTGTTGTAAGGATTTTTAATAATTACGATATCCGTTCCGAGGACATTCAATATGGCTCGAAAACATGGACAATAAGTTAGCTCTGTTGTTTTTGTCGTGTTGTCTAACTGAGAGGGGAAAGGCAAAACACAAATTACCCGTGGGTAATAAGTTAAATAAACTAGATGGGAATAATTAACGCATTTGATACTACGCTTGTCTGGTTAAAATGTAAACACTTATTTGAAGTCACCTTGATAGAGAGGGTTGGCGCTGGGTTGTATGTCCCATGCTCGTATTGAATGAATAAGCTGAATTATTCAATTTACGTCACTAATGGGCCGACTATTATGTTTATACACTAGGCGAAACTAATCCATCTTCTCTGCTTTAACTAATTCGACTCTCTATTTTTAATTAGCTGTTCATTAAGGGCCAGTAGGGAGTGTAATAGACGTTTTCACTCGCCTATCATCAGGTGTAATTCTTAGCTTTAATTTTCTAATCATGCTTCATGTGCATGATTTTTTCTGGCGAGGGTGGCTTGTTATTTTTGGCACTGGTGATTATGTCTAATCTATTTGTGTACTATTGAAAAATCATTCTGTATTCCATGAGAAATTTATGGACGCTAGAGAGATCTTCCATAATACTGGCTCGCAAGCAGTTCTCTTGAATAAAGAAATTGTGAATAATAATTCAGTAAAAAATATAATCAAAATTCGCTTAAACATTGTTTGGCGTATTTGATTCAAATCCCCTATATGGCTTTAATATCGTCCGATATTTAATTGATATCGAATGGCATACTTTAACTGATTAATAAGGAATATTATGTTTAACCTAACTAAGGTCGCAGCAGTTCTAGCTGCGTTGGTCTTACTGGCAGGCTGCGACAAAGCCGAAAAAATGGCCATAGATAAAGACTTACTCACGCTGGCTAAATCAAATGATACCTATGTTTGTTCAGCTGATCCAAGTTGGATAGTTGACCCAAGTTATCCTACAGAAGTTAAGTACGGTAAAAATGCTCAGATTTGTCAGTTCTATCAGTTTTCTTGGCAAACCTTTATTAATTTAATGTCTACGCCTAGTGGCGCAGAGCGTAAATATCAGAGTCAAGCCAATTACCCTGTATTCCTTGGTGACGAAGTGAGTTCATGCGCTAATCAATCAATTGCATCTCAGTTGTTTCTTCGCACACAAAAAGATGTTCACACTACTTCCGCCGATTTTGTATTACCAACCGGTGAAAATCAGGCATTAGGTGATGCGGTTTTATATGATCAAAATGGTAATATTGTATTGTATGAAGCGCGTTTTGATCGGAATATGTGTCAGGTAGCAAAAAATTCCCCAACGTTACCGCCATTGACGACAGAGATTAAATCATCATGGCGGAAAATTACGGATTCAGATAAACCAGATTATATTTGGATTCAGTCGGACACTAATGGTAACGGAGCAATGGATTCAGATGAAATCTACGGACTTGTGGGTTTTCATTTAGTTAAAAGCACCGAACTGCATCCTGAATTTATTTGGGCCACGTTTGAACATCGTAAAAATGCACCGGATTGTCAAAAAGTAAGCCCTGCAGCTGCAAACAAAGACTGGAGCTTTACGAGTGAAACTTGCGCAAACTCTTTACCTAACCCAAGCGATGGTTGTGATTTTAATAAGACGTTAGACCATGAAGATACTCCTGCCCACGTGGGTACACCAACAGAAGTGTGCCAAGTGTATGCGCAAGGCACGCGCGATGGCGATAATCAGTCTGAAAAGAATAGATCCGATATCATTACTATTAACGCTGAGTTAAATATTATGTTTAATTTACTACCAAGTAGTAGCTCATTGGCCGTACTTAAAAACTATGAACTTGTGGGAGCGTTATGGGAGAACGATGTCAATCAACCGTCTTCAGATATTAGTAATTTGAGGGGATCAATCCAGCTTGCCAACACCACTATGGAAACGAATGCTCAACAAGGCTTTGGCACTGACTCGAATGGCATTCCATATACAGGTCCAACCCAAGATGCGGCTGCTAATTGTTTTTCTTGCCATGGTTATTCTGGCCCAACTAAAAATGCAGGTGTAAGCCATATGTTTAAGCATATTCATGGTGCTACCCAAGAATAAATAATTTATGAAGCATTAACGTTGTTAAGATTAAACCCTTGTATCGTACAAGGGTTTATTCATTTTCTCGTATAGTTAATCATTTACGATCATAAGGTATTCTATAGATGATTTTAAAACCCAATTAAATGTTACTTAGGTTTATAGGTGTGTCTAAGTTATCGATTTTGGGTTTTTCCTTTATATGTTGCTTGAATGAGTAATGTCACTTTAGTGTTTAATAATCACGTCTTCTTGAAACGCCAATTTTTCATCTTTAGTTATCACTTTAACTATATGAATCTCCATAGCTTCTGTGCCTAAATTTTTCTAATACTAGACATACTGGTGCCGTTCGGCGTACTAGTGCTAGATAGAAAGCCATATTTTGTTAACATATAGCCTTATTGTTCTCATAGGCACTGTACGGCGTGGCCCGTTTCCAACTCAGAGATTATCAACAAGAAGCGGTTGCCGCGACCCTTAAGCATTTTCGTCAATCCAATGAATCAGCGGTCATTGTGTTGCCTACTGGTTCAGGTAAAAGCTTGGTGATTGCAGAATTGGCTCGTTTGGCGCGCCGTAAAATTTTGGTGCTGACCCATGTTAAAGAGCTTGTTGAACAAAACCATCAAAAGTATCAAAGCTTAGGGTTAGAGGCTGGCGTGTATTCAGCTGGGTTAAAGTTGAAGCAGACAGAGCATCAAGTTACCTTTGCCAGTATTCAATCAGCGGCGCGTAATTTAGACGATTTTAATCAAGCCTATTCGTTGATTATTATTGATGAATGCCATCGTGTGAACGTTGCAGATAAAAGCGTAAATAATGATAAGAGCCTTAGTGCACAGGGCAGCCAAGAGGTTGGAGAATCGGCCAACCAGTATCAACAGATTATCCATAGACTCAAAACCGTAAATCCTGATGTGAAATTGTTAGGTTTGACCGCGACTCCGTATCGCTTAGGATTAGGTTGGATTTACCGCAAGCATTACCGTGGTTTTGTGCGCAGTGAGCAGGCCCGCCCCTTCGAGCATTGTATTTATGAACTACCTCTGCGATATCTTATTAAACGTCAATACTTAACCGAACCTAAATTGGTCGATGCCACCATCGAACATTATGATTTTAGTAGCCTAAAAGAAAATACCGCAGGCGAGTACAACTCGACAGAGGTAAATGCTTTGTTAAATAAACACCATAGGGTAACCAAGGGCATTACCGAACAAGTGGTGGAATTAGGGGTAAACCGACAAGGCATTATGATTTTTGCGGCCACGGTGGAGCACGCAAAAGAGATCTACCGTTATTTACCAGCGGAGCATAGTGCGTTAATCATTGGCGCTACTGAAAGTGCTGAGCGGGATCGGTTAATTTCAGGATTTAAACAAAGACACATTAAATACTTAGTAAATGTATCGGTGCTCACCACGGGATTTGATGCCCCTCATGTGGATATGATCGCCATCTTAAGGCCCACGCAATCGGTGAGCCTATATCAGCAAATTATTGGTCGAGGTTTGCGTTTAAGTGACCATAAAAAAGATTGCTTAGTCATTGATTATACCGGCAACGATTTTGACTTATTCCAGCCAGAAGTAGGGGAGAAAAAGCCCAACAACCAAAGCCAGCCGGTACAGGTGATGTGCCCAAGTTGTGAGTTTCCTAATGTGTTTTGGGGCGTGTGCGACGATGACGGGTATTTGGTTGAGCATTACGGCCGCCGTTGCCAAGGCTTAGTGGATGACAATGGTCATACACACCAATGTGATTACCGCTTTGTTTTTAAAGAGTGCTCACACTGTGGCAGTGAAAACGATATTGCTGCACGTACGTGTATCCAATGTAGCGAGGTATTGGTTGATCCGGATGACATGTTAAAAAAAGCCCTGCAATTAAAGGATTCTAAAGTGATACGTTGTGCTGGAGTAAGCCTAGCGCAAGCTAAAGAAAAGGGTAAACTAGCTATTACTTATCATGACGAGCAAGGCGTGCAGCTAAGTGAATCATTTGATTTTACTAAGCCCAGCCAAGTTAACGCATTTAACGCTATTTTTGCACATCGTATTAGTGCAAATATCGCCGCACGTTTAGGTACAACTAAGTCCTACGAAGTGAGTAACCTCGAACAAGCTTTGAAGCTAGCCGAAGTGTTGCCGTGTCCTGATTTTGTCATCGCCAAAAAACAAAAATACTATTGGCGCATTAAACACCGCTTGTTTGATTATCAAGGTCACTACCGAAAAGCCAATGCACTTCGTTAGTGACGAAGGTTTTTTATTCATTAAGGTGGGCGGTGCAATTTAATAATTCAATTTCCCAAGGTGATTGTCCGTTAATTTGTGTTAGTGAGGTATTGCCGTACTTAGAAAGGGATTTTATGTGGCTAGGCTGGGTGACATGATTTTCAAAAATGGCCTTGCATACAAAGCCATGGGTCACAACGAGTAGGTTGCCTTGTGTTTGAGTAGCGGAATCTGTGATTGTTTGCCAAGCTCGGGCTATGCGTTCACAAAATACAGCCCAATTCTCGCCATTGGGTGGTTGATAATCGCTAGCGAAAGGATTGGTGTGGAGTTTGTCATAGGCTTTGCCACGTAAATCACCAAAATTTTGCTCTCTAAGTTCAGTATTGAATTCTACATTTACACCATTTAGGGCGCTTACTTGTAATGCGGTTTGTTTGGCTCGCTGGTAATCGCTGGCTAATATACGGGTGATGTTCATATCCGTTAGACGAAGTGCTAATTTATTAGCTTGCTGCAGGCCGTTTTTAGAAAGCTGGGATGTGGGAAACTGAATTATGCGCTGGGTGTTATCATCGGTTTCACCGTGACGGGCAATAAAAATGGGCATGTATGGCAGCCTCGTTAAGTTGTTTGCTGTATAAGTTATCATACGGTATTTAAACCGAGCATTAGGGTTTTAATGAAAATTGGCTTAGTGGAAGTGTATTTAATCTTGCACTGGCTATTTTTCGCACATAGCTTTAACGGCTCAATATTTAGCATCAGATTGATGATTAAACTACCAATAAGGTGATATCTCGCGCAAAAATGATAAATTCACTTACCATCTTGTAACATCCTTGTGTTTGGATGATAAAGACTGCCCTTTTATTTTATGCTTAGTTCGTTATTCTAAGCCCACATTTTATAACAGAATTTATAACTATGATTATTAAGCCTAAAGCCCGTGGATTTATTTGTACCACTACCCACCCAACTGGTTGTGAAAAGAACGTTTTAGATCAAATCAACACCACTAAAGCCCTAGGCCAAGTGAAAGACGGCCCTAAAAAGGTATTGGTTATTGGTTCTTCTAGCGGTTATGGCTTGTCTTCTCGTATTGCGGCGGCATTTGGTAGCGGTGCGGCCACTTTGGGAGTGTTCTTTGAAAAACCAGGTACAGAGAAAAAGCCAGGTACAGCAGGTTGGTACAATTCAGCATCATTTGACAAATTTGCTAAAGCCGAAGGCCTGTATTCTAAAAGCATCAATGGCGATGCCTTCAGCCATGAAGTAAAGCAAAAAGCCATCGAGATAATCAAAGAAGACCTAGGTCAGGTGGATTTAGTGGTTTACTCCCTTGCGTCTCCTGTGCGTAAACTGCCGGATTCTGGTGAGCTAATTCGTTCAGCATTGAAGCCTATTGGCGATACCTATACCGCCACAGCAGTAAACACAAACAAAGATGAAATCATCGAAGCCAGTGTTGAACCTGCCACCGAGCAAGAAATTCAAGACACCGTAACCGTAATGGGCGGCCAAGATTGGGAGCTTTGGATGGCAGCATTGTCAGAAGCTGGTGTATTGGCCGAAGGTTGTAAAACCGTGGCATACAGCTACATTGGTACTGAGATCACATGGCCGATTTACTGGCATGGTGCACTAGGTAAAGCAAAAATGGATTTAGACCGCGCAGCGGCAGGCCTTAACGATAAACTATCTCAAACAGGTGGTAGTGCAAACGTAGCGGTATTGAAGAGTGTGGTAACACAGGCCAGTTCGGCCATTCCGGTTATGCCTTTGTACATAGCTATGGTATTCAAAAAAATGCGTGAAGAAGGTGTTCACGAGGGTTGTATGGAGCAAATTAACCGTATGTTCCACGAACGCTTATACCGTGAAGACAGTGCCGCCCCAGAGCTAGACAGCGAAAACCGCTTACGTTTAGACGATTGGGAACTGCGTGAAGATATTCAACAGCACTGCCAAGATCTATGGCCACAAGTGACCACTGAAAACCTCAAAGAGCTGGCCGACTATGTAGAATATAAGCGTGAGTTCTTACAGCTTTTTGGCTTTGAAATAGATGGCATTGATTACGAAGCGGATGTGAATCCAATTGTAGAAATGGATGTGGTAGAAGTTTAAACACTTCTTATTAGCACATAAAAAACGCGCTTGGTTACGGTAGTAGCCAAGCGCTTTTTTTTGTTTGAACAAAAGTTTGTGAAGCGCCTATAAATCAGGGATATGTTGGTTTAGTTGATTTATAAAATCGGCGTTTTCATTTAAGTAGTGTTTTGATACATAGATTGAAAACTCTCGTTTTTTTTCAATTCTCTTGTTGAATCGAGTCGGGTTAATACCTTGCTCTATGCATGTATCTTCGAATACTTTTTCAGCTAAAAAACCTGCGTGGATTGATTGTTGTAATAACAGGTTGGGTATTTCATTACGACTATGCCCTTGAGTACGATAACCATGACGAACCAGCCATCGGTAGGTATTAGTATTTTTAACCGTGCCTACTATCGCACTGAGTTTAAAGTCTGATTCATGAACATTGTTTGAGGTGTTAGCGAGGGTAAACCAAGCCCAATTATTAAAGTCGATAGGCTTACTAAAGACGGCGTATTTGTCTCGTTCTGGGTTCTTTGTGGCTAAAAAGAATCCTTGTATCTCGTCTCGCTTAAGGGCTTTGATAAGCAAGGTGTAATTATCGTAGAGCCTGAGTTTGTACGTGACGGGTAATTGAGCCAGCACCGTGGTGATTTTTTCAATGGCCTCCCCCTTAATCTCACCGTTTTCACGGTATGTGTAGGGCTTGAAGTTTGGTACGCCAAACACCATGGCATCAAAGTTTTGGCCATGGGCTATGCCTGCAACAAACAGTGCGAGAACCAATATAAAAAGGGTTTGCCAAAGCTGTTTCATTAAAACCCCTTAATGCATGCATGATTTTAGTTTAGCAGTGAATTCTCGCTTTTTTGGTTATTTGGACGGTCAACTTACTATTTGATGGCGTTTAAAACCTTACTGCCAGCTAGTTGGCAGTATCCTGGGGTTTAATTAACCACTAAGGACACAGCATGATTACATTACATCAACCGGCTCCTATGCTAGGACTGGCCAATGTAAGCCCATATTCCATGAAGTTAGAGGCATTAATGGGCTGGCAAGAGATACCTTTTAACATTCAAGAAGACGCAGAGTTAGATTTAGCCGCAGGCTGGTATTTCAATTCAATAGCCTCTACCGATTTGACTAATGATGGAGGCACCCGCTAATGACTTACCTTACTAACCGCGCAAAAAAAAGCCTTGATGAATACTCATCAAGGCTGTGATCTTGCTGCAAAGTAGCCTAAAAAGCTTAGGCTAGCTCTAATAAGTCTTCTTTTTTAAAGGCTTTCAATTCTTCGGCGCGGTCAGTGGCTACTTTGTTAACCCAATCAGGGTTGGCAATTAGCGCGCGACCAATTGCCACTAAGTCAAACTCGTTGTTATCCATACGATTAAGCAGTTGCTCAAGACTCGCTGTTTCCGCTTCGCGGAACGTAGCTTCACCTGGTTTTGGCATAAAGTCAGCGTTGAGGCCAACACTGCCTACCGTAATGGCTGGCTTACCGGTAATCTTTTGCACCCAACCAGCTAAGTTCAAGTCGCTGCCTTCAAATTCAGGCTCCCAGAAACGACGCTGTGAGCAATGGAAAATATCTACGCCTGCTTCGCTTAATGGAGTAAGAAATGCCTCTAGCTCTTCAGGTGTGTGAACCAAACGAGCAGTGTAATCTTGCTGTTTCCATTGGCTCCAACGGAAAATAATCGGAAAATCAGGGCCAACTGCTTCACGACATGCTTTGATGATATCAATCGCAAAACGGCTACGGTTTTCAGCAGAACCACCGTATTCATCTTCACGCTGGTTAGTACCTTCCCAGAAAAATTGGTCGATCAAATAACCATGAGCACCGTGCAGCTCAATGGCATCAAACCCAACTGCTTTGGCGTCAGCGGCCCCTTGGGCGAATGCTTGGATGACATCTTGAATATCTTGCGCGCTCATTTCATAGCGGTTCTTTTTGCCTGCTACAAACATACCGGATGGTGTGAAACCCGGTACATCACCTTCAGGCATAACACCTGCTTTACGGGCGCCGCCTACGTGCCAAAGCTGAGGCGCAATTTTACCGCCAGCAGCGTGTACAGCGTCTACGACCTTTTTCCAGCCAGCTAAACGCGCTTCGCCATGAATGTAAGGCACATCAGGGTAGCCAGAAGCTGCAATGTGGTTGACACATGTACCTTCTGTGATGATCAAGCCTACACCGCCTTCTGCACGGCGACGGTAATAATCAACCGAGTTTTGGCCTGCCACATTATCCGGCGAAAAGTTACGGGTCATAGGGGCCATAACTGTGCGGTTTTTTAGCTCAAGATTTGCCGATGAGAATGGTTTAAATAGAGGGTTAGCACTCATAAAAAGCTCCAGTGACTATTTTGTTAGTGATTGACCTGCACAAATTTAACGGATTTCCCCAGTAAATGCTGTTACCTAAGATAACAACCCGAGTGGATATTGAATTGTGCGCAATAAGAATGATGGCCATCATAGAGTATTCAAGGCAATGGCAATAGAGATATTTCTTGTAAGGATTGTTCCATCAAAGGATAAATAAGCAGTATAAATGCTTGATTAATTGATTCTATTCTTAGGTCCCAGCTTATTGGTTGAAATATAGGCTGAAACACCTCATGAGCGTTAATTCTTGTACCGCTTAAGGTATGACAAATAGATCTAAATTAATTCTTGCGTTAAATCATTCATGTGTTTAAATACTGGTTATAGATACAGTAATTTAAATTCTCTGCTTTGCAGACCTAAATCGGATAAAGATAACAAGGTGAAGAAAAACATGGATCAGAATCGCCAAAAAGCACTAGACGCCGCCCTTAGCCAAATTGAACGTCAATTCGGTAAGGGTGCCATCATGAAAATGGGTGAGCAGCCTCGTGAAGCTATCCCTGCTGTATCCACAGGTTCTTTATCTTTAGATATTGCATTGGGCATAGGTGGTTTACCTTACGGTCGAATCATTGAAATTTATGGCCCTGAATCTTCGGGTAAAACCACCATGTGTTTATCGACCATGGCCGAAGCGCAAAAACAAGGTAAAACAGTGGCGATTGTTGATGCAGAACATGCCTTAGACCCACTCTATGCTGAAAAGCTAGGCGTTAACCTAGATAGTTTATTAGTGTCTCAGCCAGATACCGGCGAGCAAGCCCTTGAAATTGTAGACAGCTTAGTACGTTCTGGTGCGGTAGATGTGGTGGTGGTTGACTCAGTTGCAGCCTTAACCCCAAGAGCAGAAATAGAAGGGGACATGGGGGATCATCATGTTGGCCTACAAGCGCGTTTAATGTCGCAAGCTTTGCGTAAGCTCACTGCTAATGTCAAAAATGCTAATTGTATGGTGATTTTCATTAACCAAATTCGTATGAAGATTGGTGTTATGTTTGGTAGCCCTGAAACCACAACCGGTGGTAATGCTCTTAAATTTTACTCATCCGTACGCTTGGATATTCGCCGTACTGGGTCGGTAAAAAGTGGCGATGAAGTAACGGGTAATGAAACTCGCGTGAAAGTTGTTAAAAACAAAGTAGCACCGCCATTCAAGCAGGCCGATTTCCAAATCATGTATAACCAAGGGATTAACCGAGGTGCTGAAATCATCGATTTAGGCGTTAAGCTAGGTTTGGTGGATAAAGCAGGGGCTTGGTATGCTTACAAAGGGGATAAAATCGGTCAAGGTAAAGCCAATGCATGTAACTACCTGCTAGAAAACCCTGAAGTTCAACAAGAACTTGAAGCGCTTATCCGGGCAGAGCTATTAGTGGTAGCGGACACTAAAAAAGCACCTGAAAAAGGCGATAAAGAAGTAGAAGCTGAGACAGAAGAAGTTTAAACGTTAAAATACCTCATCAAAAAGGTCAGCTCTGCTGGCCTTTTTTGTGAGGTCAACTTTGTGAATATATTCAGATGGCTAGCATATGTTTAATCAGCCTTATAAAAAACAGATAAAACTGCTTGATGAAAAAGGGCTGCGCCATAAGGCCATTGAGCTTTTGGCTCGTCGTGAATACAGTTATGGAGAGTTAGAGGCCAAGCTATTACCCGTAAGTCAGTCTGAAGATTTGCTCTATAAAGTTTTAGATTGGCTTGTTGAAATGGGTTTGCAAAGTGATGAGCGATTTACTGAAATGTTTATTCGTAGTAAATATCTTGGCGGCTATGGACAAGTTCGGATTTCCTTAGAGCTAAAACAAAAGCACATACGTTCAGAGTTAATTGAATGGCATTTTGAAGATTTAGCAAGTGAACTTGATTGGCAAAGTGAAGTGCTTAATCTCATTGAGAAGAAAACAAAAAGCTTGGATTTATCTGAATTAAAAGACAAAAACAAACTAATGGGTTTTCTTCAAAGACGGGGTTTTACCTTAAATCAAATATACACGGCACTGGACACATTCACACAAAACCAACATGAATAAAAAAGGGCGTATAGAAAATACGCCCTGATTAATTAATGAAGTTTTAAGCGTGGTCGAATGACTTTATTAATGCGCCCTGAAATACTCATCAAAATGGTCTTGAAATATCCGTGTAAAGCTACCTGATGTAAGCGATAAAGCGACACATACACAATGCGTGCAATCTTGCCTTCTATCATCATGCTGCCACTGCTTAAATTCCCCATTAAACTGCCCACTGTGCTGTAACGACTTAGATTTACTAACGAACCTTTGTCTTTATATACATAGGCTTTTGGTTCTCGCGCTTCGCTAATGCGAACCAAGTTTTTATAAACATGGTATGCTTGCTGGTGAGCAGCTTGTGCCCGTGGAGGCACTGGTGTTCCGTTATCTTGTAACATAAACGAGCAGTCACCAATGGCAAAAATGCACTCATCCAGTGTGGTTTGTAAGCTAGGTTTGACCACCAATTGATTCACGCGGTTTGTTTCAAGGCCACCTAAATTACTCATCCATTGCGGCGCTTTCACACCAGCCGCCCATATTTTTAATTCAGCATCAATAATTAAACCATCTTTGGTGACAAAGCCTTGCTCTGTAACTTCTTGAATGAAAGTATTGTTACGGATTTTAATGTTCAGTTTTTCAAGTTCTCTGTGGGCGGCTAAAGAAATTCTTGGAGGTAAAGCCGGTAAAATGCGCTCACCGGCTTCAATAATAGTGACTTGTAGCTGATCTTTGGATAAACGGTCTAAACCATAAGCTGACAATTCACTGGCTGTATTATGCAGCTCTGCCGCTAATTCAACACCGGTTGCACCCGCGCCAACAATGGCGATATTAAGTTTGTAGTTGCCTTTCTGGGCTGCAGTGTTATTCGCTTTAAGGTAGGTGTTTAAAAGCTTTTGGTGGAATTTATCTGCCTGAGAGCGACTATCTAAAAACGAACAATGTTGTTTAGCGCCCTTGGTGCCAAAATCATTGGTTTGACTGCCGATGGCTAATATTAACGTGTCATACTGCAAGCGGCGTTCTGGCAGAATCAACTCACCGTTTTCATCCGAAATCGGTTCTAGAATGATCTCTTTTTGATCGCGATCAAGATTATTCATACGACCAATATGAAATTTAAAATGGTGATTGTACGCTTGTGCGCGATAGCTTAGCTCATCAATGCCGCTGTCTAATGATCCTGTGGCAACTTCATGTAAAAGCGGTTTCCATAAATGGGTGTTGTTTGCATCAACAAGGTGAATATTAGCTTGATTGCGCTTTCCAAAGGTATCACCAAGTTTGGTTGCCAGCTCTAGTCCACCAGCACCGCCGCCTACAATAACGATGTTTTTCATTGAGAATGTCCAAAATAAATAGTTTTAGAATAGACCCAAGTAACTAGGCGTATTCTAGAAATATCTCTAATGATTAAGACTTAGGTGTTTTTGGACGTGACATTATAAACAAAGCATAACATTACACAAATGTGACAAACAGAAGGGAGGCTTTATTTGAAGAATTGGTAAACGATGCAAGCGGCAAAAAAGGCAATCAACCCATTGATCCAAGGGTCATTATTAGCTTTGTATTCAGGGGCCTTTGCTTGTGAAATGACCATAGTGTCTAAGTGGTGAAGATCACTATTTGAGATGTAGCAGCGGCAATAACGAAGGTCAGAAAAATTTATTTTTACTAATACTTTATCTTCGAGTGTTTGCTCTATTTCATAACCCAAAATTTGATCAGGGCCAATACGGAACTCGTCGTGGCGGTTAAACGCCTGAATAAGTGTAAATATAATGACGTTATCAACTTCTTTAAAACGCCATCGGCCATTGCCTAAGTGCCCTGAAATTACTTCAACCAAGGGAAAACTCCAATAATCTGTAAACTACAGACAATGCTCACCGATAAAGCCGAATACTTCAATGAGACTTGTGTAACAGCGCTTAACGTTTTGAAACGGACGTGAATGGCAAGCCAAGGGTCATTGGCAAACGGGCCAACCGCATAAACAACCATTAAAGTTAACCCAGAAAAAATCAATAATACACACGCAAGTGCCGTCATGTTACATATCCGTAGGAATGGCTAATTGAACCTTACCACCAATGATTTTGTCTTCCTCATCGGTGAATAACTCACCCTTTACAGAGGCTCCTGATGTTTTATTGGGTATGAATAAATTTGGTAATAAGTCGTTTGGGGTTGTGTTTGGTGTATCACTTGCGATTTTAATGTCTGAATCTGGTTCGGGCAGATAGCGTAAATCAATAGGTTGACCGGGCAGTAATGACTCGATGGCTTCATCGATTTTCTGAATTTCATCTAAGGTGTCTTGATCTGTAGACGGGCTTGGCTTTAAAGATGAAAAGAAATGAATACTGTCTTTGAATAAAACAGCAGTTTGCTTCGCCCATTCGTCTATCTGTTGCCCTGATTCATCATGGGTAGATAGACCTGCAGCAATTGTAATAAGAACAACAAGGACAAGGAGGGATAGCTTTTTCACATTAACCCATAAGGTGTACACAAAATGTGCCACCATTATGGGTGCTGTAACACGCTGTTTCAATAGCTAATGGGTTAGCAATTGTAAGATCCTGTATTAATTGAAGGCAGGGCCGGGCTTGATACCTGTGGCTTTTAATATTTTAGCCAGTGGGCAAAACCCAGTGAACGCTGCTTGCAGCATATTAAAGCCAACAAAACCAGTGAGCCAAAGCCAGTTAACGGAGTGAACTTGGCTTAAACCAACACTGATTAGGATAAACAAGCCAGCAATAGCAAACACAAAACGATCGATAGACATGGTATTCTCCTGTTAATTCACGTGTATCTAATTTAGGTTATTCTAATATAGAAAGCAAGCATACTTGTATCTCATGGGTAAAACACATTAACCCAATTACATAGCTAATCACGCAAACTCTCGTCTGGCGCTGGCTTTGTCGGTATACTAACGCCCTTTAATTTGACAACTATGCGCCTATCTACCTAAAACAAGGCGCCCTTGATGGACGAAGTATGAAAACCGCAGAAATTAGACAAGCATTTCTAGACTACTTTGCAAGCAAGCAACATGAAGTGGTCGCCAGTAGCTCTCTGATTCCAGGTAATGACCCAACCTTAATGTTCACCAATGCTGGTATGAACCAATTTAAGGATGTGTTTTTAGGCCAAGATGATCGTTCATATACCCGCGCTACCAGCTCCCAGCGTTGTGTTCGTGCGGGTGGTAAGCACAATGACTTAGAAAACGTAGGTTATACCGCCCGTCATCACACCTTTTTTGAAATGTTAGGTAACTTCAGCTTTGGTGATTACTTCAAGCAAGATGCCATCAAATATGCATGGGAATTCTTAACCAGCAAAGAATGGCTAAACCTGCCAGAAGAAAAACTGTTAGTGACCGTCTACGCCGACGACGATGAAGCCTATGACATCTGGCACAAAGAAATGGGTCTAGCGGCTGATAAAATAATCCGTATTGGTGATAACAAAGGCGAAAAGTACGCATCAGATAACTTCTGGCAAATGGGAGACACTGGTCCATGTGGCCCGTGTACTGAAATCTTCTTTGATCACGGCGAGCACATCTGGGGTGGTAAACCGGGCACACCAGAAGAAGATGGAGACCGTTTCATTGAAATTTGGAACAACGTATTTATGCAATACAACCGTCATGCTGACGGCACTATGGAGCCATTGCCTAAGCCTTCTGTGGATACTGGTATGGGCCTTGAGCGTATCTCTGCCATCATGCAAGGGGTTCACGCCAACTACGAAATCGACTTATTCCAAAGCTTAATTCAAGCGGCTGCTGACGTGACAGGTACCAAAGATATAGACAGTAAGTCTTTATTGGTAATTGCTGACCACATTCGATCTTGTAGCTTTTTAATCAGCGACGGTGTTATGCCATCAAACGAAGGCCGTGGTTATGTTCTGCGCCGTATTATTCGTCGTGCATTACGTCATGGTCATATTTTAGGTGCTACCGATTTATTCTTTTATAAGCTAGTAGGACCGTTAGTGAAGGAAATGGGCGAAGCCTATCCAGAACTGGTTAAAAACCAGCCCCATGTGGAAAAAATCCTAAAACTAGAAGAAGAGCAGTTTGCTAAAACACTAGATAACGGCATGAAGTTACTAGAAACCGCTATTTCTGAATTAAAAGGCGATATCATTGCCGGTGAAACCGTCTTTAAGCTTTACGATACCTATGGCTTCCCTGTGGACTTAACCGCAGACATCGCCCGCGAGAAAAATTTAAAAGTGGACGAAGCGGGTTTTGCAACCTGCATGGAAGAACAAAAATCCAAAGCCCGTGCCGCCTCTAATTTCAAAGTAGACTACACCGACACCCTAAACCTAGATGGCACCACAGACTTTACAGGTTACGAGAGTCTATTAAACCAAGGTAAGGTGATAGCACTATTTAGAGATGGCAATGCAGTTGATGCATTAACCGCAGGGGAAGCAGGCATGGTGGTGCTAGACAGCACGCCATTCTATGGCGAATCCGGTGGTCAAGTGGGCGACACTGGGGTTCTAACAAATGGTGCAAGCGAGTTTATCGTTAGCAATACCACCAAAGAGCAAAAAAATCATTTGCATCACGGTGAAGTAAAAGCAGGCACACTAAAAGTGGGTGATACCTTAAGTGCCAATGTCGATGCACATAAACGCCAGCAAACTGCATTGCATCACTCTGCTACACATCTATTGCATGCAGCGTTACGTAATACGCTAGGTGACCATGTGCAGCAAAAAGGCTCGTTATGTACTCCGGATCGCCTACGATTCGACTTTGCTCATTTTGAAGCAATGACCGCGGATGAACTTAAAACCGTTGAAACCATAGTGAACCAACAAATTCGTATTAATACACCAGTTAGCACCAAATTAATGGACATTGAAGCGGCCAAAGCAGAAGGGGCCATGGCCTTATTTGGCGAAAAGTACGACGACGAAGTACGTGTACTGTCAATGGGCAGTGAGCAGTTCTCGGTTGAACTCTGTGGTGGTACGCACGCCAATCGCACAGGGGATATTGGCTTTTTGAAAATCATCAGTGAATCTGGCACAGCAGCAGGCGTGCGTCGTGTTGAGGCGGTAGTAGGTGAAGCCGCTTATGATTACATTTCGCAAATGGAAAACACCATTAACGCCATCGCCGCGCAAGTGAAATCAAATCGCGACAGCGTATTAGAAAAAGTAGAAGCTGCCGTCGCTAAAAGCCGTCAACTTGAAAAAGACGTACAGCAGCTTAAAACCAAACTAGCCTCAGGTGCGGGAACAGATCTAGCCGCCGGCGCTAAAGAGATTAACGGTATTAAAGTACTGGCTGCACAATTAGACGGAGCCGATGTACCCGCCATGCGTGGCGCTATGGATCAGCTTAAAAACAAACTGGGCAGTGCAGTGATTTTACTAGCCAGCAGTGAAGGGGAAAAAGTGACCCTAATTGCAGGTGTAACAAAAGACTTAACTAGTAAAGTTAAAGCGGGGGATATTGTGAAAGAAATGGCCCCATACGTGGATGGCCGTGGTGGCGGCAAACCCGACCTTGCGCAGGCAGGTGGTAAAAAACCAGAAGGCATTAAAGACGCACTGGCTGCGTTTGATAAGTGGGCTGAAGCGAACCTGTAAAGGTTTAGGCGTGTGGTGCGGCAAACCACACTCTAACTTGCGCCCAAGCGGGTGGTAAAAAACCAGAAGGCATTAAAGACGCGCTTGAAGCGTTTGCTACATGGAGCGAAGCGAATCTATAGCCCAACGATTTATGGATAAAGCAAACAGGTTGAGGTGGTAAACCGCTTTCAGCCTTATCCTTAATCGGGTGGTTAATTCACTTTTAGTGTCATGAGGCTCTGTATTTTAATAAATGACCTATAGTGATAGTTCCAA
The DNA here is from genome assembly GCF_040371755.1 of Oceaniserpentilla sp. 4NH20-0058. NCBI lineage: Bacteria > Pseudomonadati > Pseudomonadota > Gammaproteobacteria > Oceanospirillales > Oceanospirillaceae > Oceaniserpentilla > Oceaniserpentilla sp. 4NH20-0058. The sequence continues at coordinate 227,763 of NZ_BAABWE010000006.1, forward strand.
AACGGCGTTAATTAGTGTCTAATTAGCGCCCAATTTTTGTACCCTTTTTTTGAAGACCTTGAAACCATGGCATTGTACGTACACAAGTATGGCGGCACCTCGGTTGGAAGCGTAGAGCGCATCCAAGGTGTAGCTGAAAAAATTAAAAAATTTAAAGACCAAGGTCACGACGTTGTTGTAGCCGTGAGCGCCATGAGCGGTGAAACCAACCGCTTAATTGGTTTGGCAAATGCTATTAGTGATCAGCCGACTCCACGTGAAATGGATGTACTGGTTAGTACTGGTGAGCAAGTGACCATTGCATTATTAAGCATGGCCTTAAACAAGGCTGGCGTACCGGCACGTTCTTATACGGGTTCACAAGTTAAAATTTTAACTGATAGCGCCCACATGAAAGCGCGTATCCAAGACATCGACACACAAAAAATTCGCAGTGATTTAGATGAAGGCCGCGTTGTTATAGTGGCAGGTTTCCAAGGTGTTGACGATGACGGTAATATTACAACTCTTGGTCGCGGTGGTTCGGATACCACAGGTGTTGCACTAGCGGCAGCACTAAAAGCAGACGAGTGCCATATCTACACCGACGTAGACGGCGTATACACAACCGACCCTAGAGTAGTTGAAAAAGCTCGTCGCATGGACAAAATTACTTTTGAAGAAATGCTTGAAATGGCCAGCCTTGGGTCCAAGGTATTACAAATTCGCTCAGTAGAATTTGCTGGTAAATATAAAGTGCCTCTGCGTGTATTACACAGTACCCAAGAAGGTAACGGCACCCTTATTACAATAGAGGATGATGAATCAGTGGAACAGCCAGTAATTTCCGGAATTGCATTTAACCGTGACGAAGCGAAACTAACCGTTTTAGGTGTGCCAGATATTCCTGGTGTGGCTTCAAAGATTTTAGGTCCAGTGGGCGCGGCAAATATCGAAGTGGACATGATTGTTCAAAACGTAGCTGCGGATAAAACCACTGACTTTACTTTTACCGTACACCGTAACGACTACACAAAAGCGGAAGCCGTTTTAAATGAAGTAGCGAAAAGTTTAGGTGCACGTGAAGTCACAGGTGCTAACGATATTGCAAAAGTATCATTAGTGGGTGTGGGAATGCGCAGCCATGCGGGTGTTGCTAGCAAGATGTTTGATGTATTAGCGCAAGAGAACATCAATATTCAAATTATTTCCACCTCTGAAATCAAAATTTCTGTGGTCATCGACGAGAAGTATCTAGAGCTGGCTGTTCGTGCTTTGCACACAGCATTTGATTTAGACAACGATGCTCAGTAAATAAAGAAGAACGTCAAGGATTAGACATCTTCTAGTAAAATTGCGTTGGGATACCATCGCACCCTAGGTAAAGGACCAGTAAGCCACTATTTTCCTGTCTTCCATAACTAAATATTATGGAAAGGAAGAATATGAAGCTTTTAATTTTCCAAAGCTGGTCAATAATAAATCTTATGGATGCCCGTTTTTGCATAAATCGGGGATTGAAGTGGTTTTCTTTAGTTGTGCAAACCACATGTTCAGGAGAATAAAATGCTCATTTTAACGCGTCGTGTTGGTGAAACTCTAATGGTTGGTGACGAAGTCACTGTTACTGTATTAGGTGTTAAAGGTAACCAAGTTCGAATTGGTGTAAACGCGCCCAAAGAGGTTGCTGTACACCGTGAAGAAATTTACCAACGCATTCAAAAAGAAAAAGATCAGCCAGACGAAGAGTGATTTAACGCTAATGTGTTAATTTCATTGAAATTTTTCCTTTTATTTTCAAAATAAAGTGGTAACATACGCCGCGTGTTGGAGAGATGGCCGAGTGGCTGAAGGCGCACCCCTGCTAAGGGTGTATAGGAGAAATCTTATCGAGGGTTCGAATCCCTCTCTCTCCGCCACTACTAATTCTTTTTATTAAAACTTCCTTAGTTAAATAAAAAGTGGCGATGGTTGACTAATCATTTGGTTTAACTATAATTCGCCGCCCTAACGATGCGCTCATAGCTCAGCTGGATAGAGTACCTGGCTACGAACCAGGCGGTCGGAGGTTCGAATCCTCCTGAGCGCACCATTTTTTAAACAGACTACTGATACTGCTTAAAAACAATAGGGAAAGATTTTTCATTAGATCTTAAATTATCAGTCTTGCGCTCATAGCTCAGCTGGATAGAGTACCTGGCTACGAACCAGGCGGTCGGAGGTTCGAATCCTCCTGAGCGCACCAGATTACGAAAAGCTCACATGAAAATGTGGGCTTTTTTTTCGTCACAAAATTTGTGATTCAAGCATTAATGCGCTTAGGAAGGACGAGAACCTCCGATAGGTTCGACCCGAGCGAAGCGAGTGCACGGAGGGAGCCTGCGAGTGACGGCCCGAAGGGCGAATAATCCTCCTGAGCGCACCAGATTCAAGAAAAACCTGCATTAAAATGCAGGTTTTTTTTTGCCTCGAGTTTGTGGCTTTAAAGAAAGATGCGCTCAGGCGGGTGAGATCCTCCGTAGGTTCGATTGCCGAAGGCAAGACCGACGAAGTCGCCCGCAGGGGGCGCGAAGCGCAGTCAATCCTCCTGTCCGTTGTTTCAGGTTTCAATAGTGGTGATGCGCACCAGATTCAAGAAAAACCTGCATTTTAATGCAGGTTTTTTTTTGCCTCGAGTTTGTGGCTTTAAAGAAAGATGCGCTCAGGCGGGTGAGATCCTCCGTAGGTTCGACCCGAGCGAAGCGAGTGCACGGAGGGAGCCTGCGAGTGACGGCCCGAAGGGCGAATAATCCTCCTGAGTATGTCTCTGATATTTCATGCTTGTGTTGCGTGTCTATCTTAATTTGCTTAATTTTCCGCATGTGCGCTATTTCTGAATTGTGAATTAATTAAGGTGTTGCTAGGTTCATTACCTTTGCCAGCACGGTTCTTTTTCTCGGGGGAGCTTCGCTCGAAACCTACGCTTTCCCCGTAACCCCGCTTCGCGCCTAACTATCCACGGCAGGTACCTCATATAGTGAATTAGAATTTGGTTGTTGCCGTGTATAAATGGTGCATTTTGTTATCGTTACGGGCTTGGTTTGTGGTTGGTCCTAAAACGGTGCTGCTTGCACCACCTTACCCGCACAAGGGTAATCCTTATTTGTAGGTCGGACTTCAGTCCGACAATCGCATGTGCGCTATTTCTGAACTGTGCATTAATTAAGGTGTTGCTAGATTCATCGCCTTTGCCAGCACGGTTTCTTTTTCTCGGGGGAGCTTCGCTCGAAACCTACGCTTTCCCCGTAACCCCGCTTCGCGCCTAACTATCCACGGCAGGTATCTCATATAGTGAATTAGAATTTGGTTGTTGCCGTGTATAAATGGCGCATTTTGTTATCGTTTCAGGCGTGATTTACTGTAGGCTCTCAATAGACTTTGTCATTTTCTTATAATTGTTGGTGCTATGGATGTAGATTGTAGATAATGAGTTTTTAGTACCTTGCAAGGTAGTGAAGCTTGCAAGGTCTTATGATTAAAATGTTATTCGGCTTAAATGAGAAGAATCAAAATGATAAGAATTATATGTTTATTCTTGTTTTCTTTTTCCGCTTTCTCTTCAGAATTAAAGCAATGGCCTGCCCCAGACTGTAGTAATGAGCCTCAGACTAAGGTTTCGCGCTATTCGCAATCGCCAAATGGCAAGGTTGCCCCCTCAAACTTGACCATAATGGGCCTTAACATTCCTACAAATAGCATGGTTGATATCGCAGCTCCATTTCCAAAACCATTAATATCTAATGATCGTCCGGGCTGTGCATCTTGTTCTGACTACGCATGCTTCCTGTCAGAAGATAAATCTACTGCTCTCATATTTTATAAATACACGGCATGGGATATGAATGCGTTTGAAATATTAAAAGTTAAAGAAAACAACCTCCCTAAGCATTGCGTCAAAACAAGCATAAATCCAAATAAGATCATTACAGAATCTGGTATTAAAATTGGCTCTACAAAGGAGTTCGTATCTAAATCCTTAGGAGTTAATGACGCAGAAGGAGAGATTATGTTCCAGTACCAGAATAAGCTAAATCAGGAACAAATAGCTGCCCAACTGCAATGGTCCATGAGCACTCGTCCTCCAAAATGTGAACATTTCTATAGTGATGCAGCAACAGTCGTGACTGCTGAATATGATGAAAATGGACTTATAAGGTTCAAAATCAGCTTCATGGAAATGCTTTAATTTAAAAACCGAATAACAAAGCCAGCCAATTCGCCAGCAAGCTGGCTGGACTCGTAAACTCGCCTTTGCTGGCAGGCGTTATATTTTTCAATAGTGTTCACAATATGGATGTTTATAAATAATGAAATTACCAATCACAATAATTTTAGTTCTGTTTACTCAGATGGCTGTTGCAGGACAATATTCTGGCTGCACAGACCCACAATATATTTCTTACGTTGAAAAGAGACATGCATTTTACGAAAAGCTAGATAAAGAAAGATATCAAAAAGCCCTAGAAGGTATGAATGAAAATGAGATTTCCTCATATCAAAATGTAGTACTCAGCGCTCGTTTTGATACAAGAGAAATTGCGCTAAATAACATCGTTGCTTATGAGAAAAATCAAGCTACCATTTTACAAAAATTGAAAAACTCATTTGTAGGCACTAGTGACTCTATTCACAATATTAATATTGCTAAAGGATGGTTGGCACTACACTCAGGAAACGAAGATGAAGCTATCAGTTATTTGCTTGCCTCAACAGAAGTTAAAGGGTCACCTGTTTTAGGTAGTTTTGGACCAGATAAAACATTAATTAGAGAATTGTATAAACGTGGGAAAAAAGAAGCTGTTTTAAAATATTTAGAATTGTCGGAGTCATTTTGGAATACTGAGAGTGCACAAAATTTTATTATGGTTTGGCGTAGAATGATAAAACATAATTGTCCTATCCAGTTTCAGTTTTATGACACAACTTCAATTAAAGAGCTTGGTTTATAAACAGAATATAACCCGTAAGTCGGAAAAGCGAAGCGCCTTCCGACAGTTGATGTTTCCGTATTGTAAATTTCCCACACGTCGGAAGGCGCTTCACTTTTCCG